>CAYVQQ010000088.1:3883-11525 GCA_964453085.1 uncultured Mycobacterium sp.
ACCCCGGAGCAAGCGGTCGAACGGCTTGCGCGACTGCGGGACCTCGGCTGCCGATATGCGATCTGCTACTTTCCTGAGGCCGCCTACGACCGCTCCGGTATCGAGCTGTTCGAACGCCACGTAATTCCTGCACTGACCTAAGGGTCGGGTGGCCCCGGGGGTGAAACTCTCCCGGGCCACCCGACCCTTTAGGGCGTGTCGCCCCGCTGACCATATTGCGTGACCCATGCCGATCCGAAGTCCAACGAAACCACGGCGACGTCATGGCGAATCACTCTCCGGCATCATGGCTCTTCGCGCCGAACCAGGGTGACGACCGTGGTTGAGCCAACGGTCAGGAAACGAGGGCGGCGACGGTCGCGGCCGTGTCGGCGAGCGCTGGGCCGCCGACATTGCCGACGGGTTCGTCGAGGGCCACGACAGGAAGCCACTGAATGAACTCCGGTAAGGCAACCCCTTTGGGTTGCTGCACTGCGACGATCATAAGCATTGTGCCGCTGGGTATTTCACCGGGGATAAACGGCAGGTGATCACACGGCCGGTGGCGGCGGCGAGGTGAATCGCGTCAGACAGTACGACCACGTAGAGTTCGGTGTCGCGGCGTGGCGTGATGTCTCCGGGTGTATCACAGGCCAGCGGCCCGATTCGCCTGATAAACCTTCTGTGCGTAGGCGTCGATATCGAGCGCGGGCACAACGTGTGGTGTAGTGCTCAAGCGAGATTCGGATGCTCGTTGCGCAGCGACTGTTCGATCATCTCCGAACGATTCAGTCCGGCCGCCCGGGCGTTCAAGTCGGCCGCCGCCAGCACCGCCTGGTCGATCGTCACCGAAACCTTGGCTTTCGCCAGATCATCGATGCTACCGAAACGAGTTCCCTGGATCGACACCTGGCCACTCAGGAATCCCTATCGGCGATGCGGGTGGGTGACCGATCGGAGTTCCAGCCGCGGGATCCCTGCGAAGTCCGTCGGATTGCACGTGTAGAGCGGCACCGCATGTGCGATTGCGCTGGCTGCGATGAGTGCATCGTATGCCCGTGCAGCCGGCTTGCGCCCCGATGCGCGCAGCGCCGACGCTACGCCACCAAAAGCTCGAGCGCAGGCCCCGTCAAACGGAAGTACGTCAAAGTCCGCCTCGGCCTGCTGGAGATGTTGTTGACGGGCACCGCGCTCGGCATCGTCGCGCGCGACGTGCGGACCTACGGACAGCTCGGCCAGGGTTATCGCGCTGATCACCGATTCGTCAGGAAGCTCGGCCGGATCGGATATTTGGCCCAGGAGGATCACGGTGGAGGTGTCCAGCATCCCCCAGTTCCGGGCTTCCGTCACAGCGACGAGTCGATCAGGTTGTCGACGTCGCGCCGGAGGGCATCCGGGTCCACCTGGGGAAGATGCTTACGGCGGCGAATCAGTTCCGCTGGGCCGGCGCTGGAACGAGGCAGTGGGCGAAGCTCTGCTACCGGCGTGCCGTCCCGGGTGATGACGACGTGCTCACCCCGCTCGACACGGCGCAGGACCTCCCCTCCCCTGTTCCGCAGTTCACGCACCGTTACCGTATCCACGTCCGCAAGCGTATCACCGGTGAGACGACACTGCCAGAAGAGTAACCCGTTCAGCGGTAGACGCCGCCACGCACGGGCCCTAGCGGCCGCCGCCGTCCGTTCGGAGGCCGCGTACGAACGTCTCAATGTGCCGCCGCGCGGCGGAGGGCCAGTCGGCAGTGGTTGGCAGCGGATTCGCTATCAGCGTGCCGCACACCGCAATGTCGGAAACGTCGACGTCGTCGCGAATGGAGCCATCAGCCCGGCCTTGAGCGAGCAACTGCGCAATCGCTCCCAGCACCTGCCCTTGTGCCTGGATCGCGGCATCGTCACGAAGGTGCTCAGCGCCTCGCAACGGCATCGCCACCAGTTGATCGGCGAGATTCAGGCATTCGAGCAAGTACGACTCGATGGCCTCGGCGCCGGTCAATCCGTCGGCCGCGATCCGGGCGAGCGCTTCGAGAAGCAGATCGCAGCCGCGGCGTTGAAGCTCCCCCAGTAACGCTGCCCGATCCGCGAAACTCCGATAGAAGGTGCCCACCCCGACACCGGCAGCGTCGGCGATGTCGCTGAGTGGAACGTTACGTCCACGGCGCGCCATCAACTCGGCTGCGGTGCGCAAAATCTTCTCGCGGTTCTCCAGCGCATCTCGGCGCAGCGCCCGGGATCGACTCCGCTCGGGGCTGGGAGGCATCGGCCGAGTGTCACACACCGATCGCTGGCCCACGGGTTGACGCTGTGGGCCATCTGGACCATGCTTCATAGCGGAATATTAGTTCCGCTTGTATCGGGCCGAATGGGGAAGGCGCGTGGGGGACGACGACTTCAATCAAGCCAACATCGAGGAGTTTCGCGCCAACCACGGCCGCCTCGGCGGACCGTTTGAGGGTGCGCCCGTTCTCCTGCTGCACAGCATCGGTGCGCGCACCGGACACGAGCGCGTGAACCCACTGATGTATATGGCCGACGGCGAGCGCTATCTCGTGTTCGCGTCAGCGGCGGGCGCGGACCGCAATCCGGCCTGGTATTGGAATCTTCGGGCACACCCCGATGCGGAAATCGAAATTGGCGACGACCGTCTCAACGTCCACGCCGTTGAGTTGAGCGGCGCAGAACGCGACGCCAAGTACGCCCTCCAGGCCGAGAGGTACCCAGGCTTCGCGGACTACCAGCGCAGGACGACCCGCACCATCCCGGTCGTGGCCCTGCTGCCTCACCCCAGCCCCTCGTGAACACCGTCGTGGCGGGCTCGCGACTACCAGTCGTTTCGGGCGTGGCTTTTCGGGTCGCAGCCGGCCCAACGGTCACCACCCGGTATCCGTTTGGCAACGCAACAGACATTCGGCCTCCGCGGGTCTACCGTTAACAGCAGTAACATCGTTAACATCGCGCGATGCACGATTTGCCCCCGGCGGCCAGCCATGGGCGACTAGGTACGGTTTCCCGGCGCGACGCGTTACGCTACGCCACCGCGTTGGCCGGTCTGGGAGTCGCATCAGCGGGCTGCGGCATGCCCACGGCAGCCGCCGCCGTTCCTCAACTGATCGACTTCGCCGCGCGCCAGATCCCGGCGCAGCTCATCCGAGCTGCCGGCTACAGCGGGGTGGTCAACTACGTCTCGCTGCCGCGTCCTGGCTCGTCGTTCGGCGCCAAACCGATCACTCGGCCCTACGCCGAGTCTCTGACCGCCGCCGGCCTGGTGATAGTCAGCAACTACCAGTACGGCAAGCCGGGTGGGACGGCACCGTCGGACTTCACGCGCGGCTACGCCGGCGGTATCGCGGACGCGCGCACCGCCTGGCAGCTGCACACCGCGGCAGGCGGCGGCCAGAGTGCGCCGATTTTCTTCACCATCGACGAGGACATCAACCACGACACCTGGAATCGCGTCGCGCTGCAGTGGTTTCGCGGAATCAACGAGGTTCTTGGAGTGCAACGCACCGGGGTCTACGGAGGCATCAAAGTCTGCCAGTGGGCCGTGGCCGACGGCGTTGTCGGGTCTTCGAGCACACCCGGTCGCCGGTGGGTCTGGCAAACTCGAGCCTGGTCCGGCAATCAGGTCTACCCCGCCGCTGTTCTCTACCAGCGCATCGTGAGTACGGCGTCCACTCCCGGCCCGCGAGTCGGCGGACTCGAAGTCGACGTCAACGATGTCTTGGCCCCCGATTGCGGCCAGTGGAACCTTCATCAGTCAAGTCATTCGGATGGTGACGTGCGGTAGGGGCCGCGAGGCGGAAGGACGCCGGAGTCGCCCGAACGGTTTCGCCGCTCACCTCACGCCCAGAATCAGATCCCGTATCGCCGAACTGGTGTGCGGCTGCCACAAACCCTGCATCGGCACCAGCACCGATCCCTCGATGTCGACGACGGTCACGGCGCCGCCGATCGCCGGTCCCGGTGGCGAGGTGACGAACGCGACGCCGTCGTTCGTCAGGGGCGCCACCTCGGGCGGGCATCCCTGCACCCGACTGACCTGGTACTGCGGCTCGAAGCCGGCGCGACGGCATAGGCTGACCAGAAAATCGCTGTAGGAGGAAGCCCCCGGCGGCGCCCACAGCACGATCGGCTCGTCGCGTAGATCTGCGACGGTGATGCGATCGTGCCCGGCCAGGGGGTGGTCGCTGCGGATGGCCGCGCGTAGCGTGTCATAGCGCGCGACGGCGGCGGCCAGGCGCTCTTGCGGCACCATGCCGCGGCGCAACCCGAGATGTACTGTGCCCTCTCGCACCCCGCTCACCAATCGGTCGGGAAACAGTTGCATCACGGTGAACGACGTGGCGGGCGCCGCGGCGATCGCGGACTGCAGCAGCGCGTATACCTCGCTGTTGCTGATCGCCGGAGAATGCCCGACGACGAATTCGTCGGGCGCTGACTCGGCGGCAGCCCGCGTGTGCTGGGCAACTGTCCGTGCTGCGGCCAGCAAGGTGCGGCCTTCGTCGAGCAAAGTTTGTCCGGCCGGCGTCAGGCTGATTCGCCTGCCGGTGCGTACCAGCAGGGCCGCGCCGATTTCTTTTTCCAGCTGTTGGACCGAACTGCTGAGCGCCTGTTGGCTCAGGTGCAGTTGCTTGGCGGCCCGGGTGAACCCGGCGGCCTCGGCGACGGCGACGAAATGCCCCACGCGCCGTAGGTCGGGGATAGCGGAAGTCACCGACCCAGCCTATTCACAAGCGATGGTTGTCAAATAGTCCCAGATCTCTGTTTCTCATTTGTCCTTCTGTGGCCTAACTTCCTGTCGGTACATCGAGAAAGGGCAGGGCATGAGCAACTTGGCCGGCAAGTCAGCGGTGGTCGCGGCGGGTGGCAAGAACCTGGGCGGGCTGATCAGCACCACATTGGCCGCTCGGGGCGTCAACGTCGCGGTGCACTACCACAGCAGTGCCACCGAGTCCGAGGCCGACAAAACCGTCGCTGTGGCGCAGAACGTCGGTGTCAAGGCGATCAAGGTGCAGGCAGACCTCACCAAAACGTCCAACGTGACCGCGCTGTTCGACGCGGCGGTCGACGCGTTCGGCGGCGTGGACATCGCGATCAACACCGTCGGCAAGGTGCTGCGGAAGCCGATTCTGGAGACCACCGAGGACGAGTACGACTCGATGTTCGACGTCAACGCCAAGGCGGCGTATTTCTTCCTGCAGCAGGCGGGCAAGCGGTTGAATGACGGCGGTTCGGTGGTCACGATCGTGACCTCGCTGCTGAGTGCCTTCACCGACGGTTACTCGACGTACGCAGGCTCCAAGAGCCCCGTCGAGCACTTCGCCCGGGCCGCAGCCAAAGAGTTCGGTGTGCGAGGCATCTCGGTGAACAACGTGGCACCTGGGCCGATGGATACGCCGTTCTTCTATCCACAGGAGACGCCGGAGCGGGTGGCCTTCCACAAATCGCAGGCCATGGGCAACCGACTGACCCGTATCGAAGACATCGTACCGCTGGTGGTGTTTTTGACCGATCAGGGCCACTGGATCACCGGCCAGACCATCTTGGCCAACGGTGGCTACACCACGCGATGATCCCGCCGCGACCGACTATGACTCGGTCCGCCCCCGCGCCCCACACCAGTACTCGACCCCTCGCAGATCCCGCCGCTTGGGGCACTCCCTTCGACGGCCCACTGCTCGTCGGCCAGATCCGACGGGTACAGACTCTCGGCGCTCTCTTGCCCCGATGATTACACTGACCATTGAAATAACATTCGTCACCTTGACACGCTGAGTCACTTTCCCAACACGTTCTAAGTATCAGTGGGCTGAGGTCGCAGAGCAGATCGCCGCGGATCACGCCGCGCTTCTCCGGCGTCACGACGGGGGCACCAAGCGCGTCGGGCGCTTCGGTGGACGGCCAAAAAGCGGCTCGAACAATTCGAGCTTGAGCAAATGCTTACCCAGCTCGAACGCAGGTTCTTCGGCGGCGCGGGCGCGCCGGCGTCGCCCGCAGCGCCGGGGCGCTGCCTTGATGTCTCGGTCCAGCGGCATGGTTCACGGTGGAAAGTCGTGATTCCCGAACTCGGCGAGCACGTTTCCGTCCGCCAAACCACGGACATCGAAACACTTGCCCGAGCACATATCTCGGCGGTCCTCGATGCGCCCATGTCGAAGATCGCCGTCGCAATCCTCGCCGAGTACTAGTGCGGCCGCGTGTGGGCCGGTCTGACCGGATCGGCAGCTCGCGCCCGCGAGCGCCGGTCGTGATCCAGGGTCAGGATCTGCTCGACCAGCGCTCGTGGCACGCCAGTGACCACAGCGGCGACAGCCGGGTCTGTGCCGTCGCGCAGCATTGCTCGCACGCTGAGCAGGCGAAGGCACCCGCATGGACTCAGCTGTGTCGCGTCGCCGCGCGATCGCCGATGCGCGTTGTCGCACAACGGTTTCGGAGCTGCACCGTGCATCACCGGCGATAGCCGACGCTTTCGGGCGGGTGCCCGCCCAGCGACGCGGTGATTACCGCAATCGGCATCCGCGAGACGTACAGGTTGGCCCGCTCCTGGGGAGTCGGGATGCGCGGCAGGTGTAGCGTGCTTATCAGTCGACGTCCCGCACGCAGCATCGACCTCTCCCCCACCCTTCCGCTAGCGGAAAGGCGGTGTATGACAACAAAAGCCATGATCTTCTCCTGACGTAAGCCCGATCAGCCCATGGCATCGGCGCAGGAAAGGATGCCGGAACCGGATCGGGGCAAGACGGTTTTGGATCGCGCGAGTCGCTCAGGCGGCAGACGCGCTGCTATTTGTGAGGGTGTTGTTGAGCCGGACCCAGCTGTAAATGCCGACCGGGATGCCCAAGGCCGCGCCGCCGACGATAGCTCCGACCGCGCCCGCAGGTGCCGCACCAACGATGCAGCCGGCAGTGGCGCCGATACCAAGGCCGACGAGTCCGCCGATCATCGAGCCCACGCCCACAGCGAGTTCGAGTCGTGTTAGGGCGATGACCAATTCGGTCTGGTAGTCATTCCGTGGGGTAGTAGCCGCGCTGACCGTTTGCGGGGCACGATGTGTGAGGTCGACAAGTGCGGTGGGTAGGGTCAATACATTGGTTGCCATGACGGAACTCCTTTGTCGCCGAGGTGGTTCCGGCCAAGGCACACGGCTCGCTACAGAGATACGTGTTGGCCGGACAAGGGTGTGCAAGGACTTCGATACGGGTCACCGCTATCACTGGCTCCCACTTGGTCCTCACCTCCTTCCGGCCCGGGCGCAACACACGCCTCTACACATCAATGCACTTTGGAGGGAGAACGGCACACCGTGAAGTGTTCCGCTCACACCCCACTCGTCAAAGTTTTGGCATCACACGGCATATCAGACTCACTGAAGCCACTTGGACTCAACCCTTTAGTCCGGGAGGAGCTTTCCTGACCCGGGGCGTCTCTCGACGTTCGGGGTGAGTAGCATATATCCGTGCCGACGCCTCACCTATCAAGGTGCTTGCAGTAGCAAGCTTGGCACGGGGCCAGCATGCCGGTCAACTGACAGGGTCGTTAAAAATTTGTTATCGCCCCCAGAAATCGTCCATGCCGATTTCGGATACGGGGGGAGGCTCCACGGATTGCGCTGGCTTCAGCGCGATGCGCTTTGGCCCGTGGTGAGGCCGTAGAGAGGGTTTGGGCGG
>CAYVQQ010000089.1:0-11439 GCA_964453085.1 uncultured Mycobacterium sp.
TTCGTGGGCAGCCCGAACGTCGAGGAGTCCATGATGACGGGGTTGCCCTTGCCGAGCACGGTGTAGATGCCCGGCGGAGTCCACAGATAGATGGTCTTGCCCCCGACGTCCTCGGTTCCGCCCATGCCCATGCTGGTGGGCATCGTCCGAACGAGCTTGCCGTTGTCGTATACGCTGACCTGCTTCGTGGCATCGTCGGCGACGGACACGTGGGCGTCGCCGATCCGGAACGACACCCGCTCATCCTCCTGCCCGAAGATGCCGTTGCCCAAGGCGATTCCGTAGATGTCCGCAACGGCGGTAACCTGCGTCCCCGGCGCGTAGTAGCGCTCGGGCCGCCAGTGGGCGTTCTGGCGGTCGACCCAGAACCAGGCACCCTGGACCGGGGGATCGGTGGTCACCGTGAGGTGCCGCTCGGCGGCGGCCCGATCGGCGATCTGCTCGTCGAAGTGGGCGACGACAACCGTCCCGACCCCGTAGGTGCCGCCATCCTGCAGGGGCGCCTCCGAGGTCATCTCGAAGTACACCTTGGTCTGGTTGGAGGGCCACAGCGTGGAGAACGACGACACCTGCGTGGTGTCGACGGCGTCGGATCCGCGGGCGGTGACGGTGAGCGTGTAGGTGCGCCCGTAGCCCAGGGGCACGGTCGGCTTCCACGCCACGTGGTCCGGGGTCATGATGCCCGGGACCGGCTTGCCGGCGTCGTTGACCATGCGCACCCCGGTCAGGATCCCGGCGTCGGCTTTGACCATCACCTGCCCGACCGGGTCGACGCCGCGCGCGCCGTCGCGCGGTGTGATGGTCACCCGCGCCGGCTCGGTCGGCATGACGGCGGCTTCGTGGCGGGTGCAGCCTCCGCTGGGGCAGGCCACCGGCGACGACGTCAACTGCGCCGCCCCCACGACCGCGATCACGACGAACACGGCGAGCATGAAGCGGCGCGGCCAGTCGATGCCGAGGATGCGGCGAACGAGCCGTTCGCTCTTGTGGGGTGTCATGGGCTGCCGAATCCTTGCTGGTGTTGCCTGCGGGTCACACCGACCGCCATGATCCTCCGGTGCCGTGACGATCACCGAATGTTCCCCATCTAGCCCGTGTTCTTCTGGTACACCAGCCAGCGCAGGTCGATCGGGGACTGCTCCGGCTCGACGTCGAAGACGTCCAGGCCGCGCGCCCACCCCTCGAACCACCCGGTGGGCGGCCACGCGGTTGCGGGCAGGTGGGCCTTCTCGAAGTCGTAGGCGGGGTCGTCGGCCACGAGTTCGAGGGGCAGCCCGGCCGTCGCGGTCGCCACCTCGTCGCGGGTGAAGATCATCGTGTTGCACTGCTGTCCCATTTCCCGCGCCGCATCGTCGGGGGTGTAGCCGGGACGCGCCAGGAAGGTGTTGAGCACCAGGCGCCCGCCGGGCGCCAGGAGCCGCGCCGACAGTTCGAATACCTCGCGCAACTGGGACGCCGTCCGGAAGTCGGGAACGACTTCGGAGACGACGACCAGCTGATACTCCGAGCCGACATCTTCCATGGCCGCGAAGACGTCCTGTTGGATCACGCGGACGCCCAGCGATTCCTTGTCGGCTTCGGTGCGGATGATGTCGGCGAACCTGGGCGTCATCTCGACCGCGTCGACTGGGTGGCCCCGCCGCGCCAGCGCCAGCGCGTTGCGTCCGGTTCCCGCGCCGAGGTCGAGTACCCGGCACGCCGACGGGTCGGCCGCCTCGCCGGCGAGCGCCCACACCCGCGCGTCGGGTTCGCTGCCGAACAGCGGCGCCGGGCGCGTCTGGACCCAGTGGTCGTAGTCGGCTTCGAGCGTCCACCATTCGGCCTTGACGCGGTAGTTCAGCGTCGTGCCGAAGGGGGTGTGAAACGTGATGACGACGTTGGACCGGGGCGAGGCCCGATAGCCCTTCGCCAACTCGGTTTCCAGCACGCTCCTGAGTTGAGCGGACTGTTCGGCCGTGTACTGAACGCCCACACCGGCGAACAGTTGCCCGCACATTCTGACGTACTCGTCGATGAGGGCCGGCACGGCCGGCAGCGTGAGCCGGCCCTCGGCGACCGCCCGGCGATGCAACCGCCGGGCCACCGAGTCGCGCAGGGCGGGCAAATCGAACGGTCGGGGGGTCGGCTCGTCCACGAGAATCTTCTACAGGGACCGGCTGCGCGGTCGCACACCGGGTCGACGATCGTCGGCGGGCAAACAGGTCTGCGAAATCGCTGCTCGGCGGCGCCGCCGACGCGGGTGTGCCCGCCTGAAGTTGTGCCCATGGCGGATTCGACGGCTCGCGGGGGCGGCGCATCGGGCCAGGTGCTGGATCGGTAGCCTGTGCCGCTACCCGGTGAAGTCCGTGCCCGGCGAGACCGTGGACCGGCTGTTCGTCGACGAGAGCGACGCGCAGGGCGACCGGCGGCCGACGAATGTCAAAGCTGTTGGGCCGGGCGGTCCGGCTGATCAGCCGGCGCGGGCCCGGCGCCACGGTCGAACTGCCCGACCCCGGGCAAATGCTCGACTTGGGGCTCGACACCGAAGTCGCGGGCATGGTCCTGGAGATCGGCAAGGCGACCCCAGGGACTACCGGACGATTACTTACGGAGGCGATCGCGATGGCCGATCCGGCAACTGACCTCGCCCGCCCGCGAGGACGGTACGGGGTGGATGGTGACTACCGGCTGATCCCCGCACCGGTGGTCTTAGCCGGCTACCTGCTGTTGTGCGTTGCCGCAGCTGTTTTGGCCGCCATGTGGTTGACGAACGGTCGCCTCGCCGCGGGAACCGGGGCGGCCGTGGTTGCCGTCGTGCTGATCGGCGCCGGTGTTGGGATCCGGCGGTTCAGCCTGCGCGGGAAGTTCGAGGTGTGGGCCCACCTCCTGACGGGGTTAGGGCTGCGCGGCGACGAACGCGTGCTCGACCTTGGCTGCGGACGTGGCGCGGTTTTGTTGGCCGTGGCCAAGTTGCTGCCGCGGGGAAGTGCCGTGGGGGTGGACATTTGGCGGCCGGACCAGACCGGTAACCACGTTGAAGCGACCCTGGCGAACGCCGAAGCCGAAGGTGTGGCCGACCGGATCGAACTGCACACCCGCGACATGACCGACCTGCAGTTTCCCGATGCGTCGTTCGATCTCGTGGTGAGCAGCCTCGCGATCCACAATCTGCCGGGCAACAAGGCGCGGCTGGCCGCGATCGATGGGGCCGTGCGCGTTTTGCGGCCCGGCGGACGTCTCGTGATCACCGACATCGGCTTCACCCGCCTGTATGCGACCCGGCTTCGGCAACGCGGCATGGCGAACGTCGAGCGTCATGATCTCGGCTGGCGCGGTTGGTGGGGATTGCCGTTCATCCGCACCCACGCGGTCACCGCGACCAAACCTGACGTGCTGGCCGGAGAGAGGTGACCACAGAGAGGTGAAAGGTGGCCACGCGGCCGGTTTGGCGGCGGGTGGTGACGTTGGAAGGGGCATTTCTTGTGCGGGTGCCGCACACGCCCCGGGATCGGCACCGGCACGACCGCGCCACCGGCCGGTCACCTGCCCGTCACCTTCCTCCGTCGACCGCCGCAGGCCGTCCATCCGCCGGTCGACCTGTCGAACCAAGCGAACCGGCAAATTCCCAGACCACTGCCCGAAGGCGATTGTGCCCTGTCAAATCCACCGAACGTAGTGATGTGGCAAATTTTCAGCAAAGTAACGTCGGTGTGGAGTTGCCCACATGCGCGGCACATTGAAGCGCCCGGATGTGTATCGTTTTGTTAACCGAAGGAAGAAAGTGAGCGCCTATGATTTCACTTCGACGGTTGACCGTGCTCTCCGCACCTGTGCTTGTCGGCGCTGCGCTGTTGTTGAATCCCGCGTCGGCGCTGGCCGACACGGCGACCGATCCCGACGACACGTTCCTAACGGAGATGCACAGTTTGGGCTTTACATGGCCGGCGGGTGAGGACGCCCCCGTAGTCGCTTTGGGGAGGCAGATCTGCGCCGACCGCAAAGACGGCGAAACGCCGGATGCGATCAGCCAGGACATTCATTCCGCTCTGGGGTCCAAAACAATCACATTCCCCGACGTCACGTCGATGGTAAGTGCCGCCGAATCAAACTATTGCCCAAAGTGATTGTTTTAGTCGGTTCGTCGCGGAACCGGCGCGGGCTGTCGTTCAGCGCGACGTGACGGCGTTCAGTACGACGTGACGGTGGGGTCTGGGGGCGGTGGGGACCGGTGCACTGGGCCGTGCGCTTGTTCGCAGTGCGGTGATGCAGGTGCCGACTGATGGTGTTCGGCGTCGTGGCCGACATGGTCGACTTCCAGGGTGGTGTGGCGGATGCCGTGCTGCTCGTCGAGCAACCGCGCCAGGTCGGCGCGCACCGAGTGGCAGTCCGTTCCGTCCGCGACCAACACATGTGCCGACAGGGCGGGGGAGCCCGAGGTGATCTCCCAGATGTGAAGGTCATGCACCTCGACCACCGCGTCGCAGCCGGCCATGGCCCGGCCGACCGCGGCCGGGTCGAGACTTTTCGGCGCGGCCTCCATGAAGACGCGCACCGAGGCGGCGAGCAGACCGAATCCGGCCCGCGTCATCAGCCCGACCACGATCAGGGTTGCGATGGCATCCGCCCGCCAGAACGTGGTCAGCAGCATGATCACGCCGGCGGCGGCGGTGGCGACGAACGCGAACAGGTCGTTGAGGATGTGCTGGAACGCCCCCTCGACGTTGAGGCTGGCACGGTTGGCGCGACCGATCATCACCGTTGCCGCCACGTTCACCACGATGCCGACCAGCGCGGTGGCCAATACCAGGCTGCCGGTGACCTGGGGCGGACGGATGAGCCGGCGGATCGCCTCGTCTGCCAGCCACACCGCCAGCAGCAGTAGCGCCAGGCCGTTGACCTGCGCCGACAGGATCTCGACGCGTTTCCATCCGTAGGTCATGAAACCGGACGCGGGACGCGCCGCCAACCGAATCGAATACAGCGCCAACGCGATCGAACCGGCGTCGGTGAGCATGTGCGCGGCGTCGGAGATCAGTGCCAAGGACCGCGCGGCCACACCGGCCGTGACCTCGCCGATCATGTACGCCACGATCAGCAGCAGCGCGCCGATGAGCCACCGCCGATCGCTCTCAGCCGAGGCATGCCCGTGTGCGTGGGAATGCCCCGCGCTCATCGACCCGCTCCCGCCTCAACCACACCGTGTAACTTATGCACATGTCTTTATATGTGCAACCCCGCTGACAGGTGCCCACCCGCTCCGCGTGGCCGGACGTCTCGCCGCACCGGCGGTCCGGCGGTAAGTGACCAAAGCCCCTGATCCGACCCCGTACTGCCGCATAGAGTCGATTTCATGCCAGCTCAACCGCTCGGGATCGTGGTCGGTGTCGACGGTTCACCTTCTTCGGCCGCGGCGGTCGAATGGGCGGCGCGGGACGCCGAGATGCGCAACGTCGCCCTACGGTTGGTTCACGTCGTGGCGCCGCTGGTGACTCCCGCCGAACCTTTTGTGGAACCGTCCTCGCCGGCGAGCTTTTCGCAGTATCTGGAAAATCAGGCGCGCGAGGTCGTCGAGGAGGCGCGCAAGGTCGCCGTCGAGGCGACTGCCCACGATCGCGCATCGCACATCACCTCCGAGGTGCTTTTCGCGCCGGTCATCCCGGCGCTGGTCGATCTCTCGAAGCGGGCCGACCTGGTGGTGGTGGGCTGCCGGGGCCAGGGGGCCCTGAGCCGCTCGTTGCTGGGATCGGTCAGTTCCGGGCTGGTCCAGCACGCCCACTGCCCGGTCGGCGTGATCCACGACGCGGAGCCGCTGAAGTCGCGTGCCCCCGATGCGCCGGTGGTGGTGGGCATCGACGGTTCGCCGACCTCGGAGTTGGCCACCGAGATCGCGTTCGACGAGGCGTCGCGCCGTGGCGTGGGATTGGTTGCGCTGCACGCCTGGAGCGACATGGGACCGGTGGACTTCGCGAGTGTGAACTGGGCGCCGATCGAGTGGCGAAACATCGAAGTCCGCGAGGAAGAAGTATTGGCCGAGCGACTGAGCGGTTGGCGAGAGCGCTACCCGGACGTCGCCGTGCGGAAGATCGTCGTCTGCGATCTGCCGGCACCCCGCCTGCTCGAACAGGCAAACACCGCACAGCTCGTGGTGATCGGCAGCCACGGTCGCGGCGGTTTCCCGGGGATGCTGCTTGGTTCGGTGAGCCGGGCGGTGGTCAATTCCGCTCAGATTCCCGTGATCGTCGCCCGCATGGCCCGTCACGAGGCGCCGGGCGCGATCGCATGAAAGAGTAAGGAAACGCTGATGAGCTGTTGCTGCGGTCACGGGCTGTGCCACCATCACGGATGCGGCCATCCTGCTGCGTACGGGCCGCCGCCGGGCGAGTACTACGGGCCGGCCGAACCGTATGGTTCCGGTTTCGGCCGCCGTCGGCGTCGCCGCGTCGACGCCGAGGATCTGGCCGACTATCTGGAGGATCTGGAAGCCGAGGTGGCGCGCGTTCGCGGCGAACTCGACAAACTCCGTAACCGCGACACGACCGAAGGCCGATGAACTGACGAAGGCCGATGACCTCACGATGACGGCCCGGGCCCGGGCTTACGACGCGTGGTTTGACAAGCCGTGGGGCTCTCATGCGTGGGCAGTCGAACTGGCTGCGGTCAACACGGCACTGCCGGAGCCCTCCGGGGGGCTCGTGGTCGAAGTAGGTTGCGGCACGGGCCGGCTCGTGGAAGCTTTGGCGCGCCGCGGTTACCGGGTTCTGGGCATCGACATGTCGGCCGCGATGCTCGCGGTGGCGGCCGCCCGCGCTCCCGGCCGCCTCGTGCGCGCCGACGTCGCGCACCTGCCGCTGCCGGACGCCGTCGCCGACGCCACGGTCGCCGTGGCCACGCTGGAGTTCACCGACGCCGCGGTGGCCTTGGCGGAGTTGGCGCGCATCACCCGGCCCGGCGGCCGCATCGTCGTCCTTGCGTTGAACCCGCGCAGCCCGTGGGGGCTGCTCGATCGGCCGGGCCGGCGTACCCCGTACTCGGCCGCCACCTTCCTGACCCGCCGGCGCCTACGGCACCTCGGTCGCCGTCACGGCCGAATCCGGGTGCGGGGCGAGCTGTTCACGGCGGGGCACCCCGGTTTTCTGCATCACCTGGAAGGGTTCGCCGCAGTGTTGGGCCGCGGCGCCCCGTGGCTGGGCGCCGTACAGGTGCTCGTCGTCGACAAACCAGCGGGAGGCGGACCCGGCATCAGCGGGTGAAGATCAACGTGGCGAGGAACACCGCAGTGCTGGCCAGCACGACCAGCGGCCCCGCCGGCAGACCGGTGAACCGCCACACCACGATGCCGGCCACCGCCGACACGACACCGACCGCCGTCGCGCCGAGTGTGTACTGGGTGAGGTTCTTCCCGACGTTTCGCGCGGCGGAGGCCGGGATGGCCACCAGCGCGGCCGTCAACAGCCCACCCACCATCTTCACGCCGAGCGCCACGATGACCGCGATCAAGAATAGGTACAGCAGGCTGTAGCGCTTGACGTTGACGCCCTCGGCGGCGGCCAGTTCCTCGGAGACGTTGGCCAGCACGAGCTTCGGGAAGGCCCGGTAAACCGTGAACATCACGGCGCCCGAGGCGACCACCACCAGCGCCGTGTCGCCCATGCCGACCTTGGCGATGTCGCCGACCAGCGCGGCCTCGGCCTGGTCGACCGGCAGAAACAAAAACGCGGCCGCCACCCCGGAGGCGAACACGACGGCCGTCAGCGCCTCCATCGGCAGCTTCGTTCTGAGCCCGAGCAGCCAGATCACGACGACACCGAGGATGACGAAAGGGAACGCTCCGAGGGAGACGTCGAAGCCCCACACCAGGGCCAGGGCGATTCCCGGCAGCGTGAGGTGTCCCAGCGGCCCGGCCACGAGCGCCATGTTGCGGCTCAGCATCAGCGACCCGAGATAGCCGGCGGCGCCTCCGATGAACGTCCCGGAGATCAGGCTGAGGACAAAGGTCTGCATGTCCCTACTCGTGTTTGTGCTCGTAGAACCTGACGTCGGCCCCGTACAGCCGCCGCAGGTTCTCGGCAGTGAGTACCGACAACGGCGCACCCTGGCAGATCGGTTGCCGGTTCAGACACAGCACCGTCGAGGAAAGCCGGTGCACGACGGCGAGATCGTGGGTGACGATGAGCATCGCGAGGTTCCGTTCCCGGTGGAGCCTCGCCAGCAGGGCGTAGACGGTTTCTTCGCCCCGGATGTCCACTCCGGTCGTGGGCTCGTCGAACAACAGCACGTGGGGATCGCCGGCAAGAGCCCAGGCGATGAGGACGCGCTGAAACTGCCCCGAGGACAGGTCGCCGATCCGCCGGTCGGCCAGGGCCGTGGGCAGCCCCACGGTGGCGAGCGCGCGGCCGACGTCGGTTTTGACGTTTCGCTTCAGCGCGAAGAAGTCCGCGACCGACAGGGGGATGTGTTTGATGTAGGGCAGCCGTTGTGGGACATACCCGATGCGGACGCCCTGCTTCCACCTGACCGAGCCTTCATGGGGCACCGTGCCGAGAAGCGCGCGCAGCAGCACCGTCTTGCCCGCGCCGTTGGGGCCCAGGATGGTCAGGACTTCCCCGGGCCGCACCTCGAACGACACATCCGCCAGCACCGTTCGGCCTTCCAGCGGCACCGTCAGGCCGGTGACCCGAAGCACCGAGTCGTTATCGGGCGGCACTGCCGCAAACCAGTTCTCGTTGCACAACCACGACGCACCCCTCCTCGCGGCGGTCCGGCCGTCCGTTAGCCGGCGGCGGCGACGGCTTCTTCCAGCAGGCCCGCGGCGTAGGCGACGCTCTTGGCGGCTTCGGTCATCTGCGAACGCAGCTCCTGACATCGCGCGACGCATTCCGGCGTCAGAATGCGTCGCAGGTCCTCGACGAGGGTGTCCACCGTGGCGTCCGGGAGTTTCCTCTCACCACCCACGCCCAGCCGGACGACCGCGTCCGCCCACATCGGCTGGTCGAGCCAGAGCCAGAGGATCAACGTCGGGACTCCCGCCCGCATGCCCGCGGCCGTGGTGCCGGCGCCCCCGTGATGAACGACGGCGCGGCACGCCGGAAAGACGGCCGCGTGATTCACCGCCGCGACGATTCTGACGTGATCGGCGTGGGGAACCCTGGTGAAGTCGTTGGGCCCGCTGCAGATCAGCACCCGTTCGCCCAACCGCTCGGCGGCCGCGCTGACCATGCCGACCATGTCGGTGGCTGAATCGATCGGCGTGCTGCCCAGGCCGAAGTAGATCGGCGGCGTTCCCCGGGCAATCCAGGACAGCACGCCCTCGTCGGCATCCGTCGGCAGCTCGAGGGTGAGCGAGCCGGCGAAGGGACGCCGCTGGGCGTCGGCTTCGCTCCATGTGTCGGCCAGCGTGGGCGCGCAGAGGTAGTCGTAGGTCTGGATCTCCAGCGAATCCGCCGCGGGGGTCTCCGGCAGGCCCAGCCACTCACGCTGGGCCATCTCGGCCCGCGTCTTGAGGTTCGAGATCAGCCCGCCGGCCGGCTGCAGCTGCACCGGGAAGTAATGCAGCGCGGCGAAGGGGATGCCGTGATATTCGGCGACGTTGGCGGCGAGGCCCTGCTCGTTCATGCCGGCCAGCACCAGGTCGGCCCCCTCCGCCAGCGAGACCAGAGCGGTGTTCTTCTCCATCGCGACCTGGATGAGGTCTTCCATGAGCTGAGGCAGCGCGCCGAGCGGGTTGTCGACCTGCCGGACGAAGTTCGCCGCCGCGTTCATCCGTTCGCGCGTGTCCCTGCCGTAGGCGGCGGTGACGAGCCCGGCGGCCTCGACGAAGCTGCGCATGTCCGGCGGTACGGCCATGGTGACGTCGTGGCCCCGGCGCATCAGTTCGCGACCGAGGGCGGCGCAGGGCTCGATGTCGCCGCGGCTTCCGTAGGCTGCCAGTACGACTTTCACGGGTGCGACCCGGCCCGTGTGCTCGACTGCCTCATCGCCACTTGATGCCGCAGCCGATCGACGGCCGCTGGTCGGGATCGACCGGCCGTCCGGCGAGCACGGCGTCGACCGCGGCCCGCACGTCGGCGGCGGTCACCGGCTTGCCGTTGCTGGGGCGGGAGTCGTCGAGCTGGCCGCGGTAGACGAGCCGGCGTTCGCCGTCGTACACGAACGTGTCGGGGGTGCAGGCCGCGGAGTACGCGCGGGCAACGTCCTGGGTTTCGTCGAAGAGGTAGGGAAAAGTCCAGCCGTGCCGGTCGGCTTCGGCGACCATCGCTTCGGGGCCGTCCTGCGGGTAGGTCGCGACGTCGTTGCTGGAGATGCCGACCATGGGGACCCCGAGGCCGGCAAGGTCGCGGCCCAACTCGGCGAGCCCGGCGGCGACGTGCTGGACGTAGGGGCAGTGGTTGCAGATGAAGGTGACGACCAGCGCGGGCCCGGCGAGGTCATCGAGCCCGACCGTGGCGCCGGTGGCCGGCTCGGGCAGCCTGAACGGCGGAGCGGGTGTCCCCAGGGCGAGCATCGTCGATTCGATAGCCATGCCGCCACCCTAGCGGCTGCTCTCACCGGGGTGCTCGACGGTGGGGACGGACGCCGTCAGGCGCGCGGAGCGCCTTGGGTGATCTTGTCAGCAGCGAACGTCGCGGCCTGGTCGGTCATCCCGGACTGGATGTAGGAGACATGCGCCATGATGTTGCCGCCGCCGGTGCAGATCGGGTCGTCGGGGGCGCACAGGCTGATGGTTTTCGCGGTGTAGAGCGGGCTGATGGTCGGCAGCGGCTGGCCACCGTAGAGCATGCCCGAGAAGCCGCTGGACGGCTCGCCGAACAGAGCGACCGCGGCGACGTGGTCGGCCACCGGGGGCGGCATCTGCACGGTCGACAGGTCGATCACGGTGGCGCCCTGGGAGTACCCGCCGAGCACGATCCTGGTCTTGGGGCAGCCGGCGACGGTGCCCTGGATGTGGGCGCTGGCATCGTCGGCTCCGGCCGACGAGCTCCCGTGGTAGTCGTCGTTGGCCGGATATTCCACGGCGTAGACGTCGACGGACCGCCCGCTGAGCTTGGAGGTGAGCGAGTCGACGAATGCCTCGCCGACGTTGCCCAGACCCGGGGCCTGGTGGGTGCCGCGAGCGAACACCACTTCGACGTCAGAGCAGGGGGCGGCGGTGGCGGTGGGAACGGCCAGGGGCACGCTCAGCAGACCCCATGCCGTCGCGGCCAGGACACCGGGGATGCGGGCGAGTCTGCGTGCGCTCATTCCCGAATCCTGTCACACCGCCGGTGGCGGCGCCTTCGGCGGCCGCGCCCGACGCCAACGCCGTGGTCGAACTCCGAGGCGATTTCGGCATCCGAGACGTTCCGGCGATCTTCGCCGTTCCGGCCGTGGCATCGTTGACCTACGCATGTCTCAGGTGGACCCGCCTGCCGACCAATATCGTGCTGTATTCGATCACAACGCCGCTCGGCTTCTGGCACTTCG
>CAYVQQ010000090.1:0-1937 GCA_964453085.1 uncultured Mycobacterium sp.
GCTTCGAGACCTGGCTGTTGCAGCGCACCGACCTCGGCGCGGGCGAAGAATCTGGGCTAGCGGGCGTGCAGGTCGGGCCGCACCACCATCCAGTCGGTCCGTCACTGAATATCAAGGCCAGAAGAAACGTGGGGAGTCCGGGTCGCCGGCCGATCGATATTTCCTTGTCGCGCAACGTCTGCCGGCCGAAGCCGTACAGGCGCAGCAGATCGCTACCGCGCAAGTCCCCGAAGCCGGTTGTCTTCACGGGATTTTGAACGTTCCGAGCCCGGTAGTTCGCGGAGCGGTTCGGAGGTTTTCTCATCCACCGGAAAAGTCGGGACGACCTCATGCTCCGCCGGGATGCGGTGTTTGCCCACCGGCATTCCGGCCGTGCTGAACGTGCGCCTGTAACTGATAGTTCATCCGCAGATCATCGATTCGACCATCTGCGCTCCCGTCGAATTCACCACGGACGGTTCTCATTCCACGAGTAGACGACAAGTCGGCACGACGGGGTGCAGACGCGGCGATACCCGCGTGTCTCCCGCGGAATGCGGTCCCCGAGATGCCCGTGACCTGCCGATCAGCGGCAGGAGGGAAGACGGCGACCACTGATGGCGAGCACCCGAAACAGCGTCGACCGGCCCGGACGTCGGCCGACTTTCGCGGCTATCGCGCATCTTCGATGTAGCCCCCGCCGTCGCACCCGAGCAAAGCTCCGGCAGCGACGCAAATCTGGCGACCAAAAGTCCTGCGGTGTTTCCGTTTCCGGTGTGGTCGTGCGAGGTTGTGCCGTTGACGAGCCGCGAGTCTTTCCAGCAACACCCGAAGATGCATCAAGAAGCCAGGAGATTGGGGAGTTAGATGGTTGTGGACTACAGCTTGCTACCGCCGGAGGTGAACTCCGGGCGCATGTACGCTGGGCCCGGGGCGGGTTCACTTGTAACCGCCGCAGCGGCCTGGGACGCGCTGGCTGCCGAGCTGTATTCAGCAGCGGCCCAATATAACGCGGTGATTTCAGGCTTGACCGCCGCACGTTGGACCGGCCCGTCGGCGACGGCGATGGCTACCGCTGCCCAGACGTATGTGACGTGGTTGCGCGACACCGCCGCCGTGGCCGAGCAAACCGCCGGCCAAGCCAAAGCAGCCGCGAGTGCCCACGCGGCGGCATTGGCGGCCCATGTCCCGCCGCCGGTGATCGCGTCCAACCGTGCGCTGCTCGCAGCGCTGGTCGCGCACAACTACTTCGGTCAGTACAGCGCTGCGATCGCGGAGGCCGAACGCCAGTACGCGCAGATGTGGGCCCAGGATGCTACCGCGATGCACGGCTACGCCCGCTCGGCGTCTGGCGCGTCGCGACTCACTCCGTTCCGCGAACCGGCACAGAACACCAACCCGATCGGGCAGGCGGCCCAGTCCACGTCGGTCGCCCAGGCCACCGGCAGTAGCGTCGGATCGGGCCTGCCATCATGGCTGCAGCAACTTCTCTCAAACGGCGCTCTCATCAACGGGGACGGCTTACTGAGCCAGATGACCGGGTACGGGGGTCAGGCGTTCGGCAACGGCACCGCTTCCTGGGCCGATATGGCAAACGCGCTCAGCAACGCCAACAACGGCGTTGGGTTGTTGACCTGGGTGGCCGAAAACCCCGCCGGGCTCGCCGAAACGCTCAACCCGGCCTTCGTGGGTCCGGCGGCGTTGAGCTTCGGCGGTGGCGCTGCGCGCGCGGCCGCGGCCGGAGCCGTCGCGAGCGCGGGTCAGGCGATCAGGATCGGTGCGTTGTCGGTGCCGACGGGTTGGGCAACGCCGGCCGCGTCGGTCACACCGGTGTCCTTCGCCTTGCCGGTCAGCAGCGCGAGCGTCGTCCCGGCCGCCACCGGCGGCTTCCCTGGTGGGGCGTTCGGCGAGACCATGCTGGGCACCCTGGCCGGCCGAGGTCTCGGCGGGGTGACGGA
>CAYVQQ010000090.1:1947-6190 GCA_964453085.1 uncultured Mycobacterium sp.
GGGGGGGGTTGGGCGCGAGCTGGGTGGGCCGCGTGGCGGGCGGTGGGCGGGGGGGGGTGCCGGCGCGCCCCGTCCCCCGCCGACGCAGCGTGGTGTCCAACTCACCCGCCGGTGGCTGAACCAGATCGACCTGGGCCGGATGTGGTAGCGGGCTCCGTTGCCCGGTGGCCGTAGCGTGCCCCGGACCGAACAATCCGGCCAGCAAAGAATTGTGCGAACTGCTAAGCGTGGTCAACAAGAAAGTGGGCAAAACCCATGGATTTCGGATCGCTCCCACCGGAGATCAATTCGGGACTGATGTACACCGGCGCTGGGGCGGCGCCGATGCTGGCGGCCGCGGAGGCATGGGACGCGCTGGCCACCGAACTGGATTTGACCGCGACCGGCTATGCCTCGGTGCTCTCCGAACTCACCGGCGTCGCGTGGACCGGTCCGTCCGCGGCCATGATGGCGAGTGCGGCCGCTCCCTACGTGGAGTGGTTGCAGACCAGCTCCGCGCTAGCCGAGCGTACCGCGATGCAAGCCCGGTCGGCCGCGGCGGCCTACGAGGTGGCGTTTGCCGCGACCGTGCCGCCCCCGGTAATCGCCGCCAACCGGGCCATGTTGGCCGCGCTGGTCGCCACGAATTTCTTCGGACAGAACACGCCCGCGATCATGGCGACCGAAGCGCACTACGCCGAGATGTGGGCGCAGGACGCCGCCGCGATGTACACCTACGCAGATGCCTCCACCTCGGCACGGGCGCTCACACCTTTCCGCGAACCGCCATTGACCACCAACGCGGCCGGGCTGGACACGATGGTCGGCGCGGTCACCCAGGCCACCGCCAGCGCCACACCCCACGCCCAGACGGTCGCGTCGACCGCTGCGACCGCGTTGAACCCGTCGGGGCTGGCGTCGTTTCTCAATTCCTCCGCCGGCGGCCTGACCGTCCAAGGCCTGGGCTGGCTGAATCAAGGAATCAACGACAGTACAAACCTCCCATTGAGTTACTTCACCGCCTTCTACACCATCGGCACCAACGGCTTCAGTTACTGGCGTGAAGGCGTCGTACGCGGTGGTATCGCGGGCTATACCTGGTTCGAGGGGCTGGGCGGGTTCAACAACTTGGCCGGCGTCGGTGGCTACCTCGGCGGTCTGGGGCAAACCGGGTTACTCGGGCCCAACGTAACGGGCTTGCCGGCCTCGGGCATGGCACAGGCGTATGGGATCGGCGCGTTGTCGGTGCCGCCGAGCTGGGCAGCGGCCGCTGCCGGGGCCAAGCCGGTACCGCTGTCGCTGGCGGCCGCCGACGTCGGCGCCGCCGGAGTTGCCGCTGTCGAACTGCCGCCAGGGACGGCCATGCAAGAGGCGATGGTAGGCACGATGTCCGGGGGCGGTGCGGCGACCGCAGCGGCAGACAGCCGCGGCGATGGTCGAGACGGCAAGAACCACCGGGGCAAAGACGAGAAGGAAAAGGACGGGGAGCGGCCGGCCGCCGCCCTGATGATGGCCAGCGGCTGGCTGGCGTCGACGCTGGCATACAACAACCGCAGACGGGCGGAGTCGGCATCGGCGTCACTCCCACTCCCACCCGACTGGCAGGAGCAGTTGGCTGCCAACGAGTTCGCCTGGGGCTAGCCAGAATCCGCGTGCCCAGCAAGACTGGGGGTGACCTTGTGCAGGTGATCTTCGGCCGGAAGCTCGCCGTCGCCCGTCGATGTGAGTCCGATCCGGGTAGCTGTCAGGAGGTCCGGTAGCAGACCGGCGTCGAAAGTCTTTCAGTGCGAAGCACAAGCGGGTCACACCACGATGTGTGCGCTGCTCGCCTCGAACACGCCGTGGCCGTCGCGCGTGGAACCTGACCTGCGCACCGCCTGCAGTCTCTACCGCGGCCCCCGGTGCCGGCTATTGCACCGCCCGCCAACCCGCCGAAACGAAAGCAGGCGCGTCACACCGTTTCGGGTCCCCGGTTACCGGGCCAATCCAGCACTCCCCGACACCGCCTGATGCGCCACCACGCCGGGTGCCCCATTGTGGTCAGCCAATTTTCGGGTCAGCCGCCGCCGCCTCCGCCCATGGGCGGTAGTGGGCAGTAGGCGCCTCGTGCGAGGTTCACGAACTGAATGGCCTGAAGTGGCGACAGCTTGGGGTTTTGTTCTGACACCATTTGCGCGGTTTGGTCTTCGGTGTGCCGGTCCGCGATGATGTAGGAACAGACGGCTTTGCCGCTGGATATAGCCTGGTCCGCGTTCGGGTATTCGATCCCCACTGCGTTGAGCGCCTCGATGAACGCGTCATCATTGCCGTCAGCGTGGGCGACGCCAAGAGCGCCGAACGCGGTTGTCGTGCAGGTGATGGCCGACAGCAGCAGCTTGGTCGCGCGCACGATGTCTCCCGCCTTGAGGTTCGAAAGGGATTCGTCGGAAAGCATACGGCATGATCGGCGTGGCGGGCTCGTCGAACCCTGCGGCCCCGACACGGTCGCCGTGGCGCTAAGACGACCTTTCCACGATGCGAAGTCCGAGCGAAAATAGCAGCCGCACTTCAGGGTCCGACAATGAGACTGACAGTAGCCTTTCGATCCGTCGAACCCGGTAACGGACTGTGTTGGGGTGCACGTGCAGCGTCCGTGCGGCGGCGCCGACGTCGCCGAAGGAGTCCAGGTAGACCCGCAGGGTCTCGGCGAGCACCGGGTCTTGGGCGTGCAGGTCGCGCATCCGCGGATCCGCCAACCGCTTCTCGGCGGCGACCATGTTGACGATCTCGTCGAGCAGGACGGTGGTGCGTGCCTCGGCCGGCGACGTGACCTGTCCGATCGAAACCGGATGGCGCTCGGCGCTGTCGAGCACACGGTCCACCTCCGTGCGCGCCGCCGCGACGGCCGCCAGACCGGCGACCGGCGCCGCGATGACGGCCCGCAGTTCGATGCCCAGCTCGGCGCGTAGGGCGCCGACCGTGCCGCGGACCCAGGAGGTGACCGACCGCGTCGTCGTGGTGGGGGGCAGCAGCACGTAGACCCGGGAACCGCGTGAGGCCACCTGGGCGTCGTCGCGAAAAGCGCTGGCGCTCAGGGCCAGGACGTCGGGGAGGCGCGGAGGTCGGGCTCCGCCGCCGGTGGCGTCCGCGATGTCCCAGCCGATCAGCGCGGCGCTGCCGTCGGCGGCCAGGCCGAGTTCGGCGGCGATGGTGGTCGTGTCGACGGGCTCGCCGTTCGTCAGACCCAAAAGTTGCTGCACCCGGTGCGTCTGTGTCGACGGCCGCGCCGCCAGCCGCGCCATGACCCGCGCGGCCAATACGGCCGCACCCCGCAACATCTCCTCGGCGTCATCGGCCAGTGGACGCGAGCCCTGTTGTACCCAGATGGCACCGGCGAACACCGGGACGCGGCGCGCGCCGGCCGCCGGCTGGTAGATCCCAATCGCCAGCCGTGGGCGCAGCCCCAGCGCCGGGCGCTCGTCCACGCGCACCACCCCACCGCCGGCGCGCAGCGCGTCGAAGATGCCCCACTGGCCGATCCACTTGAGGTGCTCCGGCGGTCCGGCCCTGCCGAGGATCGAGAGCCGGCGCAGCTCGTCGGCTTCGTCGTTGGAGGCCGAGTAGGCCAGCACCTGCGACTCGGCATTCTCGATGCTGACCATGCCGTGGATGCGGTCGGCCAGCGACTGCGCCAGCCCGAACAGATCGGTGCCCGAGTCGTCGGTCGGGTCGGTGCGGTCACCGTGATGCTCCAGCACGTGGTTGACCAGCTGGTAGAGCCGCTCCCAGCGGGCCCGCGGATCCACGGCCACCACGGCCGACCCGGCCGCCATCGCCTTGGCCACCAGCGCCTCCGACGGCTCCTTGACGAAGATTGCCGCGGGCACGCGCTCGCGCGTCTGCTTGTCCACCCAGCGCAGCGCCTCGTCATCGGCGACGCCGAGCAGGAAGAAGATGTCGGCCGACCCCGCCGCCGCCGCCAGACCCAGTCGCACGTCGTCGGAGTCGATCAGCGCCGTCGAACCCACCGACAGGTCCAGCCCGCGGGGCGCGCCCACCAGGCTGACCAAGGTCGCGTCCAGCGCGAGCAGCAGCTGGCCGAGCCCGACACCGGACGCCCACATATTGTCCGATATTACTATCGGGCCGAAGAAACCCTGTCCGATCAGACAAACATATCGGCGCCCGCGGCGGGGATCCTGGCAGGCATGGATGCGATCACCCAGGTGCCGGTACCCGCCAACGAACCCGGCCATGACTACGCTCCCCACTCCCCGGAACGCGC
>CAYVQQ010000090.1:6200-11421 GCA_964453085.1 uncultured Mycobacterium sp.
TGGCCGCGCTGGCCGACCATCCGGTCGACCTGCCGCACGTGATCGGCGGGAAGCACCGCATGGGCGACGGCGAGCGCATCGACGTCGTGCAGCCGCACCGGCACGCCGCGAAGCTGGGGACACTGACCAACGCCGGGCACACCGAGGCCACCGCGGCCGTCGAGGCCGCAACGGCAGCCAAGAACGATTGGGCGGCAACGTCTTTCGAGGAACGTGCCGCGGTGTTCCTGCGCGCGGCCGACCTGCTCGCGGGACCGTGGCGAGAGAAGATGGCCGCCGCGACGATGCTCGGCCAGTCCAAATCTCCGTACCAGGCCGAGATCGACGCGGTCTGCGAGCTCGTCGACTTCTGGCGCTTCAACGTCGTGTTCGCCCGGCAGATCCTCGACCAGCAGCCGCTCAACGGGCCCGGCGAATGGAACCACAGCGACTACCGCCCGCTAGACGGCTTCGTCTACGCCATCACCCCGTTCAACTTCACCTCGATCGCGGCGAACCTGCCATCAGCCCCGGCGCTGATGGGCAACACCGTCGTGTGGAAGCCGTCCATCACCCAGACGCTGGCGGCCTACCTGAGCATGCGCCTGCTCGAGGCCGCCGGATTGCCGCCCGGGGTGGTAAACTTGGTCACCGGCGACGGCTTCGCGGTCTCCGACGTGGTGCTGGCCGACCCGCGCCTGGCCGGTATCCACTTCACCGGGTCGACGGGCACCTTCCGGCATCTGTGGCAGCAGGTGGGCGCCAACATCGGCCGCTACCACAGCTATCCGCGGCTGGTCGGTGAGACCGGCGGCAAGGACTTCGTGGTCGCGCACGCCTCGGCCCGCCCGGACGTGCTGTCCGCGGCCCTGATCCGCGGCGCGTTCGACTACCAGGGCCAGAAGTGCTCGGCGGCGTCGCGCGCATTCATTCCGCGTTCAGTGTGGCAGCGCATGGGCGACGAGTTCCTGGGCGAGGCCGCGGCGCTGCGCTACGGCGACGTCACCGACTTGACCAACTTCGGCGGGGCGCTGATCGACCGCCGGGCCTTCGTCAAGAACGTCACCGCCATCGAGCGGGCCAAGGGCACCGCCGGTGTCACCGTTGCGGTGGGCGGTGAATACGACGACAGCGAGGGGTATTTCGTGCGGCCGACCGTGCTGCTGTCCGACGACCCGGCCGACGAATCCCTTTCGACCGAATACTTCGGGCCGATCCTGTCGGTGCACGTCTACCCCGACGACCAGTACGAGCGGATGCTCGAGGTCGTCGACACCGGCTCCCCGTACGCGCTGACCGGCTCGATCATCGCCGACGACCGCCGCGCGGTGCGGACGGCGCAGGACCGGCTGCGGTTCACGGCCGGCAACTTCTACATCAACGACAAGCCGACGGGAGCGGTCGTCGGGCGTCAACCCTTCGGCGGGTCGCGGGCCTCGGGCACCAACGACAAGGCCGGATCGCTGCTGAACATGGTGCGCTGGGTGTCGGCGCGCACCATCAAGGAGACGTTCGTCCCGCCGACCCACCACACCTATCCGCACATGGGACACGACTGATGGCCGGGGTGTTTGCCACCACGCTGCGCCCGGCGATCCTGGCCGCCGGCCGCAGCCAGGGGTTGCGCCGCACCGCCGAACGGTTGCCGTTTACCCGTAAGGTGGTGCGGCGGTTCGTCCCTGGGGAGACGATCGGTTCGATGTTGGACATCGTCGCCGTGCTGCGTGGTTCGGGCCTCTATGTCAGCGTCGACCATCTCGGCGAAGATGTCACCGGCGCCGACGACGCCGCCGCGGCGGCGGGGGTCTACCTGGACCTGATCGGCAGGCTCAGCCGGCTGGGCGACCGCGTCGGCGACGGTGTCCGGCCGCTCGAAGTGTCGCTGAAGCTGTCGGCGCTGGGGCAGTCGCTCGACCGCGACGGCGAGAAGATCGCTCGCGAGCACGCCTTCACGATCTGCGAAGCGGCCCAGCGAGCCGGGGTGTGGGTGACCGTGGACGCCGAAGACCACACGACGACGGATTCGACGTTGACGATCGTGCGTGACCTGCGGGGTGAGTTCCCCTGGCTGGGTGCTGTCCTGCAGGCCTATCTGCGGCGCACGTTGGGCGACTGCGAAGAGTTCGCCGCGGCCGGCGCGCGGATCCGGTTGTGCAAGGGTGCCTACGACGAGCCGGCTTCGGTGGCCTACCGCGAACCCGCCGCGGTCACCGATTCGTACCTGAGCTGCCTGCGGGTGCTGATGGCCGGATCGGGCTATCCCATGGTGGCTTCTCACGATCCCGCCGTCATCGCGGCGGTGCCGGCACTGGCGCGTGAATCGGGTCGTGGCGCCGACGATTTCGAACACCAGATGCTGTTCGGCATCCGCGAAGACGAGCAGCACCGACTGGTCGCCGCCGGCAACCGGGTCCGGGTGTACGTGCCGTTCGGAGACCAGTGGTACGGCTACTTCATGCGGCGCCTGGCCGAACGGCCGGCCAACCTGACGTTCTTCCTGCGCGCACTGGCCACCCGCGGTCACCAACGGTGAACCGGTGGCTTCGACTGTCGAGAGCGTGCTGCGCTCTGACTCCCCGACACCCCGCGGCCACCGGACGATCCGGGCGTTCGGCGATCACCGGTGGGCCGACGTCCCCCAAGGACGATCGGCGCCTGCTCACCGACGCCTGAATCGGGGAGTAACCTGCTGACGTGTTGCTGGCCTCCCTGAATCCGGCGCTCGTCAGCGCCACCGACGTCGCCGACGCGATTCGCATCGACGGCGTCGCACTGAGCCGCGGCGACCTGGTTGGCGCCGCCACGTCGGTGGCCGAGCGCGTTGCCGGGGCGGACCGTGTCGCGGTGCTGGTCACGCCCACCGCAGCGACGGTGCTGGCGGTCACCGGCTGCCTGATCGCGGGCGTCCCGTTCGTTCCGGTGCCCGCCGACATCGGTGCGTCCGAACGCCGGCACATGCTCACCGATTCGGGGGTGCAGGCCTGGTTGGGATCCCGGCCGGACGAGCCCGAGGGGTTGCCGCACATTCCCGTCCGGCTGCACGCGCGCTCCTGGCACCGCTATCCCGAGCCGGCGCCCGATGCCACCGCGATGGTCATCTACACCTCCGGCACCACCGGGTTGCCCAAGGGGGTGGTGCTGAGCCGGCGGGCGATCGCCGCCGACCTCGACGCGCTCGCGGAAGCCTGGCAGTGGACGCCCGAGGACGTCCTGGTGCACGGACTCCCGCTGTTCCACGTGCATGGCCTGGTGCTGGGTCTGCTCGGGTCGCTGCGCGTGGGAAACCGCTTCGTGCACACAGGAAAGCCGACTCCGGCCGGTTATGCCCGGGCGTGCTCGGAAACCGGCGGCACGTTGTATTTCGGGGTGCCCACCGTGTGGTCGCGGGTGGTGGCCGACGAGGCCTCCGCGCGGACGCTGAGCCGGGCGCGGCTGCTGGTCTCGGGCAGCGCGCCGCTGCCGGTGCCGGTGTTCGACGCGCTCGCCGGGCTCACCGGGCACCGGCCGATCGAACGGTATGGCGCCTCGGAGTCGTTGATCACCATCTCGACGCGGGCCGACGGCGAAAGGCGAGCCGGCTGGGTGGGTCTGCCGCTGCCCGGCGTGCAGACCCGGTTGCTCGACGAGGACGGCGGCCCGGCGCCACACGACGGCCACACCGTCGGCAGGCTGCAGGTTCGCGGGCCGACGATGTTCGACGGCTACCTGAACCGGCCGGACGCCACCGCCGGAGCGTTCGACACCGACGGCTGGTACCGCACCGGGGACGTCGCGGTCGTCGATAGCGGCGGGATGCATCGTATCGTCGGCCGCGAATCCGTCGACTTGATCAAGTCCGGCGGATACCGCATCGGAGCGGGTGAGATCGAGACGGCGCTGCTCGGGCATCCGGGCGTGGGCGAGGTGGCCGTCGTCGGGGTGCCCGACGACGACCTGGGGCAGCGCATAGTGGCCTACGTCGTAGGATCGCCGGACCTGTCCGGCGACGAGTTGGTCGATCATGTCGCGCAGGAACTTTCGGTGCACAAGCGGCCGCGCGAGGTGCGTTTCGTCGACGCGCTGCCCCGCAATGCGATGGGTAAAGTCCTCAAGAGGCAACTGCTCCCCGAAGGCTGAGGCGGGCACCGTTTCCTTCGTTCCTTAGCGTGTTCTCCTCAGCGTTTTCACCCGGCACAACCGCACGCCTTCGCCTACCGTCATCTGTGTGACAACCCATCCCGGTGCCGTCGGCACACCGCAGAGACGGGTGGCGGCCGCCTGCCTGGTCGGTTCCGCCATCGAGTTCTACGACTTCCTCATCTACGGCGTCGCGGCGGCGTTGGTCTTCCCCACCGTGTTCTTCCCGCATCTGACTTCGGCGACGGCCACGGTCGCGTCGATGGGGACGTTCGCCACGGCGTTTCTCTCCCGACCGCTCGGCGCGGCCGTGTTCGGGCACGTCGGCGATCGACTGGGCCGCAAGAAGACGCTCGTCGTCACCCTGTTGATCATGGCCGTGTCCACAGTGGGGGTGGGCATGGTGCCCACCCCGGAGAGCATCGGCGCGACCGCCCCGCTGCTCCTGGTGGCTCTGCGGGCGTTGCAGGGGTTCGCCGTCGGTGGTGAATGGGCCGGGTCGGCGCTGCTGAGCGCCGAGTACGCGCCAGAGGGCCGGCGCGGCTGGTACGGCATGTTCACTCCGCTGGGCGGTGGTGTCGCGTTGGTGCTGACCAGCTTGGTGTTCCTCGGCGTCAACGCGACCATCGGCGAGAGGAGCGCCGCGTTCCTGGAGTGGGGGTGGCGGATCCCGTTCCTGAGCAGCGTGGCGCTGATCGCCGTCGCCCTGTACGTGCGGCTCAACATCGACGAGACGCCGGTGTTCGTCGGCGAGCAGTCCTGCAGCGTTGTCTGCGAGGCCCCGATCAAGGAGGTGCTGCGCCGGGAGCACCACACCATCCTGCTGGCCGGCGGCAGCGTCGTCAGCGGCTTCGCGTTCGTCTACATGGCCAGTACGTACCTGGCCCGGTACGCCCAAAGCGCACTGGGACACTCGCGCACCCTGATCCTGATCGTCGGGGTGCTGGGCGGGCTGGCGACCATCGTGTTCGTCGCCGTCTCGGCCGGCCTGTCCGACCGGGTTGGGCGTCGCCGCATGATGCTGGTGGGCCGGGCGGCGTCGCTGCCGTGGTCGCTGATGGTGATCCCGCTGATGGACACCGGCAGCCCCGTCCTGTTCGCGGTGGCGATCGTGGGCATGTACGCC
>CAYVQQ010000091.1:0-6955 GCA_964453085.1 uncultured Mycobacterium sp.
GCCCGACCGTCGTGGCCGACCACCGAACCGCTCCAGGTGTACGTCGCGCCGTAGCCCAGCGGCTCGGTGATCGTGTAAGCGGTGCGGTCGTCGTTGAACACCCCGGCTACCACCTTGCCTGCCGAGTTCGTCAGGGCCAGCTTCTGGAACCAGCCCTCGCCGACCTGAGCGCTGATCGGGTCAGTCGGAACCACGTCGGTGGTGGCATCGGCCGGCTGGAAACTCAGCTGGGGGACGGGCGGTTCGTTCTTCTGGACGTGCCTGGACACAGTGCCGCCGCAGGCGGCCAGCACGCCCGGAGCGACGGCGCCGAGCCCAAGAGTCACCAGGGCCAGGCGCCGGCTGACCGGCGGCGGGGCACTGGACCTGCTCACGCCAAACAAAGATACCGGGAGATGACGACCAGTCCGGTCCACGACGACGCGCGAAGGCAGTTCGTCGCCTGGTGCGGCGAGAGCGGTCGATGCTCCGAGTCGGCCACGTGTCGCCGGGTCGGTCGCCGCACGGCTGCCAGGTGGCGCCGTACCACAGCCGGCGACCTGAACCTGAGGAAATCGCGACTTCGCCGAGCGCCTGAGCCCAACCTCGGCCCAAGGAAACGGCGTCACCGCGCCGATCGCGGCAGCCCCCAAGGGAAGACCCGGGCCGCCGTGGAATTTTGAGGTCGAATACGGTGAACTGCACTATTATAGTAGCTATCTATTTGGCAGCGAACACTGGACTGGTGCGCGCCGAATGCAGTAGAATCCGAACGGTTCAACACCCACGGGGCCGCGCAAAAGATAAAGAAAACCGTCCGAACAATGCCGGGGAGGCCAGCGCGGCGAGGGAATCACTGGATATCGCAACTACAACGGAGGTAGATGCATGAGCGCACCGATCAATGGAATTGATGTCGAAGCTCTCGGGCAGTTCGCCGCGGGGGTCGGCCAGGATGCTTCGGCCGGGAACCTGCAATTTTCTGTGAAAACCCGGTGGACCGGGCAGACTCGGTCGCGTACAACTGTTGAGTCGTATTCGCTGGGCGGTCAATCTCATGCCCGTAATTTCACTATAGAAGCCGATGAACCGGAAGAATTACTCGGCACAAATAGCGCGCCGAACCCGCAAGAATTGATGATGGCAGGCCTGAACGCCTGCATGGCAGTCGGATATGCCGCCGTGGCCGCGACCAAGGGAATCACGATTAGATCACTGGAGATCGAGACGGTCGGTGAACTGGATTTGCGGGGGTTTCTCGGGTTGGACGACACCGTCAATCCGGGATATGACGACATCCACTACACGGTCTGTATCGATGCCGACGCGACGCCCGAACAAATAGAAGAAATCCACGAGGCCGTGATGCGGACGTCGCCGAACTTCGCGAACTTCGCCAAGGCGATTCGCATGGTCCCCAAGATTGAGATGGTTGGTTCCTAGTAGTCAGGCAGGGTTCAGCCAATGCCCGTCGGCCGTGCGTGCGAATGCACATTGCCGGAAGGCGGAGCTCGACTGGCGTCGGACCAATGAGGTGAACTGGTGATTTCACCAGTTCACCTCATTGACTGCAAAGGCCGGTGCGGGCAGCCGCGTCCCGTGAGGCGGCGCGGGGTGACCGCGTTGGGATGGCGCTGCCAGCGCCGAGAGCCGAGATGGTCCGACCGGAGCTGCATGGCGGCACGATGATGATGCCGCCGGCATTGTTGCGGCGACCACAATCCGGGTGCGTTCGAGCGGTCATCACGGCGCCGGAGGATCGTGACGAGGTGGTCGACCGGCGCAGTGCCAATTGCGCGGCCCGCAGCCAACACGAGATGCCCCCATGCCCACCCGAGCGCCGGAGATCGTCGTCCTTCCTCGGCCGCGTCGATCGCGTGCACCCTCAAAGAGACGTCGCGGTGGATTCTTTCAATCCGGTAGCTGCAGTACTTCGTCGAGCGGGCGCCGCGGTGTGGGCGGCGGGACATCCTCGCCTGCGGGAGCGGTACCGACTCGCACCAAAATCTGTGGTACCCCGCCGTGCGAGAGCCACGACCTGACCATCTCACGGCTGACTTGAACCTCGGTCACATGCGTGAGAGGACACGTCGCCAGGCCGGCCATCGTGCACTCCAGCAGGACCTCCGAAAGCGCCTCGCCGGTCGCCAATGCTTCGGCGCGACCGTCGGTGTCGGTGGACAGCACAAGGATCGTCGCGCGGTCTTCCGGAATCTCGACGCGTCGTTCGGCTCTACGGACAGCCGGGAACACGCGTCCGACGTTGACGCGGTCCCCCTCGGCCGCCGACACCAACGAGCTGTACGAGATTCCCTCTTCTGCTTGGAATGGTGCTGTCCACCAAGCAATTTCGTTATGATAGGCCGAATTGTAGAGTCGCAACGACTCGGCCAATTGGGATGCGTTTGCCAACTCCGGACGCGCCTCCTCGGGAAGCACGTCCAGATGCACCGCAGCGGCGCTCACGGCGTGGCACAAGGTAGGTTCGATCCGTTCCCAGGACTGGGGTGCATTCAACGGCAGCCGGTCGGAGCGACGCCGCAAGATGGCGTCGGCGCGGCGGCGGTCAGCGTCGCTCACCTGCTCGGCCGGCGTGAATCCGATCGACGCCAGCCGGTTGGGGTCTTCAGAGTCCGGGAACCGGTCCACCTGAGCTCGCCAACCGGCGGCAGCCATCGCCACCCGAAGGTGGTCGAGCACTGCGCCGCAGCCGATCAGCGCCTCGCGACCGAAGCGATCGGAGTCGGTCACGCGGCCCTCGTCCAAGAACAACAACAGCTGCCCACCGCTGGTCAGCACCCACTTCCACGGCTGGATGTTGTACAACGAAGGGGCACGGCATGCCAGCCGTACCGCGTCCCTTATGATTTCGGGTGCCGCCGTGGTGGTAGGCATCTCGACCTCCGGTTTGGATCCAAGACCATGATTGGCTGTCGGCAGTGGGAAAAAACAGGGTCGTAGGTCCCTGACCCGGTGTTATCCGATTCTCTCGCCCACCGGCCGACCGCTGCTCGTCCAGGGCGACCGCAATGCCCTTCGGCCCTTCCGAGTATTTCAAGAACGGCCTGACGATGTCGACCGGACGTGGAACACCGCGGGAAGTTCTGGTCCGCTCCCGACGCCAACAGCGTTTGCAAGCTCGCTCAGTTGCAATGATGCCGGGTCGTTCGGGCCGCGCGCACCCGTCACGCGGCCGATACACCGCCCAGGGAAGCGTCACTGGATCCGAAAATGAAGCCCACTGTCAAAGCCTCCGCCGTAGCCCTTGATGTGTTCTCACGAACATGTCCACCTGCGTTTGGCGAAATCTCACCCTATCTCGCGCGGACATCAGTCGGTTCTGGCACCTGCCAGATGTTGCACGTGGTCGGTGCAGCGGCGGTGGTGCGGCTCACGGCCGGGGGGTTGTGGGGGTGGTGGTAGCAGTGGTTGGCGCGGACGCGTCGCTGTGGTCGTCGGTGTGTGAGTGCTGAGGGTGAGGGGTTGGCCGGCGTGGTGGATGGTCAGCTCATCACAGGGGCCGTCATGAAGAAGATAGGTGACGTGGTTCCCGGCGACGTCGACGGTCAACCGTGAATCCCGCCAGCGCAAACGAAACCGAAGGCGAGAAATGCCATCGGGCAGTTGCGGATTCAACGCCAAGACGCCCTCGTCGTCACGGAGGCCGCCGAAACCGGCGACCAGTGCGATCCATACCCCGGCCAGCGAAGCCAGATGCAGGCCGTCGCGCGTATTGTGGTGCAGGTCGCGCAGATCGATGAATGCGGCCTCGTAGGCGTAATCGTGCGCGAGTTCCAGGTGCCCGACCTCAGCACACATCACCGCTTGGGTGCACGCCGACAGGGAAGAGTCGCGGACGGTGCGGCGCTCGTAGTAGTCGACGTTGCGGGCCTTTTGTTCGGCGGTGAACGCATGGCCGTGCCAGTGCATCGCCAGGACCAGATCGGCCTGCTTGACGACCTGGGCCGGATACAACCGCACATAAGGCGCATGCAGCAGCAACGGATAGGCCGTATTGGCCTCGAAATCCCACTCGGCAAAGGTCGTGAAACCCTCGCACTGCTGATGCACACCCAACTCCTCGTCATAAGGAATGTGAACGGCCGCAGCGGCGTCGCGCCATGTGGTCATCTCGTCGGTCGTCACCCCCATGGCTTGTGCCGCTGCGGGGTGACGCAGGCACGCATCGGCGGCGGCCCGCAGGTTGTAGGCAGCCATCAAATTCGTATAGACGTTGTCACGCACGACGGCCGTGTACTCGTCGGGCCCGGTGACGCCATCGAGATGCCAGATGCTGTGGCGGTCGTAGTGACCCAGTGACATCCACAGTCGGGCGGTGTCGATGAGCAGTTCCAATCCGCATTCTTGCTCCAGTGTGTCGTCGCCGGTCACGATGCGGTAACGCTCAAAGGCCATCGCGATGGCGGCATTGACGTGCCAGGCCGCTGTGCCGGCCGGCCAGTAGCTTGAACACGATTCACCGTGGATTGTGCGCCAGGGCAACCGTGCGCCTTTCAGACCGAGCTGGGTCGCCCGCTGTCTGGCCATCCCCAATGTCGAGGCGCGCCAGCGCAGCGCGTCGGCAACCGCAGGCGAAGCGGTGTAGGTCAGCACCGGCAACACGAACATCTCGGTATCCCAAAAGGTATGGCCGTCGTAGCCGGTGCCGGTCAGGCCTTTCGCCGGAATGGGACGGCGTTCTGCACGACTGCTGGCTTGCAACAGGTGAAAAAGCCCGAACCGCACGGCCTGCTGAATTTCGGGATCGCCATATACTTCGACGTCAGCGGATTCCCAGAATCGGTCGAGGTAAGACCGCTGGGCGTCCAGCAGTCCCTGCCAGCCTGTGTAGCGGGCACTGCTCAGTGCTCCGGCCACCTGATCATGCAGGGCGGGCCGCGAACGCCGCCGTGACCAGCCATAGGCCAGGTATTTGACAATGCGCAGCTTTTGACCGGGGCGAAGCCCGCAGATGATGGTGGTGCGGGCCAGGTCGTCATTGCTATCGGTGACAACCTCAAATCGTCCCGGCACCTCCACCTCGTGATCCATTGCCGCAGCCATCATTCGCGCACTGGCCCTGGTACGGTGAATCAGCACAGCACTGTATTGAGCATGCTCATTTTTGACGGCCTCCAACGGACGGTTCAACACCGCCGCCACCCGCGGATCACCCGAGGTTTCCGGCACGTCTTCGTTGGCCACCAACTCCGACTGCACCGTGACCCGCACGAACTGATCGACCGCCTGCACCACGTATTCGATGGCCGCAACGGCGCGATGAGCCAGCGAAACCAATCGCGTTGAGCTGACCTGGATTTCGGTGCGCGTCGGGGAGCGCCAGCGCACGTGCCGGGTCAGCGTACCGGCCCGTAGATCCAAACACCGCTCGTGGGCAACCAATTCACCTTGCTCCACGTCGAACAGTTCATCGTCGACGATCAAGCGGATGATCTTGCCGTTGGTGACGTTGATGATGGTTTGCCCAGCCTCGGGATAACCGAAACCGGCCTCGGCATAGGGCAACGGCCGAATCTCATAAAGCGAATTCAAATATGTTCCCGGTAATCCGTGGGGTTCGCCTTCGTCGAGGTTGCCCCGCAGTCCCAGATGTCCGTTGGACAGCGCAAACAACGACTCCGACTGCGCTAGCATGTTCAGGTCTAGTCGGGTTTCCCGCACCCGCCATGGTTCGACGGGAAAAACGTTCTCCGAAATCATTTCGCCTCCCTGCGATTCTCCCTGACGATCGGGCATCGGCTATCACCGATCTCCGCGGGACCTGCCCGGCGTCGTCGACCGAGTCGGGTGTCATCGCCGAGTCGCACAACGCTCCGAGAACTCACGTGGACGATCGTGACGTCCGGCTTGGTGGTAGTCGGGCATCACCCGCGCGTCGTGCGGTGCCGCCGGTTCCTTGGTCCGGGCGCTGCTGTCGGGGGTTGTGGATCGCCCCGAAAGTCCCGGAGCATCCTGACGTTGAAAACGTGGATGGAGCAATATCGAAGGCATCGCCGAGAACGGCGCCGACATCTGTTCCGCGCCGGTGGGCGCGTGGTCTCGGTGGGCCGGCCTGTCCCCGAGGTCCAAGGAGTCCACGGGACGAGTGAAGTCGACCGGGCCCCGCCCTGGCAACCGCTACCTCAACGGCGCGCCCGGCATCGCCGCGCTCTCGGCCGCCCGAGCCACGAACACCTACCGCTCGGCCCAGTACCAACGAATCGCCACCCGGCGCTGCCCGATGCGCGCCGTCGTCGCGGTCGAACACGCCATGGTCTTCGCCGCCTGGAACCTGCTCGTCAGCGGCGACCTCTACCGCAAACCCCGGTGCCGGCAACCGCTCCGCACGCCAACCCGCCAAACAAGCGCCCGAGTGATCAGCCAACTCCACAGCGATTCAAAGTCACCCTCGAACCGCTTGTAGCGGCCGCACAAACCGGCCCCACGCCCGGGTCACCCATCGTGAGATCACCAAAATTTTCGTGTCAGAGCGCGCACCCGAACAGCACCGGCTCCGGTTGCAATGTGACACCGAACATGTCACGCACCCCGTCGCGCACCGTGCGGGCCAGCGCGATCACGTCCGCGGCGGTCGCCCCGCCGCGGTTGGTCAGCGCCAGCGCGTGCTTGGCGGACAGCCGGCAGCGCGCCGCCGCGTCGTCCGGGAACCCTTTCGCGAAGCCGGCCCGCTCCACCAGCCAGCCCGCGGCCAGCTTGACCCCGTGCGGTGCCGGGTAGTGCGGGATCGGCCCCTCGCGGGCCAGCCGCTCGTAGACGTCCGGCGCCACCACCGGGTTGGTGAAGAACGACCCCACGCTCCACGTATCGTGGTCCGCCGCGTCGAGCACCATGCCCTTGCGGCCGCGCAGGACCAGCACCGCGGCGCGCACCGACCGCGGGTCGGCGCGCTCGCCGCGGGCCACGTCCAGCGCGGCCGCCAGCTCGCCGTAGCGCAGCGGCGCGCTGCGTCCCGACG
>CAYVQQ010000091.1:6965-11287 GCA_964453085.1 uncultured Mycobacterium sp.
GTCCAGGGCGAATTCCACTTCCAGCACCACCGCAGGCGCTACGCGCCCGGTGCGCTTGAACACGCTGGTGCGGTAGCCGAAGCCGAGTTCACCGGCCGGTATCCAGCGCACCTCGCCGCTGTCGCGATCCAGCACCCGGACGCGGGTGAGGGTGTCGGCCACCTCCGCGCCGTAGGCCCCGACATTCTGCACCGGGGTCGCCCCCGCCGAGCCCGGGATGCCGGACAGGCATTCCAGCCCGCCCAGTCCGTGCTCGATGGCGGCGACAACAACGTCATCCCACACCGCGCCAGCCTCGGCCCGTATCAGGTTGCCCTCGACCGTGATGGCGGCGCTGGCCAACCGCACCGCGGTCAGGCCGGTCAGGGTGTCGGCGATCACGATGTTGGAGCCGCCGGCAAAGATCAGGAGTGGGCCGGTTCTGCCGCCGCGGGCCTCGGCGTCGAGTTGCCGCACGACCGCGATCACCTGCTCGGTGCTGAAGCAGGTGATCAGGCGACGCGCCACCGGACCGACGCGCAGCGTGGTCAGCGGCGCCAGCGGCACCTCCTCGGCGACCTGCGCACCGGCGTAGCGGGAACCGGCACCGCTCGTCGTCATGGGCCGTAACGGTAGCCTGACCAGCTATGCCGCGCTCATTCGACTTGTCCGCCGACTACCCGGGTGGCGTCGAAGACATTCACCGCGCCTTCCGGGATGAGGGGTACTGGCGGGCCCGGCTGGCCGACATTCCCGTCGACGAGGCCAATCTCGAGTCGATCCGGGTCGGCGGCCGGTCCGATGACGGGGCCACTATCGAGGTGGTCACCCTGCAGGTGGTGCGCAGTCACAATCTGCCGGCCATCGTCACGCAGCTACACCGGGGCGATCTGTGCATCAGGCGCGAGGAGACCTGGGGCCCGATCACCGACGGGGCCGCGATGGCATCGATCACGGGGCGGATTGTGGACGCCCCCGTGAACGTGTGGGGCACGGCCGAGTTGTCGCCCGCCGCCCCGTCCGGCGGCGCGCGGCTGAACTTCCGCATCACCGTTCAGGTGCGGGCACCCGTCATCGGCGGCAAGGTGGAGAAGATCATCGGCACCCGGCTGGCCGAGCTGGTGGCGGCCGAACAGCGTTTCACCACCGAGTGGATCGCCGGCAACAGCTGACTGCCGCCGCGCCGCCCGGGTCGAAAGACCGCCGCCTAAGCTGGCGCCCATGCGAATCGCCCTGGCGCAGATCCTCAGCGGCACCGAGCCGGCGGCGAACCTGGAACTGGTCGACGAATACACGCGCCGGGCCGCCGCCACCGGCGCGAAGTTGGTCGTGTTCCCCGAGGCGACCATGTGCCGGTTCGGTGTCCCGCTGGCGCCCGTGGCCGAGCCGATGGACGGCCCCTGGGCGACCGGCGTGCGGCGGATCGCGGCCGACTCCGGTGTCACGGTGGTCGCCGGCATGTTCACCCCGTCCGGCGACGGGCGGGTGACGAACACGCTGATCGCGGCCGGGCCCGGGTCGCCCAACGAGCCGGATGCCCGCTATGACAAGATCCACCTCTACGACGCGTTCGGGTTCACCGAGTCGCGGACCGTCGCCCCCGGGCACGAGCCGGTGGTGGTCAGCGTCGACGGTGTCGGGGTGGGCCTGAGCATTTGCTATGACGTCCGATTTCCGGAGCTCTACACCGAGTTGGCCCGGCGCGGCGCCCAGCTGATCGTCGTCTGCGCGTCCTGGGGAATGGGCCCCGGCAAACTCGAGCAATGGACGCTGCTGGCCCGGGCCCGCGCACTGGACTCGACGAGCTACGTCGCGGCGGCCGGCCAGGCCGACCCCGGCCCGGCTCTCGCGGCCACCGGCGCGCCGACCGGGGTGGGCAGCAGCCTGGTGGCGTCGCCGCTGGGTGAGGTGGTGGCATCCGCCGGGCCACACCCGGAGCTGCTGGTCGCCGACATCGACCTCGACCGGGTAGCCCAGGCGCGGGACGCCCTTGCGGTGCTGCGCAACCACTCGGCGTTCACGCGCGCCGATAGGGCAGAATCGGTTGGGTGACGAACCCGCAAGGACCACCGAACGAGGGCCGGGCGACCTGGTCCCGCCCCGCCAACCAAGGTGCCTTCGGTCGACCACCCACCGAGCGGCCCACCGAGCGGATGCCCGTCGGCGAGCCGGCTCAGGGACCGCCGGCTCCCACCCCCGGCCGAACCGATCAGCTGGGCACGCCGCATGCGCCCCGGCAGCGTCCCCCCTACACTCGGCCGCCGAACCCGCCCCCGCCGCCGACGGGACGGATCGCCGCACCCAACGAAGACCCGGCGGGCCGGAAGCGGAAACGCCGCTTTCTGCGTGACCCGCTGTCCATCGTGCTGGTCTTCATCATCGTGTTCGCGCTGCTTCTCGGGGGGCTGGTGGGCGCCGAGCTCTACGCCCGCCATGTGGCCGACACCAAGGTGGCCGAGGCGGTGGCCTGCGAGGTCAAGGACAAGGCCACCGCGTCGTTCGGAGTGACACCGCTGATGCTGTGGCAGCTGGCCACCGAGCACTTCACCAACATCTCGGTGTCGACGGCCGGCAACCAGATCCGCGACGCCAAGGGGATGAAGATCGACATCGACATCAAGGATGTCCAACTCAGGTCGACAGCCGACTCCAAGGGCACCATCGGTTCGCTGGACGCCACCATCACCTGGACGGCCGAAGGCATCAAACAGACGGTGCAGAACTCCATCCCGGTCCTGGGTCCGTTCGTCACCAACAGTGTGACGTCCCACCCCAAGGACGGAACCATCGAGCTGAAGGGCATGCTCGACAACATCACCGCCAAGCCGATCGTGCAGGGTAAGGGGCTGCAGTTGCAGATCCAGACGTTCAATGCGCTCGGCTTCACGATGCCGAGGGAATCCGTGCAGTCGACGCTGGACGACTTCACCACCAAGCTGACCGAGAACTACCCGTTGGGGATTCACGCCGACAGCGTGCAGGTCACCGACACCGGCGTGGTGAGCAAATTCTCCACCCAGAACGCGACGATCCCCGCCGGTGGCGGCGGTGGCCAGGATCCCTGCTTCGCCAACCTCTGAGGTTCGGCATCTCGGGTTCGGCGGCGCCGGACCGGGCCCCGGCCGCTCAGTCCAGCCCGTCGAGTACCGCCCGGGTGCTCGAGAGACCGAGGCGGGTCGCGCCGGCATCGAGCATCGCCAGCGCGTCGGTGACGGTGCGGATCCCGCCGCTGGCCTTGACCCCCAGCCGGCCGCCGACGGTCCGCGCCATCAGCGCGACCGCATGCACCGACGCCCCGCCCGCGGGATGAAACCCGGTCGAGGTCTTGACGAAGTCGGCGCCGGCCGCCTCGGCGGCCCGGCAGGCGTCCACCAGCGCGCGGTCGCCGGACCGGCCCAACAGCACCGCCGACTCCACGATCACCTTGAGCACGGTCCCGGGCACGGCGCTGCGCACGGCCTCGACGTCGCGGCGTACCGCGTCGACGTCGCCGCTGAGCGCGGCACCGACATCGATGACCATGTCGATCTCGCTGGCACCGTCGGCCACGGCCCGGGCCGCCTCCAGCGCCTTGACCGCCGGCACGTGCTTACCGGACGGGAAACCGGCCACCGCCGCGACCCGCACACCGCTCCCGGCGGCCCGGACCGCGACCGGCACCATCGACGGCGACACGCACACCGCGTACACGCCCAACTCCTCGCCTTCGGCGACCAGGCTGGTCACGTCGGCGTCGACGGCCTCGGGTTTGAGCAGGGTGTGGTCCACCAACGCGGCCAGCTGTGGCCGGGTAAGTCGGCGCGCCACTATGCGTCGTCTTCCGCGCCACCGGGATTGCATCCCGCCGCAACCATGTCGGCGTAGTCGACCACGGGCCGCCACGGCTCCAGGTTCCAGCTGACCTTGCCCGGCAGCGCCGACTCCGCGTACTGCCAGTGACAGACGAACTGCGCCCGCATGCCCGGGGTGCCGGCGTTCGGCGACAGCGCGAGCACCTCGGACCAGGCCTCGTCGGCTGCGGCCGCCGTTTGGGGCCGCTGGGAGGCCAGCCGCCCGGCCGGTGTCGGGAATACCCGTAGCCGTGGCATGCCCGACGACTGGGTCCACTGCGTGTGGTCGACATAGGGTGGTGACGGGAATCCGCCGGCACCGCGGTCGGGGTCGGCGCCGGAGGCAGGTGCCGGACCCAGCAGCGCGGCGAGCGCCGCGGTCAGCGCAGCCAGCAGAACTCTCATCCCGCTAGCGTGACTTGCCTTGAACTTCGAGCAGTTTGGGCCGGACGTCAACCAGGTACACGCCGGCCGCACAGGCGGCGATCGCCATCCCGAGCACCTGGAGAACGG
>CAYVQQ010000092.1:0-11188 GCA_964453085.1 uncultured Mycobacterium sp.
AGCTGACGGGCCTGCGCGCAAAAACCGGGAACTACCCGGGCGTCACGGTCGGCCGCAGCGTCGGCACCGTCAAGGTCGATGGCGTCACGATCACGATCGAGGACCTGCCGGGCACCTACAGCCTCGATCCGATCAGCCCGGACGAGCACGTGGTGACGGATCTGCTGGCCGGCAGGTTCGGCGACATCGAACGCCCCGACGCGGTCGTGCTCGTCGCCGATGCCACCACGCTGCGGCGCTCGATCGTGCTCGTCGCCCAGGTTCTCCGGCTCGATCTGCCGTGCCTGCTGGCCCTCACCATGACCGACGAACTGACTACCCGCGGCGGCGGGATCGACATGGATGCCCTGTCGGCCGCGTTGGGCATCCCGGTGACGGCGGTCGTCGCGCACCGCGGCATGGGAATCGAAGGCCTGCGGGCGCAACTGGGCACCTTCGACCTGTGGCAGCGGCCACCGATACCGCCGCCGGCCGAGCCCGACGCTGCCGACGCATGGGGCAGGTCGGTGCTCAGCGCCTCCGATTATGTTGCCCCGCTACCGGATCCGCGGACCAACCGGATTGACCGGTTGGTGCTGCACCCGGTGTGGGGCTTCATCATCTTCCTCGCGGTGATGTTCGCCTTCTTCCAGGCCGTCTTCACCCTGGCGGCACCCCTGCAGGACCTGGTCGCCCGCGGACTCACCTGGATCGGCACCCAGGTCGCCCATCACACGGGCGACTCCGTCCTCGGTCGCCTGCTCGGCGACGGGATCATCGGCGGCGTCGGGACCGTGCTGCAGTTCATCCCGCAGATTGTGTTGCTGTTCTTGCTGATTGCGCTGCTGGAAAACGTGGGTTACATGGCGCGGGCGGCGTTCCTGATGGACCGGCTGATGGCCAGGACCGGGCTGGAAGGCCGCGCCTTCGTGGCCATGCTGTCGTCGTTCGCCTGCGCGGTCCCGGGCATCATGGCCACCCGGACGTTACCCTCCGCCCGCGACCGGATCGCCACCATCCTGAGCGCCCCGCTGATGACCTGCTCGGCCCGAGTGCCGGTGTTCACGTTGCTGATCGGTCTGCTGGTCGCCCCCCGGACGCGGTGGTGGGGCTTCAGCGCTCAGGGCGTCACCATGTTCCTGCTCTACCTCGGCGGTGGGACCGCGGCGCTGCTCACCGCGTGGATATTCAAGTCCACCATCCTGCGCAGTGACCTGCTCCCGTTCACGATGGAGCTTCCGCCTTACCGGTTCCCCCTCCCCAAAGCCGTACTGGCGGCGATGTGGGGCGCGGCGAAGATGTTCCTCCGCAAGGCGGGGACGATCATCCTGGCCACATCCCTCGTGCTGTGGGTGCTGCTCAACCTGCCCACACGCGGCGCCCAGACCGCGCAGCTGCCCCCGGCCGAGGCCACCGCCTATGTGATGGACCGCAGCTACGGAGCCGACATCGGCAAGGCGATCGAACCGTTGTTCAAGCCGCTCGGCTTCGACTGGCGCACCGACATCGCCTTGCTGGGAGCGCTGTCAGCGCGTGAGGTATTCGTGTCCACGCTCGGCCAGGTAGCAGCGGCAACAGAGCCAGACGAGCCGCGCGCAGCTTTGACGGCCATGACCGACAACCACGGACGACCGGTGTTCACCGCGCCCGTTGTCATCGCACTGTTGCTCTACTTCATGTTCGCCTTGCAGTGCATGTCGACGGTTGCGGTGATGCGTCGCGAGACCAACTCGTGGCGTTGGCCCGCACTCGCGTTCGGTTACATGTTCGTGCTGGCGTGGGGGATCGCGTTCGCGGGCCGGTCCATAGCGATAGGTCTCGGCGCATGATTGCCATGCACGCCGTGGCCACCGCCGACCCGCGACGACTGCGCTGGGTGGTCGCGCCCGACAACCTCCCACCCGCCGGTACCGTCCGGCGGGCCCCGGGCCGCCTCGGTGCGCTACTGGATCGCGGGGTGATCGAGGAGGTGGTGGTGCGCGCCGGCGACGTGTTGATCACGCTCGGCGCCGGAAGAAGTTGGCCTCAACTCGGTGACCGGGTCCGGGAAGCACTCGCCGACGCGTTGATCGACCCAGCGAGCTGGCACGTCGACTCGGACTCCCGCGACAGCGCCGCCTTGGCCGAGCTAACCACCGAGCTGCTCGCCGGGCCGATCGGCGCCCTCGCCGCATCGCACCGGGGAGCGATCGAATTGGTGTCGGTCACCGGGTCCGTCGTGACGGTTCGGATGTCGGGCGCATGCCGCGGATGTCCGGGGGCGGATTCGACACTGCGTGACCGGCTCGAACGGGAGTTGTGCCGACGGGCGGGACGGCGGGTCAGCGTTTCCGGTCAAACCGATTCGGCTCCTCGCGCATTGGGAAGGAAGCTGCTGTCGCTCGTGGTGCGCTGAGCCACCATTGCGGCTCGATGGCCAGCGGACCGGCGCCTCGCGGCGCCGAAGGCCCGGTGCAGTCGAGTTCCGCGAGCGCGCCGGCCAGGGTCACAGGATCGCCCCCGGCCGGTATGTGGCGGCGTCGGGATAGCGGGCCACCAGCGCGTCGACAGCGGCGACGACCTCGTCCACCTGATCACCGGCCGCCCCGGTGAAGGCCTTCTTGTCGGCCAACGCGGCCTCCAGCGCCGCGCGGTCCAGCGGCAGCCGCGGATCGGCGGCCAGTCTCGCCAGCAGGTCGGGCTCGGCACCGCGTTCGCGCATGTCCAGCGCGGTGGCCACGGCGTGTTCACGGATGACGTGGTGGGCGGCCTCGCGGCCCATCCCGGCGCGCACCGCCGCGATCAGCACCTTGGTGGTGGCCAGGAACGGCAGGTAGCGGTCCAGCTCGCGGGCGATCACCGCCGGGTAGGCACCGAATTCGTCGAGCACCGTCAGGAACGTCTCGATCTGCCCGTCGACGGCAAAGAAGCTGTCCGGCAACGCCACCCGGCGCACCACGGAGCAGAACACGTCACCCTCGTTCCACTGCGCGCCGGCCAGTTCGGCGGCCATCGACGCATAGCCGCGCAACACGACCTGCAGCCCGTTGACCCGCTCGCAGCTGCGGGTGTTCATCTTGTGCGGCATCGCCGACGAGCCGACCTGCCCCGATGCGAAACCCTCGGTGACCAGCTCATGCCCGGCCATCAGCCGCATCGTGTGCGCCAGCGACGACGGTCCGGCGCCCAGCTGCACCAGGGCAGAGATGACGTCGTGGTCCAGCGACCGGGGATAGACCTGCCCGACGCTGGTCAAAACCGTTGTGAAGCCCAGGAACTCGGCCACACGGCGCTCGAGTTCGCCCAGCTTGGCGGTATCGCCGCCCAGCAGGTCGAGCATGTCCTGCGCGGTACCCATCGGGCCCTTGATCCCCCGTAGCGGGTACCGGTCGATCAACTCACGCAGCCTGTCCAGCGCGACCAGCGTCTCCTGAGCCGCCGAGGCGAAGCGCTTGCCCAGCGTGGTGGCCTGCGCGGCGACGTTGTGGCTGCGTCCGGCCATCACCAGGTCCCGATAGCTCACCGCGCGCTCGGCGAGCCGCGCCGCCACCGCCACCCCGTGGGAGAACACCAGTTCCAGCGAACGCCGGATCTGCAGCTGCTCGACGTTCTCGGTGAGATCGCGGCTGGTCATCCCCTTGTGCACATGCTCGTGGCCGGCCAGCGCGTTGAATTCGTCGATGCGGGCCTTGACATCGTGACGCAGTACGCGTTCGCGGGCCGCGATCGAGGCCAGGTCGACGTCGTCGAGCGCTCGCTCGTAGTCGGCGACAGCCGACGGCGGCACCGCAACGCCCAGTTCCGCCTGCGCCCGCAGCACGGCCAGCCAAAGCCGACGCTCGAGGGAGATCTTGGCCTCGGGCGCCCAGATCGCCACCATCTCGGCGCTGGCGTACCGGGACGCCAGCACGTTTGCAACGCTCACGAGCACACAGCTTACGGTCGGGCGCCGCGGCGGCTTGCGAGCGTAACGCCACGGCGATAAGACGGGCCGAAAATCGCGGGGGGGTTACGCTCGCGGCGTCACCGGGGCACCAGCCCTAACCTGAGCGGGTGTACTTCGCCGGTGTGGACCTGGCCTGGGCCGGGCGCAACCCGACCGGTGTCGCGGTCGTCGACGCGCACGGTCGCCTGGTGCAGGTCGGCGCCGTCCGGGACGACGCCGCGATCCTCGCCTCGCTGCGGCCCTACGTGCGGGGCGACTGCGTCGTCGCCTTCGACGCCCCGCTGGTGGTGACCAACCCGACCGGACAACGGCCGGCCGAGGCGGCGCTCAACCGCGACTTCCGCCGGTTCGAAGCCGGCGCGCACCCGACCAACACGGCCAAACCGGAGTTCGCCGGCGGTCCGCGCGCCGCGCGACTGGCGCGGGCACTGGATCTCGACATGGACCCGCGGACGTCGGCCAGGCGGCGCGCCATCGAGGTCTACCCGCACCCGGCGACGGTGGTCCTGTTCCGACTGGCGCGCACCCTCAAGTACAAGGCCAAGCCCGGGCGCGATGTCGGCCGGCTCAAAGCCGAGCTGCTGTTGTTGATGGACGGCGTCGAAGGGCTCGCACACGCCGCGGTGCCGCTGCGTGTCGAGGACCACGACGGATGGGCGGAGCTGCGCGCACAGGTGATCGCCGCGCGGAGCAAGAGTGATCTGCGCCGCGCCGAGGACCCGGTCGATGCCGTTGTGTGCGCCTACGTTGCGCTGTACGGCCACCACCGTCCGGACGGCGTCACGATCTACGGTGACGTCGCCACCGGGTGCATCGTCACCCCGTCGCTGCGCTAGCCGGTGTCCGACAACGCCGGCGCCCTCCCGTCACCGGCGCGCCGCTTCTCCCACCGCCGGCTGACCAGACGGCTGACCAGCGCGATCACCATCCCGGCGGTGATCATGATCGCGGCCAGCACGTACTGCTGCATGGGCCGGCCGAAGAAGGGCATCAGCAGCAGCACCGACGACAGGAAACCGAAGACCGGCAGCGGGGTCGGTGTCCTGAAGTGGCGCCGCTCGTTGGTCGACGCGTCGCGGCGCAGCACCAGCACCGCGACGTTGACCATGGCAAACACCGCCAGGAGCAGCAACGACGTGGTGCCGCTGAGCACCGAGATGGCGTCCTTGTTCGCGAAGGCTGTCACGTAGAGGATCAGCCCGAGGGCGATCGCCGTGGTGAACAGCACCGCGACCCACGGCGACCGGCGGGTCGGACTGACCGCACCCAGAAACGACGGCAGCACACCCTCGCGGGCCATCCCGTAGATGAGCCGGCTGGCCATCAGCATGCCGAGCAGCGCGGTGTTGGACACCGCGACCATCGAGATGAACGGCAGGATGATCTTGGTCGGCAGCGCGGGGGCCGCCGCCTGGACCACGTCGATGAGAGGCGTGTCGCTGGCCTGTAGCGCCGTCACCGGCACCATCGCGACGGAGACGATCGCCACCAGCGTGTAGATGAGCGCCGCGATGCTCAGCCCGGCCAGCAACACCTTCGGGAACGTCCTGACCGGGTCCTTGGTCTCTTCGGCCATGTTCACCGAATCCTCGAACCCGGCCATCGCGAAGAACGCCAGCGACGTCGCAGCAGTCAGGGCGACGAAGATGTTCTTGTCTCCGACGTCGAACGCGATCACCCGTCCGTAGTGCGCGTGGCCGCCCCGGACCGACGCCCACAGCCCGACGGCGATCACCAGCACCAGCCCGGTGATCTCGATGAGGGTGAGCACCACGTTGAGCTTGGCGCTCTCGCGCACACCGCGCAGGTTCACCACCGCCAGGGCCACCATGAACAGCATGGCGACGACGACCACGCCCTCGGTCCCCCAGAAGAGTTTGAACGCGACGACGAAGTTCGACCCGAAAAACCTCGAGGCGGTTGCCGCCCCGGAGATTCCGGCGCACATCACCAGGAACGCGACCATGAACGTGACGAAGCGGTTGCCGAACGCCTTGTGCACGTACAGCGCGGTGCCGGCGGCGCGCGGATATTTGGTCACCAGCTCCAGGTAGCTGCACGCGGTCACCGTCGCGACGACGAAGGCCAGCAGGAACGGAACCCAGGCAGCGCCGCCGACCTCGGCACCCACGTCGCCGATCAGGGCGTAGATGCCGGTGCCCAGCATGTCGCCGACAATGAACAGCAGCAGAAGGCCCGGCCCCATGACCCGATGCAGATGCGACTCGCCGGCGGTGTCCGCCCCGTCCATGGGTCCTCCCGGAAGTCGGCCTCCGACTTCCTACCACGCTGCCAGATCGGCCCGCACAGCCTTCCGAACACCCGTCAGTATCGGGCGAGTACGGCGCGACACCACCGCCCGGCATGACGAAGTCAGTTCCGCACGGGTCGGCTCCTGCCCGCGGCGGTGGCCGCCGACCGCAGGCCGGGGCAGCTGGCGACCGCCCGGTGCCGCAGCCATGGTGCCCGACCATGACATGATGACCCGCATGCCCGACTTGAGCCGCCGCGCCGTGCTGGGCCTCGGGGCCGGCGCGGCCGTCGGCGCGGCGGGCGCATTCGCCCTCGACGTCGTGCTCAAGCCCCGCGCCTCCCAGGCCATGCCGGTGTCCGCTTCCGCCACCGGCCCGCCGTTGGCGCCGGCCCTGCCCCGCGAGCCCGTCCCCGCGAACCAGCCCGCTCCCACCATGGTCACGGGCTCCTTCGTGTCGGCGGCGCGGGGCGGTGTCACCACCAACTGGGCGATTGCGCGCCCGCCGGGCCAGACCAAACCGCTGCGGCCGGTCATCGCGCTGCACGGCAAGGGCAGCGACACCGCCACCGTGATGGCCGGCGGTGTCGAGCAGGGGCTGGCGCAGGGCGTCGACGCCGGGTTGCCGCCGTTCGCGGTGGTTGCCGTCGACGGCGGGGGCGGCTACTGGCACAAGAGGGCATCCGGCGAGGACAGCGGGGCGATGGTGCTCGACGAGCTGATCCCGATGCTGAGCACCCAGAGCCTGGATACCTCGCGGGTGGCGTTCCTGGGCTGGTCGATGGGCGGCTACGGCGCCTTGCTGCTCGGCGGCCGGCTGGGCCCCGCACGCACCGCGGCCATCTGCGCGGTGAGCCCCGCGCTGTGGCGGTCGTCGGGGGAGGCCGCACCCGGCGCGTTCGACGGACCCGCGGATTTCGCGGCGAACTCGGTGTTCGGCATGCCGGCACTGGCGTCCATCCCGATCCGGGTCGACTGCGGCGACAGCGACCCCTTCTACGCCGCGACCAAACAGTTCGTCGCCCAACTGCCCACCGCTGCGGCGGGCGGGTTCTCCCCCGGCGGCCACAACCCGGCGTTCTGGAGTTCGCAGCTGCCCGCCGAGCTGACCTGGCTCGCTCCGCTGCTGACGGGCTGACGCGCCGGACGTTACGCTCACGAAGGTGACCGCTCCCTTCGACTGGAGCTTCCCATACGCTTGGCCGCGCAAGCCCGTGCTGGCCCGCAACGTGGTGTGCACGTCGCAACCGCTCGCCGCCCAGGCCGGCCTGCGCATGCTCGCCGAGGGCGGCAACGCGGTGGACGCCGCGGTTGCCACCGCGATCACCCTCACCGTGGTGGAACCGGTGTCCAACGGCATCGGCTCGGACGCCTTCGCCATCGTGTGGGACGGCCGGCAGCTGCGCGGGCTCAACGCATCGGGCCGCTCACCCCGGGCCTGGACACCGGAATATTTCGGCGGCAACGACGTTCCCGCCCTCGGCTGGGACTCGGTGACCGTCCCGGGGGCGGTGTCGGGATGGACCGAGTTGCACGCGCGGTTCGGCCGGCTCCCGTTCGAGCGGCTCTTCGGGCCCGCGATCTCCTACGCCCGCAACGGTTTTCTCGTCTCCCCAATCGTCGCCGAGCAGTGGGCAGCGCAGCTGCCGCTGTTCCGGGACCAACCCGGGTTCGCCGAGACGTTCGCGCCGGGCGGCCGGGCACCCGTCCCCGGCGAGCCGGTCCGGCTGCCCGACCATGCAGCCACACTGGAAAAGATCGCCGACACCCGCGGCGAGGCGTTCTACCGCGGGGAACTGGCCGCCCGGCTCGAGGCCCACGCCTCGGTCAACGGCGCAGCCATGCGCGCCGACGATCTGGCCGAGCACCGCGCCGATTGGGTCGGCACGATCGACACCCCGTATCGCGGGTACACCGTCCACGAGATCCCGCCCAACGGCCAGGGCATCGTGGCACTGATCGCGCTGGGGATCCTCCGGCATTTCGACATGGCCTCGCTGCCGGCTGATTCCGCCGACAGCGTGCACCTGCAGATCGAAGCGGTGAAGCTGGCGTTCGCCGACGCCCAGGCCTACGTCTCCGACATCGAGCACATGCCGGTCGGCCCGCAGCGCTTGTTGGGCGAGGAGTACCTGCAACAGCGCGCCGCGCTGATCGACCGGACCCGAGCCAGGCCGGCGTCTGCGGGCACCCCGGGCGGGGGCACCGTGTACCTGACCGCGGCCGACGCGACCGGGATGATGGTCTCGATGATCCAGTCGAACTACATGGGGTTCGGCTCGGGCGTGGTGGTGCCGGGCACCGGGATCTCGCTGCACAATCGGGGCGCGAATTTCGTTGCGACACAGGGCCATCCGAATCGGGTGGGGCCCGGCAAGCGTCCTTACCACACCATCCTGCCGGGCTTTGTGACCAAGGACGGCTCGCCGGTGATGAGCTTCGGGGTGATGGGCGGCACCATGCAGCCCCAGGGCCACGTGCAGGTCATGGTTCGGATCGCCGACCACGGCCAGAATCCGCAGGCGGCGTGCGACGGCCCTCGGTTCCGGTGGGTGGAAGGCATGCAGGTCAGCTGCGAACGGGGGTTCCCCCCGGCCACGCTCGACGAGCTGCGCCGGCGCGGGCACGACCTGGTGTCGGTGGGGGACTACAACCAGTTCGGCAGTTGCCAGGCGATCTGGCGCCTCGACGGCGGGTACCTCGCGGCCAGCGACCCGCGCCGCGACGGGCAGGCTGCGGCCTTCTAAGGCGAAGCGTGCCAGACGCCGATCTTGCCTTCGGCCGCCAGCAGGGCGATGTCGTTTCGGAAGTGGCTGCCCGGCAATCGAATCGAATCGATGATGGCGTATGCCCGGGCCCGTGCGGCGCGGAGGTCGGCGCCGACGCCCACCACGGACAGCACCCGGCCGCCCGAGGAGACGATCGCGCCGTCGTCACGGCGCGCCGTCCCGGCGTGCAGCACGCCCTCGGCCTCCGACCCGGTGATGACGTCCCCGATCCGCGGCCGCCCCGGGTAGTTCTCCGCCGCCAGCACCACCGTGACCGCGGCGCCGTCGCTCCAGCGCAGCTCTCCGAAATCGGCCAGCGCGCCGGTGCCCGCCGCGTACAGCAATTGGCCGAGCGGCGATTCGAGCAGCGCCAGCACCGCCTGGGTTTCCGGATCCCCGAAGCGGCAGTTGAATTCGACCACCGCTGGTCCCTTCGCGGTGATCGCCAGCCCGACGTACAGCAGGCCGGAGAAGGAACTGCCACGCGCGACCATCTCGGCCGCAACGGGTTCGACGACGGTGCCGACCACTTCCCGGTAGACGTCGTCGGGCAGCCAGGGCAGCGGCGCGTAGGCGCCCATGCCGCCGGTGTTGGGTCCGGTGTCTCCCTCGCCGACGCGCTTGAAGTCCTGTGCCGGCAGCAGCGGCACCACGGTCCTGCCGTCGACCACGCAGAACAGCGACACTTCGGGGCCGTCGAGAAAGGACTCCAGCAGCACCGGATGGCCGGCGTCAAGCAGCCCGGCGGCGTGGGCGCGCGCGGCATCTCGCTCCGGTGTCACCACCACGCCTTTGCCCGCGGCCAGCCGGTCGTCCTTCACCACCCAGGCCGGATCGCCGGCGGGGGGCCCGAACCGCTCCAGGGCGGCATCCAAATGTGCTGGGTTGTCGACGATCTCGCTTCTCGCTGTGCGAACGCCCGCCGCCGCCATGACATCCTTGGCGAACGCCTTGGAGCCTTCGATACGAGCGGCGTCCCGGCTGGGCCCGAAGCACACGATTCCGGCGGCCCGCACCGCGTCGGCCACCCCCAGCACCAAGGGAACCTCGGGGCCGATGACGACCAGATCGGCGCGAACCGCGCGCGCCACGGCGACGACGTCCTCGCTCGACGTCACGTCGACGGCGCGCTGCTCGGCGATCCGGGCCGTGCCGGCGTTGCCGGGAGCGATGGCCAGGCCGGTGACCTCTGGGTCTTTCTGCAACGCCAGCAGCAGCGCATGTTCACGGGCACCGGAGCCGATCACCAGGACGCGCACGACACGTCACTCTAGCGGGCAGGGACCCCTGGACGTCTCCGGCTACCTCGGCACGATGCCGTCAAGGAGCTCCGGTGCGTCGGGGTCCGCGCACGCCCGGAAACGGCGTCACCGCAGCCCCTCCGGGCCATGGAACTTCCGAAACGTTCCGCACCGCCCCCGATTCCCGCGCCCTTCGGTTACACAAGATGAGGGTCGTCGGCCTGGCGTAGCCGAACCCGCCTCGGTCCGTCGGCCGACCCGCCCACACCTATGCTGGGCCCATGTCGTCGGTGTTCACCAAGATCATCAACCGAGAGCTGCCCGGCCGCTTCGTCTACGAGGACGACGACGTCGTCGCGTTCCTGACGATCGAGCCGATGACCCAGGGCCACACGCTGGTGGTGCCGCGAGCCGAGATCGACCAGTGGCAGGAGGTCGACGGCGCGGCCTTCGCCCGCGTCATGGCGGTGAGTCAGCTGATCGGCAGGGCCGTGTGCAAGGCCTTCACCACCGAACGTGCCGGCATGATCATCGCCGGGCTGGAAGTGCCCCATCTGCACGTTCACGTGTTCCCCACCCGCAGCCTGGGCGACTTCGGCTTCGCCCACGTCGACCGCAACCCGTCGCCGGAGTCGCTGGACGAGGCGCAGGCCAGGATCAAGGCGGCGCTCGCTCAGCTGACGTGAACCGGCTGTTCCGGCGCTGGCACGTCGCTCACCCGCGGCAGAGTGACGCGAAAACAGCAACCATCGCCGGGCGCGGTGGTCAGGGTGACGGTGCCGCCGTGCGCATGCACCAACGAGTCGACAATGGAAAGCCCGAGGCCGGTGCCTCCGCTGGCCCGGGCGCGTGACGAATCGGTGCGATAGAAGCGCTCGAACACCCGCGCCGCATCCTCGCTGCTCATGCCGGGCCCCTTGTCGACCACCTCGATCACCGCGTCGTCGTCGTCGGTGCCGACCCGCACGGTGACCTCGGCGCTTTCCGGGGTGTGCTGCAAGGCGTTGACCAGCAGGTTGCTCAA
>CAYVQQ010000093.1:0-11039 GCA_964453085.1 uncultured Mycobacterium sp.
AGTCGCTTACCCAAAACCGTGGCCACTTCTCACAGCGCTCACAGTAGCGGCCCGGCCGTCGGCGCCGAGGTCGAATGGTCCGGCCCCTTAGGCTTAGGTGACCGAGTTGCCCCCACCCCGCGCAGCTGCTCGGCACCGTGTTCATCCATTGCGGTGAACTCGCTGGCGGCAAAATCCGCCTTGGTGCCCACGTCGGTAAGCGCGTCATGATGCGCCTGCAAGCTCCGCACATGCTCGGCGCGGGCCGTGCTCAGCGCCTCGTGAATGGCGGCGGCGGCGGCGAAGTCACCGAACATGCCCGGCGCAAGCGGCCCCCGCACAAGGTGATCGGCCCCCCGCTGGGCGTCCCCCCCGGCGCGGCGGGACTCGCTGGCCCCCTGCCGCAGCAATCCCGGATCGACGAACATCGTGTCCCCCTCCCCTCTTTCCCCGCCTGCTGACCGCGGCGGGATCCCCTCCGATCAGACCAACCACCACATGGGCGCCGACCGGTTCACGTGCAATCAGCCCTCACAGCGCACTGGCGCCGTCGGCCAGGCCGTCACCGTCGCTGTCGGTCAGCCGCACGTCCCAGTGGCCGTCGCCGTCGGTGTCGACGTATCCAGTCATCCCGTTCTCCCCCGGGCAAAACACCCGGTCGGCCACCCCGTCGCCGTCGGTGTCGAACAGCCGGTCGTCGCCGCCGCCGTGGCCGTCGAAGTCCACCAGCGGTCCCCCGGTGTGCTGCGTGCCGTCGAGCCCGTACCAGCGCAGCTGCCCGTCCCGGTCCGCGGCGACCGACCACGTGCCCGTCCCGTCGTCGGTGAACGACGCCTCGGGTGTGCCGTCGTTGTCGACGTCGAGCAGGGCATGGTCGGCCACCCCGTCGCCGTCGAGGTCGGCCAGCGCGTCGTCGCGCAGCCCGTCGCCGTCGAGATCCACGCCCACCGCGTCGAAGGTGCCGTCGCCGTCCAGATCCAGGTCGGGGGTGCCGTGCAACATCGCGGCCGTGCCGTCGTCTCCACTCATGCAGTAGTCCACGACTGTTCCGACGGCGGGTTACCGCTGCGGGTTCCCGCGCGCCTGCCACCAGGACAGCAGCTCGGCGGTGGCCTCCTCGGTGCTCAGCGGCCCCCGCTCGAGCCGCAGCTCTTTGAGAAAGCGCCACGCCTCACCCACCTGGGGGCCGGCCGGGATGCCGAGCAGTTCCATGATCTGGTTGCCGTCCAGGTCCGGGCGCACCCGCGCCAGATCCTCCTGCGCGGCCAGCTCGGCGATCCGCGCCTCCAGCCGGTCATAGCTGGCCCGCAGCCGCGCGGCCCGGCGCTTGTTGCGGGTGGTGCAGTCCGCGCGCACCAGCTTGTGCAGCCGCGGCAGCAGCGGGCCGGCGTCGGTGACGTAGCGGCGCACCGCGGAGTCGGTCCACACCCCGTCGCCGTATCCGTGGAACCGCAGATGCAAATACACCAGCTGCGAGACGTCCTCGATCATCTGCTTGGAGAACTTCAGCGCCCGCAACCGCTTTCGCACCATCTTGGTGCCCACCACCTCGTGGTGGTGAAAGCTCACACCCCCGTTGGGTTCGTGGCGCCGCGTGGCGGGCTTGCCGATGTCGTGCAGCAGCGCCGCCCAGCGCAGCACCGGATCCGGGCCGTCATCCTCCAGCGCGATCGCCTGCCGCAGCACCGTCAGCGAATGCTGGTAGACGTCCTTGTGCTGGTGATGCTCGTCGATGGCCATCTGCATGCCCCCGAGCTCGGGCATCACCACCTCGCCCATCCCCGTCTGCACCAGCAGGTCGATACCGGCCACCGGGTCCTCGCCGCGCAGCAGCTTGTCCAGCTCGGTGGCCACCCTCTCGGCGCTGACCCGGGCCAGCTGGGGGGCCATCTCCGTGATCGCCTCCCACACCCGCGGGGCCACGGTGAAGCCCAGTTGCGACACGAACCGCGCGGCGCGCAGCATCCGCAACGGGTCGTCGCCGAAGGACGCCGACGGGGCGGCGGGGGTGTCGAGCAGCCGCTCGCGCAGCGCGGCCAAACCGCCCAGCGGATCGAGGAATTCGCCCGGGCCGGTGGGCGTGATGCGCACCGCCATGGCGTTGACGGTGAAGTCGCGGCGCACCAGGTCATCCTCGAGGCGATCACCGTAGCGCACCTCGGGGTGGCGCGACACCTGGTCATAGGCGTCGGCGCGGAAGGTGGTGATCTCCAGGCGGTGCTCGCCCTTCCCGACGCCGACGGTGCCGAAGTCGATCCCGGTGTCCCACACCGCGTCGGCCCATCCGCGCACGATCTGCTGCACCTGGTCGGGCCGGGCGTCGGTGGTGAAGTCCAGGTCCGGACTCAGCCGGCCCAGCAGCGCATCCCGCACCGAACCGCCGACCAGGTACAGCCGGTGGCCCGCGGCGTCGAACGCCGCGCCGAGCTCGCGCAACATGGGGGCGTGCCGATTGAGGGCCACCGCCCCGGCGGTCAGCAGCTCGGTCTCGGTGTCAGGCACGTCCGACCAGCCTAGTGGGATCACTCGGCGCGTCGTCAACGGGTGAGGCGGCGGTGACGGGCAAGCGGTGGGGCGGTGTTCGCACCGCCGGGGCCGCGCATGTGACCAGCACGCCCACCACCTCAGACCCCGCTGTCGGACCCGTGACCACAACCGGCGAGGATGTCAAGCGCACCCGTCCGTGCCAGCTACTATCGCTTGGGTGTCGGACGGCGAACAAGCCAAGCCGCCGCGGCGTCGGGGTCGGCGCCGTGGTCGTGCTGCCGCGGCGCCGTCGGAGAACCAGACCGACGGCCACCCGGCCGGGGACCCGGCCGCGACGAAACCGCGCCGCTCCCACGCCGCCCGCCGCAGGTCGGGGCGGTTGCGCACGGTTCATGAGATTTCGGCCGGGGGGCTGGTCGTCGACGGCCTCGACGGACCGCGCGACTCTCAGGTGGCGGCGCTGATCGGGCGCGTCGACCGGCGCGGCCGGATGCTGTGGTCGCTGCCCAAGGGTCACATCGAACTCGGCGAGACCGCGGAGCAGACGGCCATGCGTGAGGTCGCCGAGGAGACCGGGATCCGGGGCAACGTGCTGGCCGCGCTGGGCTGCATCGACTACTGGTTCATCACCGACGGCCGCCGGGTGCACAAGACGGTCCACCACTACCTGATGCGGTTTTCCGGCGGCGAGCTGTCCGACCACGACGTCGAAGTCGCCGAGGTGGCCTGGGTTCCGGTGAACGAGCTGCCGTCGCGGCTCGCCTACGCCGACGAACGGCGGCTGGCGCAGGTGGCCGACGAGCTGATCGACAAACTGCAGAACGGCGGGCCGTCCTCGCTGCCGCCGCTGCCGCCCAGCTCGCCGCACCGGCGCCGGCAGACCCACTCACGGACCCGCCACGCCGGCATGCCCGCCGCGGGCCGGAACAACGGTCACGGGCCGGGCCCGTGACCGCGCCGCGACTCTGCCGGGCCGGCTCGACGCGCCTCGCCGTGGTGGTCGCCGTCGTCGCCGCCTTGGCCGCACTCACCGGTTTCGCCCCGCCCCGCTCGGCGGCCGGCGAGCCCGGCGCCACCCCGTTCGTGCGTGTCCGCATCGACCAGGTCACCCCGGACGTGGTCACCACCACCAGCCCACCCGTCGTCACCGTCAGCGGCGCGGTCATCAACACAGGCGACCGCCCCGTCCGCGACGTGGTGGTCCGGCTCGAGCACGCCGCGGCGGTCACGACCTCCACGGGCCTGCGCACCTCGCTGGACGGCGGCACCGAGCAGTACCAGCCGGTGTCGGACTTCCAGACCGCGGCCCCCGAACTGCAGCGCGGGCAGGGGGCGGGCTTCACCCTCTCGGCCCCCCTGCGCTCGCTGACCAACTCGTCGTTCGGCATCGATGAACCGGGGATCTACCCGGTGCTGGTCAACGTCAACGGCACGCCCGACTACGGCACGCCCGCCCGCCTGGACAACGCGCGGTTCCTGTTGCCGGTGGTCGGCGTGCCACCCGACCGGGCCGGCGACCTGGCCTCCACCGTCGCCCCGGACACGTCCAGACCGGTGTGGATCACCATGCTGTGGCCGCTGGCCGACCGGCCCCGGCTGGCCCCGGGTTTCCCCGGCGGCAGCGTCCCGGTCCGGCTCGTCGACGACGAGCTGGCCACCTCCCTGGCCACCGGCGGCCGGCTGGACACCCTGCTGTCCGCGGTGGAATTCGCCACCGGCCACGACGTCGACCCGGACGCCGCCGTCGGGCGGGCGCTGTGCCTGGCCGTCGACCCGGACCTGCTGGTCACCGTCAACGCCATGACCGCCGGCTACGTGGTGTCCGACTCCCCCGACGGTTCAGCGCAGCGGCCGGGCACCCCCACGCATCCGGGCACCGGGCAGGCCGCGGCGATCGCCTGGCTGAACCGGCTGCGCGCCCTGGCCCACCGGCTCTGCGTCGCGCCGCTGCCCTACGCCCAGGCCGACCTGGACGCGCTGCAACGCGTCAACGACGCCGGGCTGAGCGCCGCCGCCACCACCGGCGTCGGCGACATCGTCGACCGCATCCTGGACGTGACCACCACCCGCGGCGCCACGCTGCTGCCGGACGGGACGCTGACCCGTCGCACGGTCGACCTGCTCAACACCGTCGAGAGCGGGGTCAACGGCAGCACAGTCGCCATCGCGGCCGCCGGCCTGGCCGCACACGACGGACCGGGCGCCCCGGGCGGCGGCCTCCCCGACGCGGTCGACACGGCGCCCCGGCGGGTGTCCCCGCACGTGGTGGTCGCGCCGTTCGACCCGGCGGTCGGCGCCGCGCTGGCCGGCGCGGGAACCAGCCCCGCCGTCCCCACCTACCTGGACACCTCGCTGACGGTCCGGCTCGCGCACGACTCCCCCACCGCGCGGCGTCAGGACGCCCTGGGCTCCATGTTCTGGCACGCCCTGCAACGCGACGCCGCGCCGCGCACCCAGATCCTCGTCCCGCCGCCGTCGTGGAACCTGCAGGCCGACGACGCGCAGGTGATCCTGACCGCCCTGGCCACCACCGTGCGCTCGGGGCTCGGGGTGCCGCGCCCCCTGCCCGCGGTCATCGCCGACGCGGCCGCGCACATCGACCCCCCACAGCCGGTCGGCCCCTTCCCCGCCTCCCCCGCACGCGGCCGGTTCAACAGGGACGTCACCGCCGACATCGCCGGCCAGGTCGGTCGCCTGTGGGGGCTCACCGCCGCGCTGAGCACCGACGAGCGCACCGGCTTGACCGGCACCGGGTACACCGCGCCGCTGCGTGAGGACATGCTGCGCGCGCTGAGCCAGTCCGAATCCCCCGACACCCGCAACGGGCTGGCCGAACAGCGGCTTGCGGTGGTCGGCGCGACGATCAACAACCTCATCGGCGCCGTCACGATCGTCAACCCCGGCGGCTCCTACACCCTGGCCACCGAGCACAGCCCGCTCCCGTTGGCCCTGCACAACGGCCTGGCCGTCCCGATCCGGGTGCGCCTGCAGGTCGACGCGCCCCCCGGGATGACGGTCACCGACGTCGGCCAGATCGAACTGCCGCCCGGCTACCTGCCGCTGCACGTGCCGATCGAGGTCAACTTCACCAAGCGGGTCGCCGTCGACGTGACACTGCGCACCCCCGACGGGATGCGGCTGGGCGATCCGGTGCGGTTGTCGGTGCACTCCAACGCCTACGGCAAGGTGCTGTTCACGATCACGCTGAGCGCGGCGGCGGTGCTGGTGCTGCTGGCCGGGCGCCGCCTGTGGCACCGTTTCCGCGGTCTGCCCGACCCCGCGGACCTGGACCGGCCGGATCCACCGCAGCCCGGTCCGGCCGGCCTGCACGACGAGATCGCTTCCAGCGTCGACGAAGAGCACCGCGTATGAGACCCGCCTCGCGGCGGGCCTACACACAGCCGCAGCCGAACCGGCGGCACCGGCCCGCGTCTCCCGCCGCACCGGTTGGGCCGGTGCCTGCCCGGCGGGCCGAACTGTCGGACTCCGCGGTGGTCTCGCGGTCGTGGGCGATCGCCTTCGCCACCCTGGTCAGCAGGCTGACCGGTTTCGCGCGGATCGTGTTGCTCGCCGCCATCCTGGGCGCGGCGCTGTCGAGTGCGTTCGCGGTGGCCAACCAGCTGCCCAACCTGGTGGCCGCGCTGGTGCTCGAGGCGACCTTCACCGCGATCTTCGTGCCCGTGCTCGCCCGCGCCGAGCAGTCCGACCCCGACGGCGGCGCAGCGTTCGTGCGCCGCCTGGTCACCGTGACGACCGCGCTGCTGGTGGTGGCGACGGCGTTGTCGGTGCTGGCCGCGCCGCTGCTGGTGCGGTTGATGCTGGGCCGCGTCCCGCAGGTCAACGAGCCGCTGACCACCGCGTTCGCCTACCTGCTGCTCCCGCAGGTGCTCGCCTACGGGCTGACGTCGGTGTTCATGGCGATCCTCAACACCCGCAACGTGTTCGGCCCCACGGCCTGGGCACCCGTCGTCAACAACGTCGTCGGGCTGCTGACCCTGGCGGTGTACGTAGCGGTCCCCGGCGAGCTTTCGGTCGATCCCGTGCGGATGGGCAACCCCAAGCTGCTCGTGCTCAGCGTCGGCACCACGGCGGGCGTGTTCGCCCAGGCCGGGATGCTGCTGGTCGCGCTGCGGCGCGAACGCGTGAGCCTGCGCCCGCTGTGGGGCATCGACAAGCGTCTCAAGCGCTTCGGCGCGATGGCCGTCGCCATGGTGCTCTACGTGCTGATCAGCCAGCTCGGCCTCGTCGTCGGCAACGAGATCGCCAGCACCGCGGCGGCTTCCGGGCCCGCGATCTACAACTACACCTGGCTGGTCCTGATGCTGCCCTACGGCATGATCGGGGTGACGGTGCTGACCGTGGTGATGCCGCGGCTGAGCCGCAACGCCGCCGCCGAGGACATCGAGGGCGTGCTCGGCGACCTGTCGCTGGCCACCCGGCTGACCCTGGTCACGCTGATCCCGATCGTGACGTTCATGACCGTCGGCGGCCCGGCCATCGGCAGCGCGCTGTTCGCCTACGGGCACTTCGGGCAGGTCGACGCCGGCTATCTGGGCGCCGCGATCGCGCTGTCGGCCTTCACGCTGATCCCCTACGGGCTGGTGCTGCTGCAGCTGAGGGTGTTCTACGCGCGCGAACAACCGTGGACCCCGATCGTGATCATCGTCGTGATCACGGCCGTCAAGATCGCCGGGTCGCTGCTGGCCCCGCACCTGACCGACGACCGCAATCTGGTGGCCGGCCTGCTCGGTCTGGCCAACGGCGTCGGGTTCCTGGCCGGTGCGGTCGTGGGCTACCTGCTGCTGCGAACGGCGCTGCTGCCCCGCGGCGGCCACCTGGTCGATGCAGCCACGGCGCGCACCGTCCTGGTGACGACGGCCGCGTCACTGCTGGCCGGACTCCTCGCTCACGTCGCCGACCGCCTGCTGGGGCTGGGCCGCCTGACCGCGCACGCCGGTGGCGCCGGTTCACTGCTGCGCCTGCTGATGGTGGCAACGATCATGGTGCCCGTCCTGGCGACGGTCATGCTGCGCGCGCGGGTCCCCGAGGCGCAGGCGGCTTTCGAAGCCGTCCGGCACCGCATCCGGCGCAGCAGCAACAGACACCCGGCGGGGACAGCGACGGCCGGCAAACCGACCAGGCCGAAAGGAGCGTCCGGCTCACCCCCCGTCACGTACCCTGAGCAGAGGAATTCACCCCCGCCGAGGGCGAATGCGGTCAACGAGCTGCGCAGGCCGCCGGAGCGCGGAGGCAAAGCCCGGATGGCGAAAGGACCGGAGGTGAGCGACCGCCCCGTGGAAAGCGCCGTGTCACGCTCCGACCTTCCGCGCCCGGTCGCCGACGACTTCCAGCCCGACATCCCTCCGCAGCGCGCGGACGCGCCGGCGGCGGGCCGACGGGAGCCCGCCAACCGCGACCAGCTCGCCGAATCGCCCGGCGATCCGGTGCCGCCGGACGCACCACGCAATGGTGGCGGGGAATCCTCGATGTCCAAGGACACACGCCTGGTTCCCGGCGCCCGGATCGCCGGTGGGCGCTACCGCCTGCTGCTGTGCCACGGCGGCGCACCGCCGCTGCAGTTCTGGCAAGCGCTGGACACCGCACTGGACCGGCAGGTGGCGCTGACGTTCGTCGACCCGGATGGCTCCCTGCCCGACGACGTGGTGCAGGAGATCCTGTCCCGCACGTTGCGGCTGGGCCGGATCGACAAGCCCGGCGTCGCCCGGGTGCTCGACGTCGTGATGCACAGTGGTTCCGGTGGCCTGGTGGTCTCGGAGTGGATTCGCGGTGGCTCGCTGCGGGAGGTGGCCGACACCGCGCCGTCGCCCATTGGCGCCGTCAGGGCGATCCAATCGCTGGCCGCCGCCGCCGAGGCGGCCCACCGCGCCGGTGTGGCCCTGTCGATCGACCATCCGAGCCGGGTGCGCGTCAGCATCGACGGCGACGTCGTGCTGGCATATCCGGCAACCATGCCCGGCGCGAACCCCCAAGACGACATCCGCGGCATCGGCGCCGCGCTGTACGCCCTGCTGGTCAACCGGTGGCCGCTGCCGGAGCCCGGCATCCGCAGCGGGCTCGCCCCGGCCGACCGGGACGCCGACGGCGCCCCCGTCGCACCCATGGTTATCGACCGGGCCATTCCGTTCCCGATCTCGGCCGTCGCCGAGCGGGCGGTGCAGGACGACGGTGGCATCCGCAGCGCCTCGACGCTGCTGAACTTGCTGCAGCAGGCGACCGCCGTGGCGGACCACACCGAGGTGCTCGACCCGTTCGACGGCGCACCGCCGCCGGAGCAGGTCCGCCCCGTCCCCGAAGACCCGTCGGTCTTGGCGCGCCGGCGCCGCACCCTGCTGATCGGCGTGGGCGCGGGGCTGGCGGTCCTCGTGGTCGCGCTGCTGGTACTCGCCTCGGTGATCAGCAAGATCTTCGGCAATGTCGGCGGGGGCCTGAACAAGGACGAGCTGGGGCTCAGCGGGCCCACACCGGCGACGTCGGCTCCGGCGTCCAGCTCGGTGCGCGCCGGCAGCGTCGTCAAACCCACGAAGGCCACGGTCTTCTCCCCCGACGGTGAGGCCGACAACCCGGGGCAGGCCGGGCTGGCGATCGACGGCGACCCCTCCACCTCGTGGGAGACCGACACCTACACCGACGCCGTCCCGTTCCCCTCCTTCAAGAACGGGGTCGGGCTGATGTTGCAGCTGCCGAACCCGACGGTGGTCGGCGCCGTCTCCATCGACATCTCCAGCACGGGCACGCAGGTCGAACTGCGCTCCTCGCCCACGCCGAACCCGGCGAAGCTGGACGACACCAAGGTGCTGACGCCGGCGACGACCCTCAAGCCCGGTCGCAACGTCGTCGCGGTCAAGTCGGCGGCCCCGACCTCGAATCTGCTGGTGTGGATCTCGACGTTGGGCAGCACCGACGGCAAGAGCCGCGCGGCGATCTCGGAGATCACGGTCCAGGCCGCATCCTGACCCGACGACCCGAGTCGCCCCGCACAGCGTGCGTATCCGGGTGAAGTGCCGCCCGGTGGCCGATTGGCTACTGTCCGGGCGTGGTGTGCGGGGGTCAGGGCCGACGGGAACGCACCGACGCCGAGCTGCTGGCGGCGCATGTCGCCGGCGATGTCCACGCCTTCGGCGAGCTGTTCCTGCGCCACCGACGTCAGTTGCACCGTCTGGCGCGACTGACGACCCGCAGTCCCGAGGACGCCGAGGACGCGCTGCAGGAGGCGATGCTCTCCGCGCATCGGAGTGCCGGCGCTTTCCGGCATGACGCCTCCGTGGCCAGCTGGCTGTACCGCATCGTCGTCAACGCGTGCCTGGATCGTCTGCGACGCGCCAAAGCGCGCCCAACCGCCCCGCTGGAGGATGTCTATCCGGTGGCCGACCGAACCGCCGAGGTCGAGACGGCGATCATGGTGCAGCGGGCCCTGATGCGGCTACCGGTCGAGCAGCGGGCCGCGGTCGTGGCCGTCGACATGCAGGGCTACTCGATCGCCGACACCGCCCGACTGCTCGGCGTCGCCGAGGGCACGGTCAAAAGCCGGTGTGCCCGCGCCCGGACCCGCCTCGCCGAACTGCTCGGATACCTTGCGGCGAGAGCCCACCCGCTACCCGGCCAGGTGTGAACCCTGGCCATCCGGCCGCTCATCCAGCACACTGGGGCGGATGGAGGACGCGGAGAGGAGCGATCCGGGGTGTGGTCGGGAGGCGGAAACCGACCCGCCGCTGACGGTCGAAACCCTTGCCGACCTGCAGGCCGGTCTGCTGGGTGAGGAGGATGCGGCGCGGGTCCGCCGGCGGATTCGCAGGGATCCCGATGGTCAGGCGGTGGTGCGCGCCCTCAACCGGGTGCGCCACGATGTGGCCGCCGTGGCCGCGGATCCGGCGTCGGCACCCGAACCCCCGCCCGATCTCACCGCCAGGATCTCTGCCGCGCTGCGCTCGGCCGGACCGCCGCCGGGCCCCGCCCACTCCGCCCGGCCGCGGATCCGTCCCGCGCGCGTCGCCGCCGCGTTCGCCGGACTCGCCGCTGCCCTCGCCGGGATCGGCCTCGGGACCGCGGCGCTGTTGCATACGCCCGCCTCCACGCCCAGCACGGAAGTCACCGCCGAGCACATCACCGTCTCGGCGCCCACGGCAATCCCGCTGTCGCACTCGCAGATTCTCGAGCTGCTACACCGCAATCCCGACTACGGTCCGCTCGGCGACCCGCAACGGCGTGCCTCCTGCCTCACCGGCCTCGGCTATCCGCCGTCCACACAGGTTCTCGGCGCGCGGCCGGTCGAGGTCGGCGCCCGCCCCGGCGTCCTGCTGGTGCTGCCCGCCGACACGCCCGGAAACCTCGCGGTCGTCGCCGTCGGGCCGGGATGCAGCGCCGCCGACACCGGGCTGTTGGCCGACACCCAGATCCCGCACGCCTAGAGTGTTGTGCCATGTGCCGTACGGCATGCGCGGAGACGGGGGTTTCCGCCACAGCGTTGAGGCGAATCCGTAGAGCGACCGTCCTGGAGGGATTCATATGAGCGCCGACACTGTTCACGATGTGATTGTCATTGGTTCGGGTCCTGC
>CAYVQQ010000094.1:0-10963 GCA_964453085.1 uncultured Mycobacterium sp.
CTCCCCTCGTGGTGTTCGTCGTTGGGTGTGAGGTATCCGATGCCGGCATGCAACCGAACCGAACTCCGAACAGGGCCAAGATCTCGGCGGCTTCCTCTCGTCGGCAAGGGACGCACCGCTTGCACCGCTTACGCCGTACGGCGCGAATACACCGGCGCATGCCTCCGTGCCCGCATGCGCGGACACCCCTGGTCGCCGTCTTACTTCGCCGTCTCCTGCCAAGGGCGCACCCCTGTCGCTCATCACCCATCGACGGACAAACGCGCCCACTGTGAACGGGCTGAGCCCGCCGACAAACGGGATCGGCTAACCGTTACAAATGGCGAGGCTCGCACCGACGATGATGGTCATCCAGTAACCGCAGCGCGGCGTCGACCGCCAGCGCGGGCACGTCCAGTGATTTGGAGCGCAGATCGTGTCGCGCGCCGTCGATCTCGACGATCTCGGTGGGCGCGGGGATGAGCGCCGCGGCGGCGCGCAATTCGGGGATGGTTCCGAAGGGGTCCGACGTCCCGTGGGTGAACACAGTGGGCACCCCGATCCCGGACAGATGTTCGGTGCGGGTGCGCTCCGGCTTGCCCGGCGGGTGTAGCGGGTAGGAGAACAGCGTCAGCAGGTCGACGGCAGCTTCCCGCGCGGCGACCACCATCGACGTTTGCCGGCCGCCGTAGGAGTGCCCGCCGGCGACCAGTGGGCCCCCGGCCAGGCCGCGGCACAATGTCATCGCCTCGATGATCCCGGCGCGGTCGGTGGCCGCCGCGCCGGACGGCGGACCGGCGGGCCGGCGCCGCCGGTACGGCAGGTCGTAGCGCACCGCGAGCCAGCCGCGCCGCGCCCACTCATCGCAAACCTGTTGCAGCAACGGGGAATCCCGATTCCCAGCAGCACCGTGGGTCAAAACCACGACGCCGCACGGGTTTCCCGCAGGCTCGTGCGCGACACCGGCGATCTGCTCGAGGGTGGTCATGCGAGCCTGAACAGCGGGGACACCGGGCCGTGGCCGTGGCCCAGCGGATAGGCGGCGCGCAGGCATTCGGTGACCCACCGCTTGCCGAAGCCGACCGCGTCGGCGACGGTGTGTCCATGCGCCAGCGCACACGCGATTGCGGCCGCCAGCGTGTCGCCGCTGCCGTGGTCGTTGCCGGTGGGGACCCGCTCGGCGTCGAACTCGTGGTACTCGGTGCCGCCGTAGAGCAGGTCGCGGCTGCGCCCCGACGACCGCAGGTGCCCGCCCTTGACCAGCACCCAGCGCGGGCCCAGCGCATGCAGTGCCGCGGCCGCCGCGTGCTGCGACTCCTCGTCCACCACGTCCACGCCCACCAGCAGACGCACTTCGTCGAGGTTCGGGGTCACCAGGGTCGCAAGCGGGAACAGTTGCTCGCGAAGGGAATCCAGCGCCGCGGGTGTCAGCAGGGGGTCACCGTGCATGGAGGCGCACACCGGGTCGACGACGAGCGGGACCGTCAGCTGCAACCGACGCCAGGTGGCGGCCACCGCGCCGACGATGTCCGCGGTGGCCAACATGCCGGTCTTGGCGGCCTGGATACCGATGTCGGTGACCACAGCCTCCATCTGGCCCGCGATGACCTCGTCGGGAACGGCATGAAACGCATTGACCCCCAACGTGTTCTGCACGGTGACCGCGGTCAGCGCGACGCAGGCGTGGACGCCGAGCAGCGCGATGGTGCGCAGGTCGGCCTGGATGCCCGCGCCGCCCCCGGAGTCCGAGCCGGCGATGGTCAGCACCCGCAGTGGGGTCGTTCCCGGCGCCGGCACGGGCAAGGCCGGAAGCAGGCGGGTCACGTCACTGCGTGATCGGCAGATACACCCGCTTGCCGTGCTCGGCGAACTCTCGGGACTTCTCGGCCATGCCGTTGGCCATCATGGCCTCGATGTCCTCCTCGGTCTCGAGGCCGTGTTCGGCGGCGAAGTCCCGGACGTCCTGGGTGATGCGCATCGAGCAGAACTTCGGGCCGCACATCGAGCAGAAGTGCGCGGTCTTGGCAGGTTCGGCCGGTAGCGTCTCGTCGTGGTACTCGCGTGCGGTGTCGGGGTCCAACGACAGGGCGAACTGGTCATTCCAGCGGAACTCGAAGCGCGCCTTGCTCAATGCGTCATCTCGCTCCTGGGCTCGGGGGTGGCCCTTGGCCAGGTCGGCCGAGTGCGCGGCGATCTTGTAGGCGATGACGCCGTCTTTGACGTCCTTGCGGTCCGGCAGGCCGAGATGTTCCTTGGGGGTCACGTAGCACAGCATCGCGGTGCCGGCCTGCGCGATGATCGCCGCGCCGATCGCCGAGGTGATGTGGTCGTAGGCCGGTGCGATGTCGGTGGCCAGGGGGCCCAGCGTGTAGAACGGCGCCTCCTCGCACAGTTCCTCTTCCAGCCGCACGTTCTCGACGATCTTGTGCATGGGGACGTGTCCGGGTCCCTCGATCATCACCTGCGCGCCACGGGATTTCGCGACCTTGGTGAGTTCGCCCAGGGTGCGTAGCTCGGCGAACTGCGCGGCGTCGTTGGCGTCGGCGATCGAGCCGGGCCGCAGGCCATCGCCGAGGGAGAAGGTGATGTCGTAGCGCGCGAAGATGTCGCAGAGTTCCTCGAAGTTGGTGTACAGGAACGACTCTTGGTGGTGGGCCAGGCACCAGGCCGCCATGATGGAGCCGCCGCGGGACACGATGCCGGTGACCCGCTTGGCGGTCAGCGGCACGTAGCGCAGCAACACGCCGGCGTGCACGGTCATGTAGTCCACGCCCTGCTCGCACTGCTCGAGCACGGTGTCGCGGTAGATCTCCCACGTCAGCTCAGTGGGGTCACCATTGACCTTCTCCAGCGCCTGATAGATGGGCACCGTGCCGACGGGCACCGGGGAGTTGCGCAGGATCCACTCGCGGGTCTCGTGGATGTTCTTGCCGGTGGACAGGTCCATGATGGTGTCCGCGCCCCAGCGGGTGGCCCACACCATCTTGTCCACCTCCTCGGCGATCGAGCTCGTCACCGCCGAGTTGCCGATGTTGGCGTTCACCTTGACCGTGAACGCCTTGCCGATGATCATCGGCTCGCTCTCGGGGTGGTTGTGGTTGGCCGGAATCACCGCGCGGCCGCGGGCAACCTCGTCGCGCACCAGTTCGGCGGGCACGCCCTCGCGGGCGGCGATGAACGCCATCTCCGCGGTGATCTCGCCGGCGCGGGCCCGCTGCAGCTGGGTGCCGCGGTCGCGGACTACGCCGGGCCGCGGGGGCAGACCGGCCGCCAGGTCGATCACCGCGGCGGGGTCGGTGTAAGGCCCGGATGTGTCGTAGAGGTCGAAGTGGTCCCCGGTGGACAGGTTGACCCGCCGGAACGGAACCCGCAGCGGGGCCCCGCCGCCGGGCCCCGGCACGTCAAGATAGACCTTGCCGCTGCCGGCGATGGGACCGGTGGTCACGGACGGTTCGACGGTTGTGGTCATCCTGTCATCTCCCTACGCCGGCATTACCCGGTCAGGTTCATACGGTCGACGGCCCTAAGCCGTCCTCTCAGCGCACTGCCAGTGCGCTCCCGCGGTGTGTTCTGTTGAGTAATCCCCCAGTGAGGCTACCCCGCCCGGATCTGTCGGGCACGCGGGCGCCTGACCTGGACGCGGACGGGGGCGCACTCAGGCGTCGTCGGCCTCGCCTGCCGCGAGCGCGTCCTCGACGCGACGGCGGGCGCCGGCCAAGTGTTCCTCGCAGCGTTTTGCGAGCTGTTCGCCCCTTTCCCACAACTTCAGCGAGGCATCCAGGTCCAGTCCGCCCTGCTCCAGGAGCCGCACCACTTCGATCAACTCGTCCCGGCAGGCCTCGTAGCCGAGCTGGCTGATGGGCGTAATGGGCCGATCCCCCCTGCCGTCGTCAGGCGCCATCCGTCTGCCCCTCGCTCACGGCCGCCACGGCGCCGTCGGCGACTCGTACCCGCAGCCGGGTGCCCGCCGGGGCGTCGGCGACCGACCGGAGCACCGCGGCGGGTCCGGCGTCGGGCACCGTCTGTACCACCGCGTAGCCGCGGGCCAGGGTGGCCGCCGGTCCCAGCGTGGCCAGCCGTGCCCGCAGGTGCGCGATGCGCTCGGCCTCGGCGGCGACCAGGCGGGTGATGTCGCGGCGGACCGCGGAGCGCGCGCGGTGGACGTCCTCGGCGCGCGCCGTCAGCGCCCGCAGCGGGTCGGCCAGCACCGGGCGGCTCCGCAACTGGGTCAGCAGGCGCTGTTCCCGGGACACCCAGCTGCGCAGTGCCTGCGCGCTGCGCTGGCGCAGTTCGTCGACCAGCCGCTGCTCGGCGGCGGTGTCGGGGACCACCTTCTTGGCCGCATCGGTGGGGGTGGCGGCGCGTACGTCGGCGACCAGGTCGCACAGCGGATTGTCCGGTTCGTGGCCGACGGCGCTGATGACCGGGGTGTGGCAGGCCGCGATGGCGCGGCACAGCGTCTCGTCGGAGAACGGCAGCAGGTCCTCGACGCTGCCGCCACCGCGGGCCAGCACGATCACGTCGACGTCGACGTCGCGGTCGAGGTCGCCCAGCGCCTCGACGATCTGCGGGACGGCGTTCGGCCCCTGCACGGCGGTGTTCCGCACGGCGAAGCGGACCCCGGGCCAGCGCGCCCGCGCCACCGTGGTCACGTCATGCTCGGCGGCGCTGGCCCGGCCGGTGATCAACCCGACCGTGTTGGGCAGGAACGGCAGTGGTCGCTTGAGGCGGGGATCGAAAAGCCCTTCGGCGTCCAGCAGCCGGCGCAGCCGGTCGATCCGGGCCAGCAGCTCACCGACGCCGACGGCGCGAATCTCGCTGAGCCGCAAGGAGAATGTGCCTCGCCCGGTGTAGAAGGACGGCTTGCCGCAGACCACCACCTGGGTCCCTTCGGCCAGTTTGACCGGGGCGTTCAGCACCAGGTCACGTGGACTGGTCACGGTCAGCGACATGTCGGCGGCCGGATCGCGTAGCACCATGAAGACGGTTCGGGAGTCGTTCCGCATGTTGATCTGGGCCAGTTGTCCCTCAACCCAGACCGTTCCCAGCCGGTCGATCCAGCCCGCAACCCGGATCGCCACCGCCCGAACCGGGAAGGGGTTCTCGGCCGAGTTCGCCTGCGGGTTCGTCGCCGCTGTCACTTGGCGTTCGCGTGGGTGATCCTGTTGGTGAGCAGCGTCTGGAACGGGGCCCGGGCCTTGGTGGCCTGTTCATAGGCCAGCAAGGATTCGAGTTCCTCGACACTCAGCGACGGCAGCCGGGCACGCAGCTGCGCCAGCGTCAGCGTCGCGTACCCGATGTCGGCCGCCACCGCCGGCTGCGGGACCGGCGCGCCGTCCTCGGAGCGCTTGGACCGCCCGCCGGCCTCGCGCGGCATATCGGCAATCCCCGCGGCCTCGGGCACCGAGTACAACGCGAACCGTCCCTCGGTTAGGCGGTCGGTAGAGCCGTCACCCGGCCCGGGCGCCGCGGGAGCAACACGCATCGCGGTCGTGGCGGCGTCGGGCGCGTCCTCGTCGAACGTCGCCCACGCCGGCTGCTCGTCCTTCGGAGGAAAGATCGACTCCAGGGTGTTGTCGCCCTTGATCACCAACTCGGCCAGGCTTTGCTGAAACCGCATCACGATATGGGCGGCCTGGCCGGCCAGTGTTATCGGGCACATCAGGATGGTCTTCGGCAACCTCATCGTTTCCTCGACGCAGACGGTCGCCGCGCCGACCAGCAGCCGAACCCCATACGGTGCAGGAGACATGGGTCCAAGACTGCCTCAACCGGCGGCCAACGCCAAGCCCGGCGCCGCCGAGCGCCTTCCGGCCCGCCGAAACGTACCCTGAATGTCATGCCATCGACTGCCGACATGGGGATTCCCGGTGCGCCGGGAACCGGGCGACCGGTAGCCGACGACCCGGCCCGCAAGCGGGTGCTGCTGGCGGAACCGCGCGGCTACTGCGCGGGTGTCGACCGGGCCGTCGAAACGGTCGAACGGGCGCTGCAACGCCACGGAGCCCCCGTCTACGTGCGGCATGAAATAGTGCACAACCGGCACGTGGTCGAGACCCTGCGGAAGGCCGGGGCGGTGTTCGTGGAGGAGACCGACGAGGTTCCCGAGGGTGGCATCGTGGTGTTCTCCGCGCACGGCGTCGCGCCGGCCGTGTATGCCTCGGCCGCTCAACGCGGCCTGCAGACCATCGACGCCACCTGCCCGCTGGTGACCAAGGTGCACAACGAGGCGAAGCGGTTCGCCCGCGACGACTACGACATCCTGCTGATCGGCCACGACGGCCACGAGGAGGTCATCGGCACCGCCGGGGAGGCGCCCGAGCACGTGCAACTGGTCGACGGGGTCTCCGCGGCCGACACCGTCACGGTGCGCGACGAGAATAAGGTCGTCTGGCTGTCGCAGACCACGCTGTCGGTCGATGAAACGATGGAGATCGTCGATCGCCTGCGGGCGCGTTTCCCGAACCTGCAGGATCCGCCCAGCGACGACATCTGTTACGCCACCCAGAACCGGCAGGTGGCGGTCAAGGCGATGGCGCCCGAGTGCGAGCTGGTCGTCGTCGTCGGGTCCCGCAACTCGTCGAACTCGGTGCGGTTGGTCGAGGTGGCTCTGGGCGGCGGCGCGCGGGCCGCTCACCTGGTCGACTGGGCCGATGACATCGACCCGGCGTGGCTGGGGGGCGTCACGACGGTGGGTGTCACCTCGGGCGCGTCGGTTCCGGAGGTGTTGGTGCGCGGAGTGCTGGAGCGGCTCGCCCACCACGGGTTCGACCTGGTGCAGACGGTGACGACGGCGCAGGAGACGCTGGTGTTCGCCCTGCCCAGGGAGATCCGGTCGGTCCGGTCGGACGCTGTCCCGGCGGGTGTGCCGCCGCCACGGTCAAACCGGCCTTCCCGAACACGCTCTCAGACGTCGTACTCCCAGGATTCGGCCGCGGACCGGCCGTTGGACCCGGATCGGGGACCGGCTCCGCGCGGCTCGGCCGGCGAGTCGTCCCCCGGCACGACCGCGCGGTAGCGGACCGGCGATATCGGGTGGTGAGTGGTGCCGGCCCCGTTGGTGGGGCGGCGGCGCCTCGGTTCGTAGGTCGGCTCGCGGCGGCGCTCATGGGTGTCATCGTGGGTGTCGTAGCGGCCGTAGCGTCCCGGTGTCCCCGGCGGGTCATACCTGTTGTAGCCGTCGAGGCGGCTGCCGCGCTGCGCCGCCCGCTCGTAGGGGCTGCGGCGCGGGCGTGGCTCGCGGCGAGATTCCCTGGACGGTTGGCGGTCGCGCGGGTCCGGTTCGGACTCGGGCCTTGGGCGGCGCCGTGAGCGGTGGGGCGGTTCCACGGCGGCGAAATCGCCCGCGGGCGCCGCGCCCCGCCGGCTTGGGCGCCGCGGACGTTCGGCTGCCGCCCGCTGCCCGTCGTCGAGCGAGTGCCGGGCGTGCCGAGAGGCGCCGCGGGTGGTGCGTGTCCTCGTTGTTCGGCTGCCGCGCGCCGGTCGGCGGCGGGTCGTCGCACCGGCGCCAGCCGCACGGCCCCGGCGCGCGCCGGCGGAACGCGACTCGTCGGCGTCGTCCCCGTCGACGTCGGGGTGCAACAGCGAGTGCAGCCTGCCGGCGAGAGCAACGAAGAATGGACGCACGGCCAGCACCGAAGCGTGCGCCGCGTTGTCGGCCGCGCCGGCCTTGTTGGCCTTGTTGGCCGACGCTGCCGGCCGGTGCGACATCCCGAAGTACCACCGAACCAGCCCGATCAGCAGGACGCCGCCGGCGGTGCCCAGCATCAGCGGAAACCGCTCGATGAGCGGGTAGCCGCAGTTGATCAGCAGGTCCTTGAGGCTTCCGATCTTGCCTCCATGGAACAGCCAGTAGGCGCCCGGTACCGCGCAGAACAGAATCAGCGGCGGCTGGACGATGGCGGTGAACAGGCCATCCTGCCGCACGACCAGCACCGCGGCCACGCACCCGGCGACGTAGAAGCCGGCGAAGACGTGGGTCAGCTCCTTGTGGCCGGCGTCGATTCCGTAGCCGATGGCGGTCGCGGTGACCGCGATGAGCAGGGCCGTCCACCAGGGCACACCTGGAATGTTGGGATGGATCGAGCGATGGGAGGTCTCCACCGCTGCCCTCGTCCGCTGTGCTGACACATGTAGACCGTACCGGCAATGACGCGATAGCCGCGTATATCGTGGTGCGCACATGGGCGTGCCGTCTTTGATCCCTTCGTGCGTGCGCCGGTGAATCCGCGGCGGGCCGGCACAGCCGCAGAGCCTAGACTTGGGTCCCCGTGAGCCTGAGCCTGGGAATCGTGGGTCTGCCCAACGTCGGCAAGTCGACATTGTTCAACGCGCTGACGCGCAACAACGTGGTGGCGGCCAACTATCCGTTCGCGACGATCGAACCGAACGAGGGCGTCGTTGCGTTGCCCGATCCGCGGCTGGACAAGCTGGCGCAGATGTTCGGTTCCCAGCGCATCGTGGCGGCGCCGGTCACCTTCGTCGACATCGCCGGGCTGGTCAAGGGGGCGTCCGAAGGGGCCGGGCTGGGCAACAAGTTCCTGGCCCACATCCGTGAGTGCGACGCCATCTGCCAGGTGGTGCGGGTGTTCGCCGACGATGACGTCACCCACGTCGCCGGGGTGGTCGATCCCAAGTCCGACATCGAGGTGGTCGAGACGGAGCTGATCCTGGCCGACCTGCAGACCCTGGAACGCGCCGTGCCGAGGCTGGAGAAGGAGGCCCGCAACAACAAAGAGCGCAAGCCGGTTCACGACGCCGCGGTGAGCGCCCAGCGGGTGCTCGACAGCGGTAGGACGCTGTTCGGCGCGGGGGTCGACGCCACGCTGCTGCGCGAACTCAACCTGCTGACCACCAAGCCGTTCCTCTATGTCTTCAACGCCGACGAGTCGGTCCTGACCGACACCGCGCGCGTCGCCGAGTTACGCGCGCTCGTCGCGCCCGCCGACGCGGTTTTCTTGGACGCGGCGATCGAAGCCGAACTCAATGAGCTCGACGACGAATCGGCCGCCGAGCTACTGGAGGCGATCGGGCAGAGCGAGCGCGGCCTGGACGCGTTGGCCCGTGCCGGATTCCACACGCTCAAGCTGCAGACCTTCCTGACGGCGGGACCCAAGGAGGTGCGAGCGTGGGTCATTCACCAGGGCGATACCGCGCCCAAGGCCGCCGGGGTTATCCACACCGACTTCGAGAAGGGCTTCATCAAAGCCGAGATCGTGTCCTATGACGACCTGATGACCGCCGGTTCGATGGCGGCGGCCAAGGCGGCCGGCAAGGTGCGGATGGAGGGCAAGGACTACGTCATGGCTGACGGCGACGTGGTGGAGTTCCGGTTCAACGTGTAGACCATGCGACGCGTCCAACGGGGGACGGACGTGCTGCCGGCGCGGTTTTCGTCCGTAGGGCGCACCTTCGTCGGCGAGTGGTGAGCGCTCACGCCGATTCAACCTTCGGGGTCATGGGCGCCGACGGAGCGGTGCTGGGTGCTTTGGGCCCCTTCCGGGGAACGGCGGGGACGGCGATGGAGCCGTACTGAGGGCAGTAGGCCTGGATCGCGGCTCCCGTGAAGTAGGCGGCGTTGAGCGGCGGCCAATCGGTGGCGTTGGTGACCTCGGTGACCAGGTCCGCGTTGCTGGTGTCGGGGTGGTTGTTGAGAGTGGCGCAGACGACGGTCTTGGCGACCTGGATCGCCTTGTCGGGTGCGCCGTAATTCATGCCGGACGTGTTGAGGTTGGCGATGAATGCGTCATCGGTGGCGTCCGCATGGGCCGGCACGGCGAACCCGACGGCAAGAACGATCAACGCGATGCCCCGTACTACCATGACACCCTCCTCGTGGTCGAATTCCGCGGCGGCCGGTGACTGGCACTGGGAAACTGACGAGATCGTGCACGATCTTAGCGGCGCCGGACGGGCCCGCGGTGAGTTCCCAGCGCGGAACAGTCCGCTGCGGTCGGGGCTGTTGTCGGTGGGTCTGCCTTAGCATCCTCGGCCGAGGGCGCAGCAGCAGGCGGCGTCGCCGAGTTCCCGCAGGAGGCCGCATGAAGTTCGTTTCGACCCGCATCCATCACCGCCGACGTGAAGCGGCTCGTCGCCTTCTACGAGGTGGTCACCCAAGCCGCCGCGGTCTGGGCTAACGAACTGTTCGCCGAGGTTCCGACGCCGGTCGGCACCCTGGCCATCGGAAGTGACAAGACAGTACCGATGTTCGCGGCCGAGTCGGCCGAGCCGGCCGCCAACCGCAGCGCGGTCATCGAGTTCCTCGTCGACGACGTGGACGCCGAGTGGGAGCGGCTACGCGGGCACGTCGGTGAGGCCGTGACTGAGCCGACAACCATGCCGTGGGGTAACCGCGCGCTGCTGTTCCCGGACGGAAACCTGGTCAATCTGTTCACCCCGGTGACGGACCGAGCCCGCGCCAAGTTCGGCGTGTGAGGACCCGTCCTTGAGAGCGTGTTCGGGAAGGGCTCATTCTGGCAACACCGGCGTCCCGTCGGCGTCCCCGGCGGTCGAGACCACTTCACGGCCGGCTGCATGGCAAGCAAAGCGGGCATCTGCCGGTGACGGGAAAGCGTCGAGCCCTGTCGGCGCAGGTGAAAGCGGGCTACCAAAAACGCCCCGAGGGGGCCGACGCAGCAAGCGTGCGGAAACACTGTGATGAGCAGGCTGTAGCGCTACCAACCGAGCTATAGGACCCGAAAAGTCGGGACACGGGTGCCGGGGGTGGGGCTCGTTTGAGGATTGGGGACACGGTGACCTATGCTGGCCTAGCTCCCAACGTAGCCATGTTGCGAGTACCCCGGAGAGATTCGGTTCTGGCCCCCTTCGTCTAGCGGCCTAGGACGCCGCCCTTTCAAGGCGGTAGCGCGGGTTCGAATCCCGTAGGGGGTACGGCGACGCGGCGACGCGGAGCGGTAGCAAGGCCCTGTGGCGCAGTTGGTTAGCGCGCCGCCCTGTCACGGCGGAGGTCGCGGGTTCGAGTCCC
>CAYVQQ010000095.1:0-9966 GCA_964453085.1 uncultured Mycobacterium sp.
GGCCCCGGACGAGGGCGCGCGGGAGATGCCCGCGCCGGCCGCGGCTCCCACAACCGAGCCGCCGGTGGGCTTCGGGCCGGTGGACGCGGCCGCCGCCGTCCGGTTCGGCCCCGTCTCCACCCTGGTGAACGACGCGGTGGCGACGGGTCGGCTGCCGGGCGCCGTGGTTGCGATCGGGCATGGCGGCGAGGTCGTCTTCCATCGGGCCTACGGCGAGCGCAAGCTGGCCGGGGAGCCGGGGCTGGCCGGGGCTCCCGCACCCGCTGAGCCGATGACCGAGGACACCGTCTTCGACATGTCATCGTTGACGAAGTGCCTGGCGACGGCGACCGCCGTCATGCAGCTCTACGAACAGGGCAGGGTCCGGCTCGACGACCCCGTGCAGACGTATCTGCCCGGCTTCAATCCGGCGCACGATCCGCAACGCGCGAAGGTGACCGTCGGGATGCTGCTCACGCATACCTCCGGCGAACCGGGCGACGTCGACCTCGCGGATCCGTGGGGACTGGATCGCCCCGACAAAGCCGAAGGCATCCGCCGTGCGCTCATCACGCCGCTGCAGTCGGGTCCCGGTACAAGCTTCCGCTACTCCGACGTCAACTTCGTGCTGCTGGGCGCGCTGATCGAGAAGGTGACCGGCGATGCGGAAGACGTCTACGTCCAGCGGCACGTGTTCGCGCCGCTCGGCATGAAGGACAGCCGCTACCTCCCGGCGGCCAAAGCATGCGGACCGCGCACGATCATCGGAGCGGCGGTGGGCTGGTCGCCCCCCGCCGGAGGTCCGCCGGCCGCCTGCTCCGCCGGGACATGGAACACCGGTCTGCTGGCGCGCATCGCACCCACGGCGCGCGACGAGGAGAGCGCCGGCGACCCGGCCAGAAACCCCGACTATGGTCGCCTGCTGCGCGGCACCGTGGACGATCCGACCGCGCGGCGCATGGGCGGGGTGGCCGGGCATGCCGGTGTGTTCTCGACGGCGTACGACCTCAGCGTCTTTGCTCAGGCCCTGCTCGATCGACTCGCGGGCCGCCCCAGCGCCTTTCCGCTGAAGCAAGCGACGCTGGAGCTGATGACGCGCCCCGAACAGCCCGCACAGGTCCGGGGGCACAACCTACGGGGCTTCGGCTGGGACATCGACACGGCCTATTCGGCCCCGCGCGGCCTGGTCTTTCCGGTCGGCAGCTTCGGCCACACCGGCTTCACCGGTACCTCGATGTGGATGGATCCCGGCTCGGACACCTACGTCCTTCTCCTGTCGAATGCGATCCACGTGCGGGGCAGCCCGCCGACCACAGGCCTGGACGGCCAAGTGGCCACGGCGGCGGCGCGGGCGCTGCACCTGTACGGCAGCGCGCCGTAGGGCGACAAGCAGGCGCGGCGACGGCGGCGGCATCCTCACCGCGACGAAAGCGGTCGCCGCCGCTGGAGGCGCGGCGGATCGTCATCCCCGAAACGGGCAGGCCGCTGCAGAGGCCAAAGCCTGAGGGGCCTACTGCTGCGCGTCCGGGCAGTAGATGTGGATCGCGGCCTGCGTGAGGTTCTCGGTGTCGTCGCGGCTGAGTTTCGGCGACCACGGATTTCCGTTGGCGACGTCCTTGTTCTCCGCCGCCAGGATGTCATCGACAACCGATTCCAAGGGCTGCGGTGTCGGAGGCAGCAGCGAGAAACAGGTGTGATGACCGAATTCCATGAACCGCTGCCGAACGGCCTCGGTCCCGGTGTCGACGATGCCGTAGGCGGCCAGCGCCTTGAGGAAGGCGCCGTCCGGTCCGTCGTTCAGCGCCGGCGTCTTGTGCGACGGGGTGACCGTCACCGTCTGCGGCCCCGGCGACGTCGCCGTGTTGTCGCGCAAAAAGTGGACGCCGACCGCGCTCAGGCCTATCACGGCGGCGACGGCGATGGATGCGGCGAAGACGAGGGACCCGGCGGACTCCGTCCAGGATGGGCGGCGGCGCCGGCGCGGAGGCTCAGGAGGTGTCGACTCGGTCGGGACGTGGTCGTCCTCGATGGTCACGCGCGCACTCCTTTGCCTCCCCGGATGGTCGCCACGACTGCATGCACCGCTGGGACCGCGTCTTCACCCTGTCAGGTTTGTCAAGACCACGCCAAGTCGGGGCGACGACGACGCGCCGTGGGGCCAGGTGCCGCGTGGACGCTGGAGCGGCGGGCCGGGGCGCGCGATCGGCGGGCGTTCGCGACACCGGCAGACGCCCACAGGCGATGCGCCCGCACCGCGGCGCCGAATCGGGTACCCCGGCCTAGCCGTCGTTGACCAGGTTGTCGTGTTGGGGGCAGTAGGCGTGGACGGAGATGGCCACATACGTGTCGGCGTCGGCGCTGAGCGCCGGATTGCTCGAGCGGAACTCCCCGACCACCTGCGGCACGGTCATTCCCTGGCCGATGTTCTGACACACCATCTTGCCGTTGTAGATGGCGGCCTGGGGGTTGGCGAACGAGATCCCGTGGTCGTTGAGGTCCCGGACGTACTTTTGGTCCTGTTCGGGTGTGGAGGCGATGGACGACGGCGCGGTCGACGAGGTTGCCGACGGTGCCGGGGGTGCGGCGGTTTTCGCCGGCGGCGCGGACTCGGACGGGCCCATCAGCCAGAATGCCAGCACGATCGTCCCCGCCACCGCGAGACCGCCGACGAGCAACACGCCCGCTTTGCGCCAAGTCGCTTGCCATGATTGACGATCCGCGGGCGCGTCGCCCGGGTCGTCCTCGCGGGACCACGCGGGTTCTACCGGGTCCGGGCCCGCCGGAGCGGGCGCGCCGACGGTGTCGCCGCCGTCGGGTGCCGGATCACCGGTGGCCGGTACCGGATCGGGCATGACGGCCATGCTAGCCATCGCCGACCGATCCGGCGCGGGCGGCGCGCGGGGCGTCAGGCGGTGGGCGGGTCGCCGGCGATCTCTTCGATCGTTTCCGGCGCCACACCGGGGCCGCGCAGGCAGAACCGGATCGCGCGTTCGCGCACCTCCGCACGTCTGGCGTGACCGGTGTCCCACTGTTGTTGGGTGCCCGCCCAGACCGCGCCGTGGATCGCCTTGGCGGCGACCGCCGGATGCCGCGGAAGACGCCGATCTCCAGGCCCCGCTCGAGTTGTTCGACCAGCGGCTCTGAGGATGGCGGCGTAGGTCGGCGAGATCAGCTCCGGAGAGTTGAACACCGTGGACGGTGCCCGCCAGGGCATCTGGCGCAGTTCCGGCGCGACGCCGTCGTTGAACACGCGATCGATTCGACCGTCGATCCGCACCGCCACCGCCTCCACCGGCGTCGTCGCCGTGGCCATCTTCGCCTTCAACCGCCGCACCTCGGCGCTCGTCATCTCCGCGAAGACGGCCTCGACCAGCTCGTCCTTGGACTCGAAATGCCGATAGAACGCGCGTGTGCTCAGTCGGCGTCCTTGAGTACCGCGGCGACGCTGAGTCCCCAGCCACCCCGCTCCCGGACGGATTCCGACGCTGCGGCGACGATCGCGCGGCGCACGTCGGGATCGGGGCCGGGGGCGGGCTTGTTGCGTCGCGATCGACCTTGACGCCCCGCTTTCGCCTGCCGTCGCTTAAGCGGATCCCCCTCTTCCGTCATGGGAAGTCAAAATAATCCGCAAATCGCGGTCCACTCTCGCCGGAGTGTCGCGAGGCCGGCAAAACTCCGGCGCCCGGGCGGTGCGCGCCGCGTTGATCGGCGCGCAGCCCCAGCACCTCAGGTGCCGCAGAACGTTCGGTAGGCGCCGAAGTCCTCGGGGGCCGCGTCGGCGTAGCGCTGCAGGCCGGGCCGTTCGTCATACGGAGCGGTCACGGCCGCGAGGAGCCCTTCGAGCGGGTCGAGGTCGCCGGCGGTCGCCGCGCTCAGGGCCTGCTCGAGCAGATGGTTGCGCGGGATGTAGACGGGGTTGGCGCGGTCCATCGACTCCGGGTCCGGGTCAAGGGCCCGCCAGTGCGGCATCCAGTCATCGAAGCCGGAGGTGTCGTCGAACAATTCGCGGGCGGGCCCGGCGTCGCCGCGCGCGGCCCGGCCGAGGTGACGGAAGAACGACGTGTAGTCGACGCCGCCCTCCTTCAGCAACGCGAGCAGCTCGTCGATCAGGCCCGCCGCGTCCGCGTCCGCGCGGAGACCGAGCTTGGCCCGCATACCGGACGCCCACACGGCGTCGTAGCGGGTGCGAAACGCCCTCAACGACGCCTCGGTGAGCCGGACCGCTTCTTCGGTGCTCTCCGCGATCAGCGGCAGCAGCGTCTCGGCGAAGCGGGCGAGGTTCCATCCGGCGATGACGGGCTGGTTGCCGTAGGCGTAGCGCCCCCAGAAGTCGATCGAGCTGAAGACGGTCGCCGGGTCGTAGGCCTCCATGAAGGCGCACGGTCCGTAGTCGATGGTCTCCCCGGAGACCGTCATGTTGTCGGTGTTCATCACGCCGTGCACGAACCCGATCAGCATCCACCGGGCGATCAGCGCCGCCTGGACGTCTACCACCGCCTCGAACAGCGCGAGGTAGGGGCGCTGCGCCGCGGCGGCGGCGGGATGGTGGCGCGCGATCGCGTGGTCGGCGAGGCGTCGCACCAGGCCCGTGTCACCGGTGGCGGCGGCGTACTGGAAACTACCGACGCGCAGGTGGCTCGCGGCTACCCGGGTGAGCAGGGCGCCGGGCAGCTCGGTAGCGCGCTGCACCGGGCGCCCGGTGCCCACCACGGCCAGCGACCGTGTCGTCGGCACGCCCAGTGCGTGCATCGCCTCGCTGACCACGAATTCGCGGAGCATGGGCCCCACCGCCGCCAGCCCGTCGCCCCCGCGTGCGAACGGTGTGGGGCCCGAGCCCTTCAGGGCAATGTCGCGCAGGCGTCCGCGGTCGTCGGAGAGCTCGCCCAGCAGCAACGCGCGACCGTCGCCCAGCCGGGGGACGAAACCGCCGAACTGATGACCGGCGTAGGCCTGAGCCACCGGGGTGGCCCCGTCGGGCACCAGGTTGCCCACCAGGAAGCGCAGCCCGTCGGGGCTGCACAGCCAGGCGGGGTCGAGGCCCAGCTCCGCGGCGAGGTGGTCGTTGAGCACGAGCAACCGTGGGTCGGGGGGTGTGTCGGCCTGCCAGCGGACGGCCATCTCGGGCAGGTCCCGCAGGAAGCGATCTTGCAGAGCAACGGTCGTGTGCGGCGTGACGCTCACGGCACCGAGCCTACGCATAACCGGCAGTTCTCGCCGTGTCGTCGGGCACCTACCACTGGATCACAGGCATGGCCCAACCGCCGGGCGGCTACGAGCCCCAGCGGTCCATGCCGCGCGGTGCGGTCCACCGGTGGATCAGAGGTGGTCGGCGATCCGCAGTCCCAGCTGCGCCGCGGCGAGCCCGAGCGCGACGCTGACGACGATGTTGGCCAGCGCCGGGCGTAACTGGCGCTCCTCGCCGAGGCGCTGGGATTCCAGCATCCAGGTGGAGAAGGTGGTGTAGGCGCCGACGAACGCGGTGTCGGCCAGCAGCGCCGCATCCCTGCCCAGCGCCAGCCCGTTGATCACCCCCAGCAGCGCGGCCCCGCTGATGTTCACCGTCAGCGTGCCGAACGGAAACGGGCGGGCGACCCGCCGGCCCACCGTCTGGTCCACCAGGAAACGCAGCACCGCTCCCGCGCCGCCGGCGATCAGGACGCCGGCCCACACCGCCAATGACGTCAACGTGCCGGTCATCGGCGAAACCGCACCCGGCGGACGAACGCGGTGGACAGGTGCACCGCGAGGAAGCCCACCACGATGGTGGTGACGGTGTAAGACGCGGCCAGCAGCAAGTGGCCGCGCTGGATCATGGTGAGCGTCTCGACCTGCATGGTGGAGAACGTGGTCAGCCCGCCGCACAGCCCGGTGCCGAGCAGCGGGCGCCGGTAGCTGGACGGCGGGAGCCGCTCCAGCAGCCGGGTGGTGAAGTAACCGACCAGGAACGCGCCGACGATGTTCACCGCGAACGTCGGCCACGGCCAGCGCGCCGGGTCGTGGACGGTGAGCACGGTCACGACGGCGCGGGCCAGCGTTCCCAGCGCGCCGCCGGCGAAAACCGCCGCCAACTCGCGGTAGTCGAGGTTTGCCACTGCTCGGTTCCCTTCGGGGTATTTGCGGTGCGCTTCGCAGCGTAACCGGGCGCACCGCAGGGGATGGCCCGGAGCGTGCGGGGGGCGGGGCGCGGGCAGAATGGGTAGTCATGGTGGCCAACCCGCGTGCCGGTCAGCCGGCTCAGCCCGAAGACCTCGTCGATCTGCCGCATCTCCTCACCTGCTACTACTCGATCGAACCGGATCCCGACGACGTTGCCCAGCAGGTGGTTTTCGGCACGTCGGGTCACCGCGGTTCGGCGCTGGGCGGGGCGTTCAACGAGGCCCACATCCTGGCGATCACCCAGGCCATCGTCGAATACCGCGCCGCCCACGGGACCACCGGGCCGTTGTTCATCGGCCGTGACACGCATGGCCTCTCGGAGCCGGCCTGGGTGTCGGCGCTGGAGGTGCTGGCAGCCAACGACGTGGTTGCCATGATCGACTCCCGGGACCGGTACACGCCGACACCGGCGGTCAGCCACGCCATCCTGTCCTACAACCGCGGCCGCACGCAGGCGCTGGCCGACGGGATCGTGGTCACGCCGTCGCACAATCCGCCGCCCGACGGCGGCTTCAAGTACAACCCGCCCCACGGCGGCCCGGCCGACACCGAGGCGACCAACGCGATCGCCAAGCGCGCCAACGAGATCCTCCGTACCGGCGCGGGGGTGAAACGGGTGCCGCTGGCCCGAGCGCTGCGGGCCGTCGAGCGGCACGACTACCTGGGTCGTTACGTCGACGACCTGCCCAACGTGGTCAACCTCGCCGCGATCCGCGACGCCGGTGTGCGCATCGGCGCCGACCCGCTGGGCGGGGCCAGCGTGGACTACTGGGCCGAGATCGCCCAGCGGCACGCCCTGGAGCTGACCGTGGTCAACCCGCTGGTCGACGCGACATGGCGGTTCATGACACTCGACCACGACGGCAAGATCCGGATGGACTGCAGTTCGCCGGACGCGATGGCGGGGCTGATTTCGACAATCGCCGACTCGGATCGCTACCAGATCGCCACCGGCAACGACGCCGACGCCGACCGCCACGGCATCGTCACCCCCGACGCGGGCCTGCTCAATCCCAACCACTACCTGGCGGTGGCCATCGACTACCTCTATACCCACCGGCCGTCGTGGCCGGACGGCATCGCCGTGGGCAAGACCGCGGTCAGTTCGTCGATCATCGACCGGGTGGTCGCGGGCATCGGCCGCAAGCTGGTCGAGGTGCCGGTCGGGTTCAAATGGTTCGTCGACGGGCTGATCGGCGGCACCGTCGGCTTCGGCGGCGAGGAGTCGGCCGGGGCGTCGTTCCTGCGCCGCGACGGCTCGGTGTGGACCACCGACAAGGACGGGATCATCCTGGCCCTGCTGGCGTCGGAGATCCTGGCTGTCACCGGGCGCAGCCCGTCGCAGCGTTACCGGGAACTCACCGCCGACTACGGCACGCCGTGTTACGCCCGGGTGGACGCACCCGCCGACCGCGATCAGAAGGCGCGGTTGGCCAAGCTCTCCGCCGAGGAGATCACCGCCACCGAGCTGGCCGGGGAGCCGATCACGGCGAAGCTGACCGCGGCGCCCGGCAACGGGGCGCCGCTGGGCGGGCTGAAGGTGACCACGGCCAACGCGTGGTTCGCCGCGCGGCCGTCGGGCACCGAGGACGTCTACAAGATCTACGCCGAGTCGTTCAAGGGACCCGAGCACCTGGCCGAGGTGCAGGAAACCGCGCGCGAGGTGGTCAACAGCGTCATCGGGTGAACGCCGGGCCGCCTTTGCGTCAAGGCGTCCGCGGGTGTGGCCTTGCCCGCGCCGGTGGCCGTGGCCCTCGGCTGGGCGCTGTCGCCGGAGACCCGGGCCCGCGACCGGTCCATTGCCGTCGAAGACGAACGCCGTACTGTTGTTCTTGGTGGAGTTATGGACGCGCGCGTCAGATCGAATAATTGGGTCCGTTAAGCGGTTCATGCGTCCGTGGCCGTGGACCGGTAGGTGACCGAGAAGTACGAGGTGATCCCTCCGCTTCGCGATGAGGCAGGGGGCGTCGTTGGTGGCTGGGTTTGAGGCGCGGGCCCTAGGCTGAGGTGGAGCGCCGGCGGTAGCTCGCGCGACCGGCGCGTTGCGCACTACGGTGATCGTCGCGGTGGCGGAACTGGCTAGGGGGGTGAGGATTCGGCGCCGAGGCGGCGCCGAGTGGGAGCGAAGTCGCCCACCGGCCGGTCAGGGAGCGTGATCCCGCGGTCATCACGGCGTTGGAAAGTCTGGTGGGCCCGGCCACCCGAGGCGGTCCCGAGTCACCATTGCGGTGGACGCCGAAATCAACTCGCACGTTGGCCGATGAGCTTGGTGCTCAAGGGTATTCGCTTGCGCCGCGGACGGTGGCCACTACTGCATGGGTCGGGCTACAGCCTGCAGGCCGCCCGCAAGACGAGGGAAGGCGGCGATCGCCCAGGCCGGGATGCGCAGTTCCGGTATCTGAGCGGCCAGATCAACACGCAGCTAAGCATTGGGGATCCGGTGGGCAGCCCACGGGCGAGCCCGAGCAGGTCGAGGTGTATGAAACGCCCTGGAAATCCCGGAGGCTCGATCTATTGGATTCCGACCAGGGGTTGGTCGATCCGTGGGTCATCGTAGAAGATCGCTTCGAACTCTGCGGGGTGGCAACTCGCCGGGGTAGCTGTGGCGGCGGCTGGTGTTGCGCCAGTAGACCCCGGCCCAGGGTGGCCAGCTCGACGTCCTCGACGGTCTTCCCACGGTCCGCTGCGGGTGGGACCGTAGATTAACTCGGCCTTGTAGTAGCCGTTGATCGTCTCGGCCAGAGTGTTATCGAGGCTGTCACCGATCGTGGCGATGAACGGTGTCGCGCCGATCTCGGCGAGGCGCTCGCCGTAGCGGATGGAGGTGAAGCCGCGAGCCCGGATCGCGGTCAGGTCAGCACCGGACGAACGACAACCACTACGCGACCGCGGTTGCCGGCAACACCACTACCGAGCCGTCGGCGCTGCGGACAATTTCGATCACAGTGTCAGCGTTCCGGCCACCGCCGTTAACGCCACTCGCTAGCTCACGCAGACGGTAGGACGTCCCAAGTAACGTGTCCACCTCGCCGCGGCTGAACACGATGTCTAGGACTCCACTAGAAGGGATCAGCTTGAGAGTCGACAGGCGCCGCAGCACATCACCGATTGCGGACTCCAATTCCAAGACCCGTTGCTGATCGGCTCTGAGCGCCTGAACGAAACGCTCGAATGGATTCGATTCATCTATCTGCGCGTGTTCGACCGCCTGGAGCACAAGGACGCGCTTCTTGAGAGCAATAGCCAATTCCGCGAGGTCAAGATGGGCTCGGAACAGGCCGCCTTCCTCCTTGTCGATCCCGTCGAATTTTCTTCGCAGCTTGGCGACTTCGACAGGTCCGTCACCAAATTCTGTGACAGCAGCCTGCCACTTCTTGAGGCGGCTGTCTGCCTCGGCGACGGCGGTGTCGATCGCGTATACGGCCGGGCTCAATCCCACCGAAGCACCAATGCGCCCTTGGTCAAGCAGAATCGCGGTCGCCTTGTCGATCGCCGCTCTGCAGCCGTTCAACGCCGCGCGTTCGCGTTGGAGATTGTCATCATGCAGCTTCTCGAGCAGCGAGGTGATGTTGTCAATCGCGTGCTGGCGCTTACGGTCGGCGTATGCACTTATGCCGACGGCGACCGCCATGAGCACGAGTGGCGCCGCTACGGTCATCGCACCTGTTCCCGCGACGCCGGCGGCTACGGTTTTCCCGGCACCAACTGGTACGAAGGTCGCCTGAGCGGCGATGCCAGACGACCCTGTCATGGCACTGTGGACACCGCCTGGTACTGCCTTCGAGACCATCGGCTTGACCAACCCGCCGATGACCTGGGAGGCGACCTTTG
>CAYVQQ010000095.1:9976-10939 GCA_964453085.1 uncultured Mycobacterium sp.
GGGTACAACCATTCGGTACAGCGTCTCACTGCCGGAGCCTAAGGCGGCGGCCGGTGCTAGCTTGGGCGTCTGCGCTATTAGCTGCGACAGCTGTGTGGCCAGTGGACTCGCAGCGTCGAGGTGCAGGCCCTCGCTGCGATCGACTGTCCATGTCAATGGGTGCGCTTCTAAGGTTGCGATGGGAACGTCGGCCATAGCCGCGAGCACCGTCCGCAACTCGGCGAGGCGATCGGGAGTCATTGGTTCGGAAGTGAACGTTGGTACCGTGACGTCACGCGTTGCCAACGTCCACACGGGCACGAGCGTCTCCTCGCTGTCCACCGCTGCTGGACTCCTCTCATCTTCCGCAGCAATCATATTCGCAACCTCCGACAACGGATCACGAGCTTGACACGTCGACCGTGGACAGGCCGGGCTGCGCCGTTCTGGCCGAACAACATGACGACAGGGTCGACTTGCGCCGCTACGGACTTGAGCTTCTTAGCAAATCCCGTGGCGACCACACACCATCAACAGAACAGGAGGACACCCCAGCGACACTGATGCCTGAACCACTACCTCGAAGAATCACACGACCGCGTCTTACACCGCATCCCTGGACGTAACTTGCATCGATCCGGTCTGACCAGCAGTTTTGAACGACAGTGGTCGGTGGTGTAGCTTCGATGAGCACGACTTCGCGGGGCTATGGCGCAGCTGGTAGCGCACCACACTGGCAGTGTGGGGGTCAGGGGTTCGAGTCCCCTTAGCTCCACCGAGAAACCGCAGCACGGATGGCTTATGTGGATTTCTCGTCAACACTTCCGTCAACATCGGGCGTGTGCCTGCGCGACGGCCCTCCGATGCGTACCCGCAAGGACGGCAGCGCGTACACATCGGTGTTGTTTCCGCGCGGAGAGCAAACAGTCTGTCAAGGGACATGAGGAACTGCCCGGTGGCGGTCATGAAAACTGCCCGCTGGCG
>CAYVQQ010000096.1:0-10708 GCA_964453085.1 uncultured Mycobacterium sp.
GGTTCCTCGCCGGTATCAAGGCATTCACCGCAGCGGTGCTCGGCGGTGTCGCCTACGGGTTCGGGGCGTTCTCGACCGCTTTCCTGCTCTTTCCTCACACCCACGTCACGAGCGTGCTGCCGTGGCTGCTGCTGGCAGTGGTGCAATGTGGCGGCGAGCGCGGTGCGCGGGCGGCGCTGGACTACGGGGCGGCGTTCGACCGTGTGCGGCCCCCGGCCGTGCGGGTGCCCGGCGCCGCGCTCGAGGCGGCGCTGTCCGGGCTGGACGCCGAGGTTCGCGACGCGCTGCTGGTGATGATCGAACGGACCCGCGCCGTGCACGCCGACCAGCGCCGCGCCGACGTGACCACCACGCTGGGGCCGGGCGCGACGGTCACCGAGCGGTGGGTGCCCGTCGGGCGGGTCGGGCTGTACGTGCCCGGCGGCAACGCGGTGTACCCGTCGAGCGTGGTGATGAACGTCGTGCCCGCGCAGGCCGCCGGCGTCGCCTCGCTGGTGGTGGCCAGCCCGCCGCAGGCCGGGTGCCACGGCCGGTTCGAAGGCCTGCCGCACCCGACGATCCTGGCCGCGGCCGCGCTGCTCGGAGTCGACGAGGTGTGGGCGGTCGGCGGCGCGCAGGCGGTGGCGCTGCTGGCCTACGGCGGCACCGACACGGGGGCCGAATGGCCCGGCTTCCCGTCGGACCGCACGCGGTCCGCGTCGTCGCCGGGCGATGGCACCGAACTGGCGCCGGTGGACATGATCACCGGGCCCGGCAACATCTACGTCACCGCGGCCAAGCGGCTCTGCCGCTCGCAGGTGGGCATCGACGCCGAAGCCGGGCCGACCGAGATCGCCATCCTCGCCGACCACACCGCCGACCCGGCGCACGTGGCCGCCGACCTGATCAGCCAGGCCGAACACGACGAGATGGCCGCCAGCGTGCTGGTGACCCCCAGTCTGGACCTGGCCGACGCCACCGACGCCGAACTGGCCGACCAACTGCGGACCACGGTGCACCGCCAACGGGTGACCACCGCCCTGGGCGGGCCCCAGTCGGCGACCATCCTCGTCGACGACCTGGACGCCGGGGTCGACGTCGTCAACGCCTACGCCGCCGAGCACCTGGAGATCCAGACCGCCGACGCGGCGCGGGTGGCCGCCCGGATCCGCTCGGCCGGAGCCATTTTCGTCGGCCCCTACGCGCCGGTGAGCCTCGGCGACTACTGCGCGGGATCCAACCACGTGCTCCCGACGGCGGGCAGCGCCCGCCATGCCAGCGGCCTGTCGGTGCAGACCTTCCTGCGCGGCATCCATGTCGTCGACTACACCGAGGCGGCCCTCAAGGACGTGTCCGGGCACGTGCTCACGCTGGCCAAGGCCGAGGACCTGCCCGCACACGGCGCGGCGGTGCGGCGGAGGTTCGAGCGATGACGGCGCGGCAACCCACCCTCGCGGACCTGCCGCTGCGCGAGGACCTGCGGGGCAAATCTCCCTACGGCGCTCCGCAATTGGAGGTGCCGGTGCGGCTCAACACCAACGAGAACCCGCACCCGCCCACCGCGGCGCTCGTCGAGGACGTCACACGCTCGGTGGGGGCGGCGGCCGCGGCGCTGCACCGCTACCCCGACCGCGACGCGGTGGCACTGCGCCGCGACCTGGCCCGTTACCTCACCACTCAGACCGGAACCCGGCTCGGCGTCGAAAACGTCTGGGCCGCAAACGGTTCCAATGAGATCCTGCAGCAGCTGCTGCAGGCCTTCGGCGGGCCGGGGCGCACCGCCCTCGGGTTCGTCCCGTCCTACTCGATGCACCCGATCATCTCCGACGGCACCCAGACCGAATGGATCGAGGCCGTCCGCGCCGACGACTTCAGCCTCGACGTCGACGCCGCGGTCACCGCCATCGCCGAGAACAGGCCCGACGTGGTGTTCGTCACCAGCCCCAACAACCCGTCCGGGCAGAGCATCCCGCTGCCGGACCTGCGGCGGCTGCTCGACGTGGTGCCGGGCATCCTGATCGTCGACGAGGCCTACGGCGAATTCTCCGCGCAGCCCAGCACGGTGTCGCTGCTCGGGGAGTACCCGACGCGGCTGGTCGTCACCCGCACCATGAGCAAGGCGTTCGCCTTCGCCGGCGGCAGGCTCGGCTACCTGGTCGCCACGCCGGCGGTGATCGACGCGCTGCTGCTGGTGCGGCTGCCCTACCACCTGTCCGCGGTCACCCAGGCCGCGGCGCGGGCCGCGCTGCGGCACGCCGACGACACCCTGGGCAGCGTCGCCGCGCTGGTCGCCGAGCGTAAACGGGTGACGAAAACGCTGCGCGACATGGGTTTCCGGGTCATTCCCAGTGATGCGAACTTCGTGCTGTTCGGCGAGTTCGCCGACGCCCCGGCCGCCTGGCAGCGCTACCTGGACGCCGGCGTCCTGATCCGCGACGTCGGCATCGCCGGCTACCTGCGCGCCACCACGGGCCTGGCCGCGGAGAACGACGCATTCCTGCGGGCCAGCGCCGACCTCGCCGCCACCGAACTGGCACCCGTCCCCCCGGTAGGAGCACCGTGACCGCGACCGAGACCGTTGGGAGAACCCGCCGTGCGCGCATCGAGCGCCGCACCCGCGAATCCGACATCGTCATCGAACTCGACCTCGACGGCACCGGTGTGGTCCACGTCGACACCGGTGTCCCGTTCTACGACCACATGCTGACGGCGCTGGGCAGCCACGCCAGCTTCGACCTGACCGTGCACACCCGGGGCGACGTCGAGATCGAGGGGCATCACACCATCGAGGACACCGCGATCGCGCTGGGGCAGGCGCTGCGGGAGGCGCTCGGCGACAAGAAGGGCATCCGCCGCTTCGGGGACGCCTTCATCCCGATGGACGAGGCGCTGGCCCATGCCGCGGTCGACGTCTCCGGGCGGCCCTACTGTGTGCACGCCGGGGAGCCGGACCACCTGTTGCGCACCACCATTGCGGGCAGTTCGGTGCCCTACCACACCGTCGCCAACCGGCACGTGTTCGAATCGCTGGCCGCCAACGCCGGCATCGCGCTGCACGTCCGCGTCCTCTACGGGCGCGACCCGCACCACATCACCGAGGCGCAGTACAAGGCCGTGGCCCGCGCGTTGCGCCAGGCCGTCGAGCCCGATCCCCGGGTTTCGGGCGTGCCGTCCACCAAGGGCGTTCTGTGACGGCGACGTCTCGGAAGAAGTCCGTGGTGGTCCTCGACTACGGCTCGGGCAACCTGCGGTCGGCGCAGCGCGCGCTGCAGCGGGTCGGCGCCTCGGTCGCGGTGACCTCCGACGCGGGTGCCGCGGCGGCCGCCGACGGGCTGGTGGTGCCCGGCGTCGGGGCCTTCGAGGCGTGCATGAACGGCCTGGGCAGGATCGGCGGACGGCGCATCATCGCCGAGCGGGTCTCGGCGGGCCGTCCGGTGCTGGGGGTGTGCGTTGGCATGCAGATCCTGTTCGCCCGCGGCATCGAGTTCGGCGTGCAGACCGAAGGGTGCGGGCAGTGGCCGGGGGAGGTGACCCGGCTGCGCGCCCCGGTGATCCCGCACATGGGGTGGAACACGGTGGACGCCGCGCCCGGCAGTGTGCTGTTCAAGGGCCTGGACGCCGGCACCCGGTTCTACTTCGTGCACTCCTACGCCGCGCAGCGCTGGGACGGTGCGCCGGAGGCGGCGCTCTCCTGGGCCACCCACGGGGAGCCCTTTCTGGCCGCGGTCGAACACGGTGCGCTGTCCGCCACCCAGTTTCATCCCGAAAAAAGCGGGGATGCGGGAGCGGCCGTGCTGAGCAATTGGGTGGAGGGGCTGTAGAGAGATGTCGCTGATTCTGTTACCCGCCGTCGACGTCGTCGACGGCCGGGCCGTCCGTCTGGTGCAGGGCAAGGCGGGCAGCGAGACCGAGTACGGCTCGGCGCTGGACGCCGCGCTGACCTGGCAGCGCGACGGCGCCGAATGGATCCACCTGGTCGACCTGGACGCCGCCTTCGGCCGCGGCTCCAACCGCGACCTGCTCGCCGAGGTGGTCGGCAAGCTCGACGTGCACGTGGAACTCTCCGGCGGTATCCGTGACGACGGCTCCCTGGCCGCGGCGCTGGCCACCGGCTGCGCCCGGGTGAACCTGGGCACGGCGGCGCTGGAGAACCCGCAGTGGTGCGCCCGCGCGATCGCCGAGCACGGCGACAGGGTGGCCGTCGGGCTGGACGTCCAGATCGACGACGGACAGTACCGGCTGCGGGGGCGCGGCTGGGAGACCGACGGCGGTGACCTGTGGGAGGTACTGGAACGCCTTGACGGCGAAGGTTGTTCGCGCTACGTGGTCACCGACGTCACCAAGGACGGCACGCTGGGCGGGCCCAATCTGGATCTGCTGGCCCGCGTCGCCGAGCGCACCGACGCCCCGGTGATCGCCTCCGGCGGGGTGTCCAGCCTGGACGACCTGCGCGCCGTGAGCAAGCTGACCACCCGTGACGGCCGCGGCGTCGAGGGCGCCATCGTGGGCAAGGCCCTCTACGCCGGGCGGTTCAGCCTACCGCAGGCGCTGGCCGCGGTGCGCGGGTAGGACTCGGGATGGATCTCAACGCGTTGGTCGCCCAGGCGTCGGTGATCCTCGACGCGGTCGTGCCACGGTTCCTGGACGGCCGCCGGGCCGATTCGGCGGTCGCCAAGAAAGGCAACGACTTCGCCACCGAGATCGACCTGGCGATCGAGCGGCAGGTGGTCGCCGCGCTGGTCGAGACCACCGGGATCGGAGTACACGGCGAGGAGTTCGGCGGCGCCGACATCGACGAGCAGTGGGTGTGGGTGCTGGACCCGATCGACGGCACCTTCAACTACGCAGCCGGGTCACCGATGGCCGCGATCCTGCTGGCCCTGCTGCACGACGGAAACCCGGTGACGGGCCTGACCTGGCTGCCGTTCGCCGGCGAGCGCTACACCGCCGTCGCCGGGGGCCCGTTGCTGAAAAACGGTGTGCCGCAGCCGTCGCTGGCCGACACCGAACTGGCCGACAGCCTCGTCGGGGTCGGCACGTTCAGCGCCGACGCTCGGGGTCGCTTCCCCGGACGGTATCGGATGGCCGTGTTGGAAAACATCAGCCGGGTGTCGTCGCGGCTGCGCATGCACGGCTCCACCGGCATCGACCTCGCCTACGTCGCCGACGGAATCCTTGGTGGGGCGATAAGTTTCGGTGACCACATCTGGGACCACGCCGCCGGCGTGGTGTTGGTGCAGGCCGCCGGCGGCATCGTCACCGACCTCGCCGGCGAGGCGTGGACGCCCGCGGCGCGCTCGGTACTGGCCGCGGCACCCGGCGTACACGGCGAGATCCTCCAACTCCTGCGCGCCACCGGCGCGCCCGGGGACTACTGAGATGGCGCCGCACACGCCCGCCGAGGGCCTTGCCGTGCGGGTCATCCCGTGCCTGGACGTCGACGCCGGGCGGGTCGTCAAGGGCGTCAACTTCGAGAACCTGCGCGACGCGGGCGATCCCGTGGAGCTGGCGGCCGCCTACGACGCCGAAGGCGCCGACGAGCTGACCTTCCTGGACGTGACGGCGTCGTCGTCGGGCAGGGCGACCATGCTCGACGTGGTGCGCCGCACCGCCGAGCAGGTGTTCATCCCGCTGACCGTCGGTGGCGGGGTGCGCACGGTCGAAGACGTCGACACCCTGCTGCGCGCGGGCGCCGACAAGGTCTCGGTGAACACCGCCGCGATCGTGCGGCCCGACCTGCTCGAAGAGATGTCGAGGCAGTTCGGCTCGCAGTGCATCGTGCTGTCGGTCGACGCCCGCACGGTGCCGCCGGGATCGGCCCCCACCCCGTCGGGCTGGGAGGTCACCACCCACGGGGGCCGCCGCGGCACCGGCATCGACGCCGTCGAATGGGCGTCCCGCGGTGCCGATCTCGGCGTGGGAGAGATCCTGCTGAACTCGATGGACGCCGACGGCACCAAGGCCGGGTTCGACCTGGCGATGCTGCGTGCGGTCCGTTCGGCGGTCACCGTGCCGGTGATCGCCAGCGGCGGCGCCGGCGCGGTCGACCATTTCGCGCCCGCGGTCGCCGCCGGCGCGGATGCGGTGTTGGCCGCCAGCGTCTTTCACTTCCGCGAGCTGACGATCGGGCAGGTGAAGGCGGCGATGGCCGCCGCGGGGGTGATCGTGCGATGACGCTGGACCCCGGCCTTTCGGCACGCCTGAAACGCAACGCCGAGGGCCTGTTCACCGCCGTGGTGCAGGAGAGGGGCAGCGGCGACGTGCTGATGGTCGCCTGGATGGACGACGCGGCGCTGGCGCGCACCCTGGAAACCCGTGAGGCGACGTATTATTCGCGCTCCCGGGCCGAGCAGTGGGTCAAGGGCGCGACCTCGGGCCACACGCAGCACGTGCACTCGGTGCGGCTGGACTGCGACGGCGACGCCGTGCTGCTCACGGTCGACCAGGTGGGCGGCGCGTGCCACACCGGCGACCACAGCTGTTTCGACGCCGACCTGCTGCTCGGGCCGGAAGGCTAGGGCCGGTCGACCCGGGTCAACCCGGCACACCGTCGAGGCCGTCGGCCGCCGCGATCGCGGCGCGGGCCCACTCGCGGTGGTAGACGGCCGGGCCGATGCGGTCGCGGCGGATCTGCTCGACGTCGGCGACCGTTCCGTTGGCCAATGCGCCCGGCACCCGGAACGAATAGGACGGATCGCCGGTGGCGATGGCCAGCAGGGCGTCGCTGTCGCCCAACCCGTTGGCGCGCACCGCGTTCTCGGCCCACCGGACCGACCGCAGGCCGCCGAAGTTCTCGACGTACACCACCCACAGGCGGGTGCCGCGGCCGTCGTGGAGCTTGGTGAGCGCCCTGTCGACCGCCGCGCGCTCGGCGGGGCCCAGCACGCCGGACCGGTCGGTGAGCTGGGTGGACAGCGTGATCACCCCCGGTGAGGGGGGCACCGCCGACGACGGGTGCCCCGGCGCCGAGGGCGCCGCGGCGGCGGCGGCCGGCGGGCGCGTCCTCCCGCCCAGCAGGTGCGCGCCGGCGACCGCGGCCACCGCGACGGCCGCGACCACGCCGAGGGCCGCGACCACGCCGACCGGTCCCAATCGGCCACGGCGGGCCTTGGGCGCCGTCCCCGCCGGGCGCGCGACCGCCTGCGTCGGCGCGGCGGCGGCGACGCGCGTCACGGGCGTCGCCGCGGTGGCCGCTTGGCCGGCCAGGGCCGTCGCGAAGTCCCTGCACGTGGCGAAGCGCTCGTCGGGGTGCTTGGCCATCGCCCTGGCGATGACCGCGTCGAGCTCCGCTGCGTCCGGGCGCCGGTCGCCGACGCGCGGCGGCGGCGTCGACAGGTGATGGCCGATCACCACCGCCGGGTTGGAGTGCACAAACGGCGCGGACCCGGTGAGCAGGTTGAACGCGGTGCATCCGAGTGCGTACTGGTCGACGCGCGGGTCGACGTCGGCGCCGCGCAGCTGCTCGGGCGCGCAGTAGGCGGCCGTGCCCACCAGCATGTTCGTCGCGGTCAGCCCGCTGATCTCGCCCAGATGCCGCGCGATGCCGAAATCACCGAGCAGGATCCGCCGGCGCGGCCCGGTCCGCCCGAGCAGGATGTTGGCGGGTTTGACGTCACGATGCAGCAACCCGCAGGAGTGGGCGTAGTCGAGCGCGTCGGCGACGGCCGCGATGATCTCGACGACATCGGCTTTGGGCATCCCGGAGGGATAGTCGGCGCGCAGCAGCTGCGCGGCGTCGGTGCCCTCGACGTAATCCATCGAGATCCACAGCCGCCCTTCGTGTTCGCCGCGGTCGTGGATGCCGACGATGTGCTCGTGATACAGGCCGGCGGCCAGGTCGGCCTCCCGGTTGAAACGCTGCCGGAACTCGAGGTTGGCGGTCAGATCCCCGGGCAGGATCTTCAGGGCGTCGCGGCGCGGCAACCGGGGGTGCTGCGCCAGATAGACCTGGCCCATCCCGCCGGCGCCCAGACGCCGAACGATGGTGTATCCGGCGAACATGTCACCTTCGGCAAGGGCGTCGCTGCTCGGCATGGGTGCATGCTACTGAGGCGGTGCCGCCGGGATCGGCATTCGCGCATCCCGACCGTGTTGCGACAATGGGTTGCGTGGGCGAGCAAAACATCTGGATGCAGAAGGTCGCGGCCGACCCCGGGCATTCGCACTGGTATGTGGAGCGCTTCCGCTCCTTGGCCCGCGCCGGCGAGGACCTGGCCGGCGAGGCCCGGCTCGTCGACGCGATGGTGCCCCGCGGTGCGCGCATCCTGGACGCCGGCTGCGGACCCGGGCGACTGGGCGGATACCTGGCGGCCGCCGGCCATGACGTCGTCGGCGTCGACATCGACCCGGTGCTGATCGCGGCGGCCGAGCAGGATCATCCCGGACCCCGGTACCTGGTCGGCGACCTCGCCGAACTCGACCTGCCCGCGCGGGGGATCGCCGAGCCGTTCGACGTCATCGTGCTGGCCGGCAACGTCATGGCTTTCGTCGCCCCCACCACCCGCGGGCGGGTGCTGAGCCGGGTGCGCGCCCACCTCGGGCCCGGCGGCCGCGCCGTGATCGGCTTCGGCGCCGGGCGCGACTACGAGTTCGGCCAGTTCCTCGACGACGCGGCGGCCGCCCGGCTCACACCTGACCTGCTGCTGTCCACCTGGGATCTGCGGCCGTTCACCGAAGACTCCGAGTTCCTGGTCGCGGTCCTGCGGTCGATGTAGGAGGATCGCCGCCCAATGGTCGTGGTGCCCGTGTCTTCGCGCACCGGGTCCGCCGCAGGCCGCCCGCGAGCGTAACCCCACGGCGAAAATGCGGGCCGCAGATCGCCGTGGCGTTACGCCCGCGGACCGCGGCGACGCATCTGGGAGGATGGTTCGGTGCACGACCATTTCGCCGCCACCACTTCTCGGGAGGACTTCCGCCGGCTGGCGGCAGAACACCGCGTCGTTCCGGTGACCCGCAAGGTGCTCGCCGACAGTGAGACGCCGCTGTCGGCCTACCGCAAACTCGCCGCCAACCGGCCGGGGACCTTCCTGCTGGAGTCGGCCGAGAACGGCCGGTCCTGGTCGCGCTGGTCGTTCATCGGCGCCGGCGCGCCGTCGGCGCTGACCGTGCGCGACGGCCAGGCGGTGTGGCTGGGCGCCGTGCCCCGGGACGCACCCACCGGCGGCGACCCGTTGCAGGCGCTGCGGGCCACGCTCGACTTGCTGGCCACCGCCGCGCTGCCCGGACTGCCGCCGCTGTCGGGCGGCATGGTCGGGTTCTTCGCCTACGACCTGGTGCGGCGCCTGGAGCGACTGCCCGAGCTGGCCGCCGACGACTTGCACCTGCCCGACATGCTGCTGTTGCTGGCCACAGACCTGGCCGCGGTCGACCACCACGAAGGCACCATCACGCTGATCGCCAACGCGGTCAACTGGAACGGCACCGACGAGCGCGTCGACGAGGCCTACGACGACGCGGTGGACCGGCTCGACGTGATGACGAAGGCGCTGGGCCAGGCGCTGCCGTCGGCGATCGCCACGTTCGGCAGGCCCGAGCCGCGGTACCGCGCGCAGCGAACCGTCGAGGAGTACGGGGCCATCGTCGACTACCTCGTCGAGCAGATCGCCGCCGGCGAGGCCTTCCAGGTGGTGCCCTCCCAGCGCTTCGAGATGGACACCGGTGTCGCGCCGATCGACGTCTACCGAATGCTGCGGGCCACCAACCCGAGTCCGTACATGTACCTGCTGCACGTCCCGACCGGCGGTGGCGGCACGGATTTCTCGATCGTCGGATCCAGTCCGGAGGCGTTGGTCACCGTCGCCGAGGGCTGGGCGACGACGCATCCGATCGCCGGAACGCGGTGGCGGGGCCACAACGAGGAGGAGGACCAGCTGCTGGAAAAGGAGCTGCTGGCCGACGACAAGGAACGCGCCGAGCACCTGATGCTGGTCGACCTGGGCCGCAACGACCTCGGCCGCGTCTGCACCCCGGGCACCGTGCGCGTCGAGGACTACAGCCACATCGAGCGCTACAGCCACGTGATGCACCTGGTGTCGACGGTGACCGGGATGCTCGACGAGCACCGGACGGCCCTGGACGCGGTGGCGGCCTGCTTCCCGGCGGGCACGCTGTCCGGGGCGCCGAAGGTCCGGGCCATGGAGCTCATCGAGAAGGTGGAGAAGACGCGCCGCGGCTTGTACGGCGGGGTGGTCGGCTACCTCGACTTCGCCGGCAACGCCGACTTCGCGATCGCGATCCGAACCGCGCTGATGCGCGACGGCACCGCCTACGTGCAGGCCGGCGGTGGGGTGGTGGCCGACTCCAACGGACCCTACGAGTACACCGAGGCGTCCAACAAGGCGCGCGCGGTGCTGAATGCGATCGCCGCCGCCGAGACTCTGACCGCTCCCGATGCGACGTGACCGGTGACCGGCGGACCCGGCCGTCGATCCGGATCGCGCAGGTACTGCTGGTGGTCGCCGCCGGCGCGCTGTGGGCCGCCGCGCGGCTGCCTTGGGTGGCGGTCCGCTCGTTCGACGGCCTGGGCCCGCCCAAGCGGGTGACCTTGACCGGCGCGGCGTGGTCGACGGCGCTGCTGCCGCTGGCGCTGCTGATGCTGGCGGCCGCCGTCGCGGCGCTGGCGGTGCGCGGGTGGGCGCTGCGCGTGTTGGCGGCGCTGCTGGCCGCCGCCAGCCTGGCGGTCAGCTACCTCGGTGTCAGCCTCTGGGCCGTCCCGGATGTCGCGGTGCGC
>CAYVQQ010000097.1:0-10649 GCA_964453085.1 uncultured Mycobacterium sp.
GTGGTCTCGAACAGCGCGGTCACACCGCGGCGGGTACGCAACGTGCGGCGCGCGACGCGGACGGCGACCACCGTCACGACCGCCAGCAGGATGAACAGCACCGCGGCGGTGAACCATCCGCCCGGCAGGGACGAAACCTTCTCCAGCAGCCGGTAGAGCTGTTCGTCGACCCAGTCGGACAGCTGCTGCAGCACCGATCCAAGGGAATAGACGGGCTTGTCCAGTTCGATCTGCGCGGCCCGGTGCGCGGCATCGCGGTCGATGTCGATGGAAGGCACTGGCGGATGGTCCTAGCTCGGCCTCACAGGGGCCGGGTCAGCCAGAGGTGGTCGGTGGCTGCGGCCGCGTACGGCCCGGCCGCGGCTCCGGTCTGCAGCACCAGGTCGAACGCCTCGGCCCGCATGCGGCGGTCGGTATAGAGCAGCGCGACGACCCCGGCGTTGAACGGGGCGGTGACGATCTGGCCGATCGCCGATCCGATGGAGGCGAGTGCGGTGCCGAGGACCACGAGGGCCGTGGACGCGTCCTGGCCCAGCATCAGCTGACCCGCGATGGTCAACGGCGCGGCGATCGCGCTCGCAACGACGGTAGCCACGACGAAGGTCAGTGTTCGGATGCCCAGCACCCGCCAGAAGCCGGTGCGGACCAATCTGAACGAGCGGGTGACGGCGCCGGTGACGGGCAACCGCTCCAGCACGATCAGCACCGGCGCGAACAGCAGCGCCGTGTACAGGTACACCAGCAGCGCCAGGATGCCGAGCAGCAGTGGGAGCCCGAACACGACGGTGGCCGCGCCGCCGCCGGCCGCCTGGAGGACCGCGGCCGCGACGGCCACCAGGCCGCCGAGGGTTGCCACCGCGGCGGCCTCCAGCAGTGCCAGGGCGAGCAGCGGGAGCAGCCGTCCGCGGATCTTGGCCCAGGTTTCGCCGATGGTGATCGTCGACCCGAACACCGCGCGCCCGACGATGACGGTGAGCATCCCGGACAGCAGCATGCCGCCCAGCCAGGTGATCAGCAGGCTGACGGCCACCGATGCCATGAAGGCACCCACCATTGCGGGGCTCGCCTCGCCCGGCGGTTCGGTGGTGACGCGGCCGAGGGCGGCCAGCGGTCCGAGGGTGGTGACCAGCGTGACGATCTGCATGACCACGACGACCATCGCGGTCAGCCCGAGCGTGGCCCCCGGGTTGGCGCGGATGTAGCCGACCGCCCCGTTGAAGATCTCGCTGAGGGTCAACGGCCGCAACGGGATGATCCCGGGTTTGACGGCCGCCGGCGGCCGGTACGGCGGGGCGTAACCATACGGGGAACCATATGGCGAGCCGTACTGCGGCGGGCCATAGCCGTACGGGTAGCCGCTCTGTGGGTTGTAGCCGCTCTGTGGGTTGTAGCCGCTCTGTGGGTTGTAGCCGGGCGGGGGCGCGTTCACCAACTCGGGCGGCCTTCGCAGCCGGGGCAGCCCGGGCGGCCGGGCCCGTCGTTCGTCATGGCCTCCATCCTGTCGGCGGCCGGGCGAATTCTCAATCTCCGCGATCGCCCTGGCGCGTACCGTTCCAGCTATGGCGGAACTCAAGGCCCGGATTCGGGCAGACCTGACCCAGGCGATGAAGACGCAGGACAAGTTGCGCACGGCGACGTTGCGCATGGTGCTCGCCGCAATCCAGACCGAGGAAGTCTCCGGCAAGCAGGCCAAGGAGCTCACCGACGACGACGTCGTCAAGCTGCTCGCCAGAGAGTCCCGCAAGCGTGGCGAGGCCGCCGAGATCTACACCCAGAACGGCCGCGGCGACCTGGCCGCCAATGAGCACGCCGAGGCCCGGGTGATCGACGAGTACCTGCCCACACCGCTGACCGAGGCCGAGGTGGCCGACGTCGCCGACACGGCGATCGCCCAGGTGGCCGAGGAGATCGGGGAGCGCCCGGGGATGAAGCAGATGGGGCTGGTGATGAAGGCGGCCACCGCGATCGCGGCCGGCAAGGCCGACGGGGCCCGCCTGTCCGCGGCGGTCAAAGAGCGCCTGTGACGCCGCTGAGCGGCGGCCGGGTGGGGGGCCGGGTGTCACCGGTCCGCGCCCGGCCGCGGTTAGCCGCCGACCAGCCGGGGTAGTCAGGGCGCTATGACGAACTTTGGCTACACCCTGATGACCGAGCAGAGTGGACCGAAAGACCTTGTGCGGCATGCGGTTGCGGCCGAAGAGCGCGGCTTTGACTTCGAGGTGTGCAGCGACCACTTCTCGCCGTGGCTGGTTTCGCAGGGCCACGCCCCGCACGCGTGGACGGTGCTGGGCGCCGTGGCCCATGCCACCGAGCGGGTCGACCTGTACTCCTACGTGACCTGCCCGACGATGCGGTATCACCCGGCGATCGTCGCCCAGATGGCGGCCACCGTGCAGATTTTGTCCGGCGGGCGGTTCACCCTCGGCCTGGGCAGCGGGGAGAACCTCAATGAACACGTCGCGGGCGAGGGGTGGCCGTCCGTCGAGCGCAGACACGAGATGCTGTGCGAGGCCATCGCGATCATCCGCGAACTGTTCACCGGCGAACTGGTCAGCTGGCGCGGCGACTATTTCGAGTTCGACTCGGCGCGGCTGTGGGACGTGCCTGAGGTCCCGGTCGGCATCGGGGTCGCGATGGGAGGCATGAAGGCCGTCGAGCGGTTCGCCAGGCTCAGCGACCACATGATCGCGACCGAGCCCGACGGTGATCTCGTTCACGCGTGGCACGGCGTCCGCCGGGCCGCCGGCATGGCCGGCAGCGGGCGCGTCGTCGGGCAGATCCCGGTGAGCTGGGATCCCGATCGCGACGCAGCCGTCGCACGTGCGCACGATCAGTTCCGGTGGTTCGCCGGCGGCTGGAAAGTCAACGCCGACCTGCCGACGCCGGCCGGCTTCGCCGCCGCGACGCGGTACGTGCGGCCCGAGGATGTCGCCGCGACCATCCCGTGCGGCCCGGACCTGGACGCGATCGTCGAGGCGGCGCGGCCCTACTGGGAGGCGGGGTTCACCGACGTCGCCCTCGTCCAGATCGGTGGGCAGACCCAGGACCGGTTCCTCGCCGAGATCGCCGAGCCGCTGCTCGAGGCGCTGCGGGCTGCCTCCGGCTGAGGAGGACAGAAGCTCCGGAGCGCCGGAGCGACAACGATTGTGACAGAGCGACAATGACTTTGGTGAAATCACTCAACGGTGCCAGCAGCCGTCACCCGGTGGTGTGGACACCGGATGACGGCCAGGACACGCAACCATCGGAGGAGCGCGGAATGCCAGAGACGTTGCACGGCAAGAAAGTCGCCATCCTGGCCACCGACGGCGTGGAGAGGGTCGAACTGGAGGAGCCGCGCGCGGCGCTGACCGGGGCGGGCGCCCAGGTAGAGGTCGTGTCGTTGAAGGCCGGCGAGATCCAGGCGCGCAACCATGATCTCGAGCCGGCCGGGACCTTCTCGGTCGACCGGGTGGTGTCCGACGTCTCCGCCGGTGAGTTCGACGGCCTCGTGCTGCCCGGCGGGACGGTGAACTCGGACAAGCTGCGCCTCGATCACGCCGCCGTCTCGTTCGTACGGGACTTCGTGGTATCCGGAAAACCGGTGGCCGCGATCTGTCACGGCCCCTGGGCGCTGGTGGAGGCCGGGGTGGCGGCGGGGCGCAGGCTGACGTCGTACCCGAGCATCCGCACCGACCTGCGCAACGCGGGCGCCGACGCCGTCGACGAGGACGTCGTCGTCGACGGCAACCTCATCACCAGTCGCTCGCCGAAGGATCTGCCGGCCTTCTGCGCGGCGGTCCTCACCGAGTTCGCACGGGCGCCCTCGCACTGACACCGAACACATGCGGGGACACCGTGCGGGGACCACCAGATGTCCAGATGTCCGGAAGCCCGCGCTGCCAAGATTTCGGGGAACCGCACCGGGGCGCACGGGCCCGGGGTCGTGCGGTGTCAGAGGACTTCTTGGCGGGCAGCGTGTCGGGTGGGTTGGTTGTCGAGGGTGAAGCCCCAGGTGGTGTTGGATTCGGCGAGGTTGAAGCCCTGCGCGTCTCCTTTTGTGTCTCCGTTGGGTGCGCCGAAGTCTCCGGAGTCGGCGACGTAGGTGTGGCCCAATTTTTCGTCGCCGGGCAGTGTGCCGGGCGGGAAATTGGAATCCATTGCAGCCAAGGCGGCTTCGAACATTTTCTGATGCGCGATCTCGCGGGTCATCAGAAAGGTCAGGGTGTCTTTGGCGCCGTTGTCGTCGGTGAGTTTGATCAGCCTCTCGTAGACGATTTTGGCGCGGGCCTCCGCGGCGATGTCGGAGCGCAGGTCAGCCGTCGGTTCCCCGAGAGTGTCAATGAAAGCCGCGCTGAACGGGGTGCCTTGGGAGTCGGTCAGCCGGGCACCGCCGCCGCCGAGGACATTGGCGCCGCTGTTGAGCGCCAGTGTGGCCGCGGCGGGCATGTCACCGTCTAGGAGTTCGCCAAGATAGGTTCCTTCGACTTGATCGACAAGTTCGGATGGCGATCCTTTGAGGAGCAGCGTCAAGGTTTGGGCCACCATCTCCAGGTGGGAGAGTTCTTCGGTGGCGATGTCGAGCAGCATGCTGCGCCTTGCCCCGTCGGGTTCGTTCCAACCCTGCAGGAAGTAGCGCATCGCCGCGGCGAGCTCTCCGTTGGGACCGCCGAATTGTTCGAGAAGCAACTTGGCGAACTGCGGGTCGGGTTCGTCGACACGAACCGTGTACATCAAATTTTTGTTGTGCAAAAACATCGACACCCCTCCTGGCTGCGGGATTGACATGGGCTGATAGGCATTCGGTAGCCGTCTGCAGGACTACCCGGTGCGCACGGCATCTAACCGAGCGAGAATGGACACCGACGGGGCCGATTGGGCCGGGGGCCGGCCGCAGTCTGCACACGCCAACGTGGTCTGCCGGGCGGCGTGTCGTTTGTTTCGTCCGGTGCGGGGTACAGACTGTCCATCCGCTCGGTGGCGTGCGATCTGAGCGGGATGGCAGGCGTGATGACGGTCGACCGCCGATGCAGAGACCGCCTTCTCGGACGAGTCGGCGGCGATCGTTGATTTGCGCTCGAAGGACGAGACGGGAGGCGCGATGACGGCGACGGAGCAGGTGATCGAGGCGCGGCGGCCGTATCCGAATCGGCTGGGCCCCAAGGGCAACCTGGTCTATCGGCTGGTGACGACCACCGATCACAAGCAGATCGGGATCATGTATGTGGTCACCTGCTACGGATTGTTTTTCGTCGGCGGGTTGATGGCGCTGTTGATGCGCACCGAGTTGGCAGCGCCGGGGCTGCAGTTTTTGTCCAACGAGCAGTACAACCAATTGTTCACCATGCACGGCAGCATCATGTTGTTGTTGTATGCCACCCCGATCGTGTTCGGGTTCGCCAATCTGGTGTTGCCGCTGCAGATCGGGACCCCGGATGTGGCGTTCCCCCGGCTCAACGCCCTGTCGTATTGGCTGTTTTTGTTCGGCTCGCTGATCGTGATGTCCGGGTTCATCACTCCGGGAGGGGCTGCGGATTTCGGCTGGACTGCCTACACGCCGCTGAGCAATGCGGTCCACGCCCCCGGCTCGGGTGGGGATTTGTGGATCACCGGCATGATCGTGGTTGGTCTGGGCACCATCCTGGGAGCGGTGAACATGATCACCACCGTCGTGTGCATGCGCGCACCGGGGATGACGATGTTCCGAATGCCGATCTTCACCTGGAACATCTTGGTGACCTCGGTCTTGGTGCTGATGGCCTTCCCGCCCCTGACGGCCGCGTTGTTCGGCCTGGCCGCCGACCGTCACCTCGGAGCCCATGTCTACGATCCCGCCAACGGGGGTGTCCTGTTGTGGCAGCACCTGTTCTGGTTCTTCGGCCACCCCGAGGTTTACATCGTCGCCCTGCCGTTCTTCGGCATCGTCACCGAAATCATCCCGGTGTTCAGCCGCAAACCGGTGTTCGGCTACACCACCTTGGTATATGCGACGTTGGCGATCGGGGGCTTGTCGATGGCGGTGTGGGCGCATCACATGTTCGCCACCGGAGCGGTGCTGTTGCCGTTCTTCAGCATCACCTCATATCTGATCGCGGTGCCCACCGGGATCAAGTTCGTCAACTGGATCGGCACCATGTGGAAAGGCCAACTCACCTTCGAAACACCGATGTTGTTCGCGATCGGATTCCTGGTCACGTTCCTGCTGGGCGGTATGACCGGGGTGCTGCTTGCCAGCCCTCCGTTGGACTTCCATGTCACCGACAGCTACTTCGTGGTCGCCCATTTCCACTACACCCTGTTCGGCACCATCGTGTTCTCCACCTTCGCCGGCATCTACTTCTGGTTCCCGAAGATGACCGGCCGCCTGCTTGACGAGCGGCTGGGCAAGCTGCATTTCTGGCTGACCTTCATTGGTTTCAACACCACGTTCTTGGTGCAACACTGGCTCGGGGACAAGGGCATGCCGCGCCGCTACGCCGACTACCTGCCCACCGACGGCTTCACCGGGCTCAACGTCGTCTCCACCATCGGGACCTATATTCTGGCGACCTCGATGCTTCCGTTCGTGTGGAACGTCTTCAAAAGCTGGCGCTACGGCGAGCCGGTGACCGTCGACGACCCGTGGGGATACGGCAACTCCCTGGAATGGGCGACCAGCTGCCCCCCGCCGCGGCACAACTTCACCGAACTGCCCCGCATCCGCTCCGAGCGGCCCGCGTTCGAACTGCATCACCCGCACATTGCGGAGCGTATGCGCGCCGAAGCCTACGTCGGGCGCCACCACGGCGGGCCCGGCGACGGTGACGTCACCAGAAACCAGACATGTGTCCGCAGTTGAGAAGCTGCGCCAGGGTTGACGATCACCGGGCTCATGCAGACTCGCGCAGGGCCGCACCGTGCAGCCCAATGGCGACCGGGCCGGCCACCGTCGACGCGGCCGCGGCGACAGGTGGGGGCGCCACGCCCGGTTCAGGTGGCCGCAGCATGGTTGCGCGTGTGTCCAGCACGTGACCGATGAAGAAGTCGTAGACGAGGATGCCGATGACACCCCCGACCAGCGGACCGGCAATCGGGATCCACCAGTATTGGTGCGTCGGGCCGTAGTCACCGGAGAAGGCCAACCTTCCCCAGCCCGCCCGGTAGGCGAACAGCCGCGGCCCGATGTCACGGGCCGGGTTGAGCGCGGCTCCGGCGTTCGTACCGTAGGAGAAGTTGATCGCGGCGACGACTAGGCCCATCAGCAGGGGTGCCATATTGCCCGCGGGAGCCTGGTTACGATGGTCTATCAAAGCGGCGATCAGCGCGATGAGAATTGCGGTACCGACGACCTGATCGACCAACGGGCCAATATAGCTACCGTCGAAGTATTTGGCTGGAAACGTCGCGAAGATCGAATACGTGTCCTCCGAACAAGGCCTGGCCAGATGAGCGCCCGCGTTGAAGCTGTTGATCGCCGGCGCATAAACCACATATACCACCGCCGCTCCACAGAATGCCCCGGCAGTCTGTGCCATCGCGTAGGGAATGACCTTTTTCCAGTTGAAATTCCGTCGCAGCGCGAAGGCGAGTGAAACCGCTGGATTGAGATGCGCACCGCTGATCCCGCCGGCGACGTAGACGGCGAAGGCGACAGCAAACGCCCATCCGAACACGATGATCAACCAATTCGCCGGACCGAACGGTATCAGATGCAGGTTCTGTCGACCCGAAGCCGGCAAACCGACAACGGCGACGGCGACCGTGCCGTCGCCCAGCAAAATCAGGAGGAATGTGCCAAAGAACTCAGACAGCACCTCTCCGAACAACCCGGCTCGCATCCTGGTGAACCGTGACTGCGGTCGCAGCACCCGGGAGGCCGCACTCGACAATCCAATCACCCCCAATCCGTGGCCTTGCTTTTCCTTGCATTACACGTGGTCGAATACGCCGACGGCGGAACCCTGTCGACATGATTAACCCACGATGGGCTGACAGGTAGACATGACCATACCCGTGACGGGCCGACGCCAAACTGGATGCCAAGGCTGATGCATAGTCGTGTGATGAATTGATGAGGTCATCGGCAAGACCATCGTCGACCGCAAGTGACGCACAGAGCGGGATTTATGGTGGGGTAGGGCGCATGGCCTTCGTGACCTGGTCGCAGGAGGGCCGACTACCCGGCGCTGCGTGTGGCTCAGGCGGTCGGCCACGCCGGAAAAGCGCCCGGGCTTCGCCGCGTGTCATCTCCGTGATCCCCGCGGCGCGAATCTAAGCTGGCTGCGGTCAAGAGGAGGGGCAGCGACGTATCGGCATCAACCGTGGCGCCGGGCAGCAGGGTGGTCGGGGCGCGTTAGCAGAGAGCGCTGAGCCGGGCGGGGTTTCCGCGCCGGATCTTGACGCTGGGCGGCGCCGGTGGGTCGCCCCGGTGCGCCGGGTGGGCAGGCTTGCAGCCCGGGACCGGCCGGAGCGGCGCGGCGGGATTCCCGCCCTGGACGGGCTGCGCGCGATCGCGGTCGCACTGGTGCTTGCCGGTCACGGCGGCGTCCCGGGCGTGGCCGGCGGGTTCGTCGGCGTTGACGTCTTCTTCGTCCTGAGCGGGTTCCTGATCACGGCGCTGATGCTGGACGAGCTCGAGCGGACGTGTCGGATCGACCTGACCGGCTTCTGGATACGGCGGGCGCGGCGCCTGCTGCCGGCCCTGGTGTTGATGGTGCTCACGGTGGCCGCGGCCCGCGATCTGCTCCCGTACCAGGCGCTGACCGGATTGCGCGGCGATGCGATCGCCGCGTTCTGCTGGGCCGCGAACTGGCGGTTCGTGGCGCAGAAGACCGACTATTTCACCCAGGGTGCCCCGCCCTCGCCGCTGCAGCACACCTGGTCCCTGGGCGTGGAGGAGCAGTACTACTTCGTCTGGCCGTTGGTGCTCATAGCCGTGACGCTGGCGCTGGCCGCGCGGGCCCGGCGGAGGTCGACACGGGCCACCGTGGGCGGGGTGCGGTTCACCGTATTCCTACTCGCCACGGCCGGGGCGCTCGCCTCGGCGGCGGCCGCCGTCGTCTTCGTCTCCGACGGCACGCGCGACCGGATCTACTTCGGCACCGACACCCGCGTGCAGGCGCTGCTCGTCGGAGCCGCCGCGGCGGCGCTGCTGGTTCGGGACTGGCAGTCGCTGAACCGCGGGTGGTGCCTGATCCGGAGCCGGTGGGGGCGGCGGGCCGCCCGGGTGCTGCCGCCGCTGGGTCTGGCGGGACTGGCTGCCGCGGTCCACTGCGCCACCGGCGCCGCCGGGGAGTTCCGCCACGGCCTGCTGATCGGGGTCGCCCTCGCGGCCGTTCTGGTGGTCGCCCCGGTGGCGCTGGAGCAGCGCGGGATGGTGGCCCGCGTGCTGGCGCTGCGCCCTCTGGTGTGGCTGGGCACCATCTCCTATGGCGTCTACCTGTGGCACTGGCCGATCTTCTTGGCACTCAACGGCGCGCGTACCGGCTGGGACGGGCCGCGGCTGTTCGCCGTCCGGTGCGCGGCCACCCTTGCGGTGGCGGCCGCGTCGTGGTGGTTGATCGAGCAACCGATCCGGCGGTGGCGCCCGGCGCGGGTGCCGCTGCTGCCGCTGGCCGCGGCGACCGTGGCCAGCGCTGCGGCCGTTACCTTGCTGGTCGTCCCCGTGGGCACCGGACCGGCGTTGCGCGAGGGCGATCTGCCGCCCGGCGTGTCCGCAGTCGCGGCCGTCTCGCCGTCGCCGCCCGAGGCGAGTCGCGCGGCGCCCAGGCCGCGAGACCCCCACCGCCCCTTCACCGTTTCGGTGTTCGGCGATTCGATCGGGTGGACCTGGATGCACTTCCTGCCCCCGACGCCGGGGTTCACGTTCCTCGACCACACCGTCATCGGCTGCAGCCTCGTGCGCGGCACGCCGTACCGCTATGTCGGTCAGACGCTGGAACAGCGGGCCGAATGCGACGACTGGCCGATGCGCTGGTCTCGCCAGGTCGGTCAGGACCAGCCAGACGTGGCGCTGCTGATAATCGGCCGCTGGGAGACGGTGGACCGCGTCAATGAGGGGCAGTGGACCCACATCGGCGACCCGACGTTCGATTCCTACCTCAACGCGGAACTGCAACGGGCGCTGGATATCGCCGGCTCCACAGGAGCTCGTGTGATGGTCGCCACCGTACCCTACAGCCGGGGCGGGGAGAAGCCGGACGGGCGACTGTACCCCGAGGACCAGCCCGACCGGGTCAACCGATGGAACGCCATGCTACGCAAGGCGGTGAGCCGGCACCCCGGCGTCCAGATCCTCGATCTGAACAAGAAGCTCTGCCCGGACGGCGTTTACACCGCCAAGGTCGACGGCATCAAGGTGCGCAGCGACGGCGTGCATCTCACCCCCGAAGGGGTGCAGTGGCTGACGCCGTGGCTCGAGGAGTCGGTGAAGTAGGCCTTGCCCCACACCGATGACGCCGACCGAGCTTTCGTCGGGGACTCGCACGTACAGCACTCGCTCGTCACAGCGGTGCGCTCCCGGGCGGTCATCGGCGGCGACTCCTCCAGCATGTGCTCCCTCAACGCGGGCATTTGACGCCTGAAGGGTGGCGGTGCGAACATGGACCGGTAAGCACCTCGGTAGGTGAGGCGTCTGCATGGACACAGGCCACTGACCCCGAACGTCGAGAGACGCCCCGGGTCAGGACAGCTCT
>CAYVQQ010000098.1:0-10615 GCA_964453085.1 uncultured Mycobacterium sp.
ACATCGACGGCAAGGAGATCGCGGGCCGCCTCGCCGCCCGGATCGGCTCGGGGCTACTGGTCGACGTGATCGAGGTCAAGAAGGGCAACCAAGCCGTCCACTCCATCTTCGGTGGCGCGTTCACCGTCGAGGCGCAGGCCAACGGCGACACCCCGGTGATCACGGTCCGCGCCGGCGCGATCGAGGCGCAGCCACAGGCCGGGGCGGGCGAGCAGGTCAGCGTCGAGGTGCCGGCCGCCGCCGAGAACGCCACCAAGATCACCGCCCGCGAGCCCGCGGTCGCCGGCGACCGTCCAGAGCTGGCCGAGGCCGCCATCGTGGTCTCCGGGGGCCGCGGCGTCGGGAGCGCCGAGAACTTCCGCGTGGTCGAGGAGCTCGCCGACTCGCTCGGTGCAGCCGTCGGGGCGTCGCGCGCCGCGGTGGACTCCGGCTACTATCCCGGCCAGTTCCAGGTCGGCCAGACCGGCAAGACGGTGTCCCCGCAGCTCTACATCGCGCTGGGCATCTCCGGGGCGATCCAGCACCGAGCCGGCATGCAGACGTCGAAGACGATCGTGGCCGTCAACAAGGACGAAGAGGCGCCCATCTTCGAGATCGCCGACTACGGGATCGTCGGCGACCTGTTCAAGGTGGCCCCGCAGCTGACGGAGGCGATCAAGGCCCGCAAGGGCTGAGCTTTCCCCGCGTCGGCAGACGTACCAGCCGGCGGGCTGGGCGCACGGCGTCGCGGCGGTCACGCCCCTTCGGAACGGTCGGTGGCGGCTACGTGAACGGGCCTTCCCCGGTGGGCGTCAGGGCGACCGCCGCCGGGCCCGGCGCCTCCGTGTGCGTGCATTTCGTCATCTGACGTGCACCGACACGTCAGCGTGCCGATGCCGACTCGCCGAATGGTTGCGACACGGTCGTGACATGAGCATTGCTTCGGTCCTCATACCCAGCGACGAACCGGACGGTGCGGCGGCGAGCGCGCCGACCGGTCCCCGCTACTCCCTGCTGCTGTCCACCGACCCCGTCATGATCGAGGCCGCGCAGCGGCTCCGATACGACGTGCTCAGCAGCACCCCCGGTTTCGTCCTGCCGCCCAGTGGCTACGAACGGCGCGACGTCGACCGGTTCGACGAGTTCTGCGACCACCTGCTGGTCCGTGACGACGACAGCGGCGAGCTGGTGGGTTGCTACCGGATGCTGGCGCCGGCGGGCGCGATCGCGGCGGGCGGGCTCTACACCGAGACCGAGTTCGACCTGCGCGCATTCGACCCACTGCGGCCGTCGCTGGTGGAGATGGGCCGCGCCGTGGTGCGTGACGGCCATCGCAACGGCGCCGTGGTGCTGTTGATGTGGGCCGGCATCCTGGCCTACCTGGACCGCTGTGACTACGACTGCGTCACCGGCTGCGTTTCGGTGCCGATCAGCGACGACTCCGGTGACGAGGTGCCGGGCAGCCGGCTGCGTGGGGTCCGCGACTTCATCCTGGGCCGACACGCCGCCCCGCCGCAGTACCGTGTGCACCCGCACCGGCCGGTGGTCGTCGACGGCAGGTCCATCGACGACATCCCAGCGCCGGCGCGGCCGTCGGTTCCCGCCCTGCTGCGCGGCTACCTGCGGCTGGGCGCCCAGGTCTGTGGCGAGCCCGCCCACGATCCGGCCTTCGGCGTCGGGGACTTCTGCGTCCTGCTGGACAAGCGGCGCGCCGACATCCGCTACCTGCGAAGGCTGCGGTCGGTCTCGGCGGCCGCCCAACTGACCTCCGACCCGGCCGGCGGCCTGCGGTGAATCCAGCCACCGGCCACGCCTGGCTGCCCTCCAACAAGTGCGGCGCCGGCTGCATCTGCACGGGCACCGCCGATGACAAGTCACGCGTGCGGGTGGCGCTGCGGGTGGCGTCGCGCTGCACGCTGGCGCTGCTGCTGGCGCCGGGGCTGCCGCTGCTGGCGGTGCCGGTCCCGGGCCGGACGCGCATCCAGCGCCTCTACTGCCGACTGGTGCTGCGCTGTTTCGGCGTGCGGATCGCGGTGTCGGGAAACCCGATCCGCAACCTGAGCGGGGTCCTGGTGGTCAGCCCCCACATCTCGTGGCTGGACGTCTTCGCCATCGGATCGGTGCTGCCCGGGTCGTTCGTGGCGCGCGCCGACATGTTCGCCGGGCGCGGGACGGGGATGGTGGCCCGCATCCTGAAGGTCATCCCGATCGAGCGGTCCAGCCTGCGGCGCCTGCCCGCGGTGGTCGACGCCGTCTCCGGCCGGCTGCGCGCGGGCCAGACTGTCGTGGCCTTCCCCGAGGGCACCACCTGGTGCGGGCGGCCCCGCGGTGCGCACCGGGGCCGCGGGTCGTTCTACCCGGCGATGTTCCAGGCCGCCATCGACGCCGGTCGCCCGGTGCAGCCGCTGCGGCTGACCTACCACCACGCCGACGGCAGTGTGTCGACGGTGCCGGCTTTCGTCGGCGACGAGACGCTGCCGCGCTCGATCCGCCGGCTGCTCACGGTGCGCCGCACGCTGGCGCGGGTGCAGGTCGAAGCGCTGCAGCTGCCGGGCGGCGACCGGCGGGACCTGGCCGGCCGCTGCCAGTCCGCGGTGGCCGCGGCGGCCTCCCGGCGCCAGGGCGACGGACGCGTGCTGGTGGCCTGACTCCGCGGCCCGCTGCGAAGTTCGGGGCAGTTTCGGGGCCAGGTAACGTGGGGCGCGTCATGGTCTACCTGGATCACGCTGCCACCACCCCGATGTACCCCGCCGCCGTCGAGGCGATGGCGGGCGTGTTCGGCACGGTCGGCAACGCGTCCTCGTTGCACACCAGCGGGCGGGCGGCGCGGCGGCGGATCGAGGAGTCCCGCGAGCTCATTGCCGATCGGTTGGGCGCACGCCCGTCGGAGGTGATTTTCACCGCGGGCGGCACCGAGAGTGACAACCTGGCGGTCAAGGGCATCTACTGGGCCCGGCGTGACGCTGACCCCCGCCACCGCCGCATCGTGACGACCGAGGTCGAACACCACGCCGTCCTGGACGCGGTGACCTGGCTCGTCGAACACGAGGGCGCCCGGGTGACCTGGCTGCCCACGTCTCCCGACGGATCGGTCTCGGCGGCCGCGCTGCGTGAGGTGCTGCAGACCCACGACGACGTCGCGTTGGTGTCGGTGATGTGGGCCAACAATGAGGTGGGCACCGTGATGCCCGTCGCCGAGCTCGCCGCCGTCGCCTCCGAATTCGGTGTCCCGATGCACAGCGACGCCGTGCAGGCCGTGGGCCAGCTGCCCGTGGACTTCTCCGCCGGCGCGCTGTCGGCGGTGAGCCTGACCGCGCACAAGTTCGGTGGGCCCCCGGGGGTGGGGGCGTTGTTGCTGCGCCGGGACGTCGGCTGTGTGCCGCTGCTGCACGGCGGCGGACAGGAACGCGACATCCGTTCCGGCACAGCAGATGTCGCCGGTACCGTCGGGATGGCGGCGGCGGTCCAGATCGCGGTGGACGGACTGCAGGTGCAGGGCGCGCGGCTGCGGGCGTTGCGGGACCGGCTGGTGGACGGCGTGCTGGCCGCCGTCGACGACGTCAGCCTCAGCGGTGCCCGCGACCACCTGCGGCTACCCGGCAACGCGCACTTCATCTTTCGCGGCTGCGAAGGTGATGCTCTGCTGATGTTGTTGGACGCCAACGGGATTGAGTGTTCTACGGGATCGGCCTGCACGGCCGGTGTCGCGCAGCCGTCGCACGTGCTGCTCGCGATGGGCGCCGACCCGGCCAGTGCCCGCGGCTCGCTGCGGTTCTCGTTGGGCCACACCAGTGTCGACGCGGACGTCGACGCGCTGTTGCGGGTGCTACCCGGTGCGGTGGACCGCGCCCGCAGGGCCGCTCTGGCCGCCGCGGAGGCGTCTCGGTGAAGGTCCTCGCTGCGATGAGCGGCGGAGTGGACTCCTCGGTGGCCGCCGCCCGTATGGTCGACGCCGGGCACGAGGTGGTGGGGGTCCACCTGGCGCTGTCGGCCGCACCCGACGCGCTGCGCACAGGTTCACACGGCTGCTGTTCCAGGGAGGACGCCTCGGACGCGCGCCGGGTCGCCGATGTCCTCGGAATCCCTTTTTACGTATGGGATTTCGCTGAGAGGTTCGAAGCCGAGGTGATCGACGACTTCGTGTCGTCCTACGCGCGCGGCGAGACACCCAACCCGTGTGTGCGCTGCAACCAGCGGATCAAGTTCTCGGCGCTGTCGGCCAAGGCGCTCGCCCTGGGCTTCGACATCGTCGCGACGGGCCACTACGCCCGGCTGTCGGGGGGGCGGCTACGCCGCGCCGTCGACCGCGACAAGGACCAGTCCTATGTGCTGGCCGTGCTGAGCAGCGGGCAACTGCGCCACGCGGCGTTCCCGATAGGGGACACGCCCAAACCGCAGATCCGCGCGGAGGCCGCCCGGCGCGGGCTGGCGGTCGCCGAAAAACCGGACAGCCACGACATCTGCTTCATCCCGTCCGGCGACACCCGGACTTTCCTCGGCGAGCGCCTCGGTGTGCGGACCGGCACCGTGGTCGACGCCGACGGCACCGTGCTGGCGACCCACGACGGGGTGTACGGCTTCACCGTCGGGCAACGCAAGGGCCTGGGCATTGCCGGGCCGGGGCCCGACGGCGCCCCGCGCTACGTGACGGAGATCGACGCGGAGACCGCCACGGTCCGGGTGGGCGGCGTGACCGACCTCGACGTCGTCGAGTTGGTCGGTCGCTCACCGGTGTTCACCGCCGGCGCCGCGCCGGACGGTGCGATCGAGTGTGCGGTCCAGGTGCGGGCGCACGGTGAAACGGCAAGTGCGGTAGCGGAATTGGTTGGAGACGAGTTGCTCGTGCGGCTGCGTGACCCGCTGCGCGGGGTGGCGCGCGGCCAGACGCTGGTGCTGTACCGGCCCGATTCCGGCGGCGACGAGGTGATCGGCAGCGCCACCATCGCCGGCGCGGGTCCTCAGTCGGGCGCCGTCGATCGTTGCCAACCCGTGCACAAATAAGGCGACGCGCCGACTTATTCCCATGCGGGCGGTGGATCGGACCGCCGCGGGCGCGTTGCCGGCTGAGGCATCGGCAGCACCCTGACCGGGGAGCAGCCGGGGCGGTTGGCCGATGTCGTGGCGCACAAGGATCCGCTCCCCGCCGGCGTCCGACTTCGGGTTGTTAACCACCGAGATGACCGCCACCGTCGTCTATCCACCTCGCACGTTACCTGGACACCTCTGGCGTCGTCGACGCAGGGCCGCCGTCAAGCGTGGAGCCGACCGTCAGACCGGCCTCGTCGGGGCAGGTGGCCAAAGCGGGCGGGCCCCGGCAGACACCCCTGGCTGGGCGCACCTGACGTGGCGTCGAATACTGTTGCCCGGTGAGTGCCTTCGCGACCGCCACCGGCGTGGGTCCGTGGCCGGGAACCGCGCCGCGGCAGGCGGCCGAAGTCATCGTCGGCGAGTTGGCGGGCGCGCTCGCCCACATCGCCGAGTTACCCGCCCGCGGTGTGGGCGCCGACCTGCTCGGCCGGGCCGGCGCGCTGCTGGTCGACGTGGCCATCGACATCACGGCACGGGGCTATCGCGTCGCTGCCCGGCCCGGCGCGGTGACACGCCGGGCCGTCAGCCTGCTCGGTGAGGACATGGACGCGCTCGAAGAGGTCTGGGAGACGGCCGGTCTGCGTGGTGGGGGACGCGTGGTCAAGGTCCAGGCGCCCGGCCCGATCACGCTGGCCGCCGGGCTCGAACTGGCCAACGGGCACCGCGCGATCACCGACCCCGGCGCGCTGCGCGACCTTGCGGCCTCGCTGGCCGAGGGCGTCGCGGCGCACCGCGCCGCACTGACTCGGCGGCTCGAGACGCCGGTGGTGGTGCAGTTCGACGAACCGTCGCTGCCGGCGGCGCTGGGCGGGCAGCTGAGCGGGGTGACCGCGTTGAACGCGGTCCCCGCGCTGGACGAGGAGGTTGCGGGCGCTCTGCTCGACAGCTGCGCCGCGACGGTGGGCGCCGAGGTGGCGCTACACTGCTGCGCGCCGGGACTGCCGTGGGACCTGCTGCGGCGCACTGGTATCGGCGCGGTGTCGGTGAATGCGGACACGCTGCGCGCGGCGGATCTGGACGGTGTCGCAGCGCTTGTCGAGGCGGGCGGCGTCGTCATGCTCGGCGTCGTCGCCGCGACAGCCCCCGAGCGGCGCCCGTCGGCCGAGGAGGTGGCCGCCGCGGTGGCCGCGGTGACCGACCGCCTCGGGTTCCCCCGCTCGGCGCTGCGGGACCGCATCGGCGTCACCCCGGCGTGTGGCCTGGCCGGGGCGACGCCGCAGTGGGCCCGCACCGCGATCGTCCTCGCCCGCAAGGCCGCCGAGGCATTCGCCGAAGACCCGGAGGCGATTGAGCCGTTGCAGGCGGATGATCTTTGGTGATCACGCGACTTTCACCCCGTCTCGGGTTGTTCTCCGGCCGGGTGGCCGGTTCCCTTCCACGCTTGATCGCCGCCTGCCCGGCCCGGGAGGGTCTGATCTGCCCATGAGGTGGTTTCCCGTTCCGGCTCGGCCCGGCCGCTGTAGGCGGGACGGCTCTTGACCAACTCCGACTTGCACAGTCCCACAGCGGATTCCATCAATGCGATGTCCAAGGCGTCCCCAACGCTCCGGTGCCATCGAACCCAGCGTCCGGACATGCGTGCAATCCGCCACCCACCTCCGATCCGGACGCGCCGGCGCCGGCCAGACCCGATTGACCGGTCCGTGTTGCTTGGCGGCGCAATAGGTGGACGGGGTCGACCCCGAACCGTTCCGGGTGTGTGCCGATGTGCTCGACGATCACCGAAGTCGGCGGTCGACCTTCGCCGCGAAAAACGTGCTCCCCGTTCGCAATACCTGGTCAGTACGATGCAGCTCGCAGGACGGTTCCAATTGCGTGGCCGCTGATGCCGGTCAGCGCCGTCATGTTCATGCTGAGCGCCAAGGTGCGTCGGCGTCCGGTGAACCGGCTGTTGGGCATCGGCGGTTCCGCCACCGTCGCGCCCCGGGTCGACGCACCGTCACCGGAGTCCGTGGCTGTGAGCCAGTGCGATGGCCTCGGCGCGTGAGCTGACGTTGAGTTTTCTGAACAAGTTCCGCACATGGAACTTGACCGTATTCTCACTGATTCCCAGCGTCATGGCGATCGTACGGTTGCGATGCCCGGCGACAAGCTGCTGGAGCACCTCGAGTTCGCGGGCCGCGAGGCGCCAATCAGTGATGTCCGCGGCCGGGCGGGTCGGTAGGTCCAACGGGAGTGTGACGAACACATCTGCACCCCAGCCCGGCATGACCTCGATCCTGAGCTGTCCGGCCAGAGCCTGAACCCGGCGGTCCAGGCGGCCGATGCTCGGGGCGTCGGCGGCGAGCATGCCGCGGCCGTCGTCGCGCACGTTGATCAGCAGGTTTTCACCGTCGCAGTCCCACTGCGTCCGCACCCTGCTGATGTCGGGTTGTTCCATCATGGCCAGCACAAGATCGCGGACAATGGCACGTCCCGCGTGAGCAACTTCGCCGGGCAAGGCTCTGCCGTCCTGCGGTGGTTCGATGAATTCGATCTCCAGGCCGCTGAAGCGCTTGAGCGGTCGCAGGTCTTCCCGCAGGCGTTCGAAGGCTATGGCGACCGGCACTTCTACCAGCTCCGTCGTGCGGTCGCTGAGAGTCCGGAGCCCGACCAAGGCCTTGGCGGCGAGGTCAGTGACAGTCGAGCGGGCCGCTGCGTCGTCCAACGAGGACGAGCGCAGCGCCGCCAGCAGGGTCTCCAACGTCGTGGAGTGCAGATCGGTCAGTTCCGTTGTCACGCGGAGACGTTCGGCTGATGCCGCGCGTGACTCCAGCAGGTAGGACGGCGACGCATCGGCCACCTTCTCCTGAATCCGCTGGGCGGCAATGCGCCACAGATACGTCACCAGGTCCAGCCCGGCGTCGTCCCCTACACTGGCCGGGTACGGATCCGTCAGGACGAGGAGGGCGCCGCTGGAGGCGTGTTTCAGGGCGAGAATGTGGCGGAGCCGGCGGGCCACCTCCGCTTCCCCCATCCAGGACGTCTTATCCGAAAGGGTTGCGCGAAGCGCGTCGAGTTCGGCGATGGATACCCGGGAGGTGATCTCTTCCGCGCCGGCCTTTTTTTGCGGCCGCCCCGTGCAGTCTTCCGTGAAGATGATGAGCGCGCTGCTTCTCAGGTAGGGGAGAGTGGCGGCGTGTAGCCGTTCCGCTATCTGGATCAGGGGGGCTTCAGCCAACGACGCCACGGTCTGCAAGAGCGGCCACGGCACGTCTGCGCGCGGCAGAGTGGCTACTTTTGGGGAGTGGTTGATGACTGTGCTCATCCCGGCAGTCTATCGTGGGTGGAATCGCCAACCAGTCCGAAAGTGTAGTCGTAACCGTCAGAAAATAGCGTTACCCGTACCCGCCTGGTTCGCGATCATCGGTACCACGCGCTCAACCAGAAGTATCCGCGCGGCCGCTACCGGCCGACGACTAGATCAAGAGGGGATAAATTCGTGACGCAGACGGGTGCAGTCCGCACCGCGCCAGGTTCCGCATCTTCAGCTCCGGGTTCTGAGCCGACATTGAACTGGACGGCCAAGGACGAACGCGCCGTGGACACGATCCGTGTTCTGGCCGCGGACGCGGTGGAAAAGGTCGGGAACGGTCACCCGGGCACAGCGATGAGTCTGGCTCCGGTGGCTTATCTGCTGTTTCAGAAGCTGCTGCGTCACGACCCACGCGACCCTGACTGGATCGGCCGTGACCGGTTCATTCTGTCGCCGGGCCACTCATCGCTGACGTTGTACATCCAGCTGTACCTGTCCGGCTACGGGCTGGAGATGAAGGACCTGGAGGCATTGCGCACCTGGGGCTCGCTGACTCCCGGGCACCCGGAGTACAAGCACACGAAAGGTGTCGAGATCACCACTGGGCCGCTGGGCCAGGGACTCGCGTCATCGGTTGGTTTCGCTTACTCGCAGCGGCGGATGCGCGGCCTGCTGGATGCCGACGCCGCCCCGGGAACGTCCCCGTTCGACCACACGATCTGGGTGATCGCTTCCGATGGCGACCTGCAGGAAGGCGTGACTTCCGAAGCCTCCTCCCTGGCCGGACACCAGGAGCTCGGGAACCTCATCGTGATCTACGACGAGAACCACATCTCGATCGAGGACGACACCGACATCGCCTTCACCGAGGATGTTCTCAAGAGGTACGAGGCCTACGGCTGGCACACCCAGCGGGTCGACTGGACCCGAACGGGCGAGTACAAGGAAGATGTGCAGGAGCTGTACTCGGCGTTGCTGGCCGCCAAGGCCGAGACCTCCAGGCCGTCGATCGTTTCGGTACGCACGATCATCGGCTACCCCGCACCGAACAAGCAGGACACGGGCAAGATCCACGGTGCCGCGCTGGGCGCCGAAGAGGTCGCAGCAGTGAAGGAAGTGCTGGGCTTCGATCCCGCCAAGTCCTTCTACATCGACCCGGAAATCCTGACCCATGCTCGCGCCGTGGCGGACCGCGGAGCGGCCGTACGCAGCGAATGGGATGAGGCGTTCAAAGCCTGGCAGGCCGCTAATCCCACCGGCGCCGCCCTCCTGCAGCGGATGGAGAGCAGGGAACTTCCCGATGGCGTCGACGCCGTTCTGCCTGTGTTCGAAGCCGGCAAGGACGTCTCGACCCGCGCAGCGTCCGGCAAGGTGTTGGGCGCCCTCGGCCCGATCCTGCCCGAACTCTGGGGCGGTTCGGCAGACCTGGCCGAGTCGAACAACACCACCATCGAGGGATCGCCGTCGTTCATCCCGTCCTCCCGCTCGACGAATGCGTGGAAAGGCAACCCGTACGGTCGGGTCCTGCACTTCGGCATTCGTGAGCACGCTGCCGCAGCGATCGTGAACGGCATTTCGCTGCACGGCCCCACCCGGGCGTTCTCCGGCACGTTCCTGATCTTCAGTGACTATCAGCGTCCGGCCATCCGTCTCTCCGCCCTGATGGGCGTGCCATCGATCTATGTGTGGACGCACGACTCCATTGGCCTGGGCGAGGACGGCCCGACCCACCAGCCGGTGGAACAACTGTCGACCCTGCGTGCGATTCCCGGTCTGGACGTCGTTCGCCCCGCCGACGCCAACGAGGTTGCGGTTGCGTGGAAGACCACACTGGAGAACTGCGAGACCCCGACAGGGATCGTGTTGACCCGTCAGAACGTTCCGACCTTTGCCCGCGGCAAGGGTGCGGCCGAGGGTGACACCTTCGCATCCGCGGCCGGAGCGGCCAGGGGCGGCTACGTGCTGGCGGAGGCTTCCAAGGATGGCGCCACCGTTCCGGCTGAGGTACTGCTGATCGCCACCGGCTCCGAGGTTCAACTCGCGGTCCGGGCCCGGGAGGCACTCCAAGCCGAAGGCATCCCCACCCGCGTGATCTCCATGCCGTGTGTCGAGTGGTTCAACAAGCAGGACGCCGCCTACCGTGAGGCCGTGCTGCCCGAAGCCGTGACCGCCCGCGTCTCGGTGGAGGCCGGGCTGGCCCTGGGCTGGAAGGAATTCGTCGGCGACGCCGGCCGTTCCGTCAGCCTTGAGCACTTCGGCGCTTCGGCGGACGGCAAGCGGCTGTTCCAGGAGTTTGGCATCACCGCCGAGGCG
>CAYVQQ010000099.1:0-6173 GCA_964453085.1 uncultured Mycobacterium sp.
CCGTCTGGCGCACACCCTCCTCGCCACGAGGCCGTCCGCACCGCGATGCGCGCCATCTTTCTTGCACTGGGCACCGCGGGACACCTGCCGCGGCTCTGGATCGGTGATCCCGCGTCGTTCAGGGCCTTCCAAAGCTGGCACCAGTCGGCCCTGCTCGACCGGTCCGCGGAGCACCGACTGTTCGCCGCGATGATCGCAGTGGCGCCGTTCGACGACATCCCCAGCGTCGGCGGCTACATCACCCAAGTCGCCGGGGAATCCGCGCTTCCGTTCCGGTTCCAGAGCGATCACGTGGGTACCGGACCGTGGGAGACAGAAGGCGCCATCGTCGAACCGAAGGGGCAGCAGACGCTGCGGAATGCGGGTGCCGCCCGGCGTCGACCCATCCCAGCACAGACGCACAGACGGTGGTGTTCCCGGCTGCGGCTCCACGTTCGGTGCCATGGCGTTCTTCATCCCGGAGGTCGGCACGGCGTGACTGTGGACTCACGCCGAACCATGGGAGCCGCCCATCAAGCTCAGCGGTGTCGGAACCATGTACGAGCTCGTGAGGAAAGCGGAGCAGGACCACGGCCAGCTGCTGGCACCGGCGAGGCTGATCCGGCCTGCGTAACTGGTCGCTCGGGCAACACCGCGGAGTCCGGCACGCACCGCACAGCGGCGGTGTTCCGGACGGTGATGCCAGTGGCACACCCAGCAGGAGCAAGAACGTCTGTACCAGCCACAACCGGCGTGTCGCCGTCTTGAGAGAAAAATCTGTCGGACCCACCCGCGAAGCTCAACACATGCGCATCCGCTCAGCATTGACAGTCCTCGCGGCCGTACTGATCTTCGCGGCGTCACCGGCGCCGGCCGCGGTGGCAGACGACGGCACCGCCGCCCCGGCGCCCGCCGCGGCGATCTCAGCCCTTGACGGCCTGCCGATCAAGGGGCGTGCCCCCAAGACCGGATACAGCCGGTCGCAGTTCGGCGAAGCCTGGACCGACGATGTGTCGGTCGAGTCCGGCCACAACGGATGCGACACACGCAACGACATCCTCCGCCGGGACCTCACGGACGTCACCACCAAGCCCGGAACGCGCGGGTGTGTGGTGCTCAGCGGCGTGCTCGATGACCCCTACACCGGCAAAATAATCGACTTCCGGCGTGGCTCCGGCACATCGTCGAAGGTGCAGATCGACCACATCGTTCCGCTCTCCGACGCGTGGCAGAAGGGCGCCCAGCAGTGGGACGCGGCCAAGCGGCGCGACTTCGCCAACGACCCGCGCAACCTTCAGGCGGTCGACGGTCACGCGAATCAGTCCAAAGGCGACGGCGACGCCGCCACTTGGCTGCCCCCGAACAAAAGCTACCGCTGCACCTATGCGAGTCGGATCGTGACGGTGAAAGCCCTCTACGGCCTCTGGGTGACCCAGGCCGAGCATGACGCGCTGGCGCGGCTGCTGTCCGCCTGCCCGGCGCGGTGATGGCCAGCCGACCCACAAAATAGCAGGTCAGAACGGATAAACTGATCACTTTTGGTGTGGCTGAGAGGATAGCGCTGTGGCGGCCCGTGTAGGCAGCACCGCGCCCCTGTTCTCGTATGCCGAGTTCGCCAAGTTGATCGCGGCTGGTGAGGATTGGCCGCTTCGCTGCGCGGCTTCTTCGGCAACTGGTTCTTGGCAGCCGACGGGCCACTGACGCCGGCGTACAGGATTTCATCCATCGTGACCCGGCGTTGACCGGAATCCGCGGATGGGACGCCATCGGCGCCGTCGCCTCCATGACCGGGCGCGGCCGCTGGCCACCGTCAGGATGGGTGCCGGGCTGGCGAAGGCTACGGACGACGAGATCGCGATGGTCTGCGGCATCGCGACCATCCACCTGGCCGAGCAACCTTGGGCTGAAGTCGTGTGTCCGCTTGGGCGGGTCCGCATCGGGCTGGTGCCCGCGAGCCCCAGTTGGTATCCCTTTCACCCCGCCGGGCATGCGAGACTCGGCGGGTGGACGGGGACATCACAGAGTTCATCGGCGACTACCGGATCGTTCGCATGCTCGGTGCTGGCGGCATGGGTGAGGTGTTCCTGGTCGAGCATCCACGCCTGCCCCGCCAAGATGCCCTGAAATTGCTGGACACGCACGTCTCCAGGAACCAGGAGTTCCATGCGCGGTTCAAGAGGGAGGCCGACCTGCTGGCACCGCTGCGGCATCCGAACGTGATCACCGTCTACGACCGAGGTGAGCACCAAGGTCGGCTGTGGCTCACGATGGAGTACATCGCCGGGACCGACGTGGCCAAGATGCTCCGGGAGCGCGGACCGCTGCCCTTGGACTTGGCGGTGCCGATCATCGCAGGTGCCGGTGCCGCCTTGGACTACGCGTATGCGGAGCACCGCATCACCCACCGCGACGTGAAGCCGGCGAACATCTTGGTCGAGTTCGGTCAAGGTGGCCGCCTAAAAGTTGTGAAGCTGGCTGACTTCGGGATCGCAAAAGCCGCTGGGGAGTCAACATCGCTGACCTCCACCGGCGTGACGATCGGCACGATGTCGTACATCTCGCCGGAGGCCGCTCAAGGAACCAGCGAACTCGATAACCGCGCCGACATTTACTCGCTGGGCTGCACCGCGTTCGAGCTGCTGACCGGCACGGTTCCCTATACCGCCGGGACTGTCACGGCAGTACTGATGGCGCACATCTACCAGACCATCCCCTCTATTAGCCGACGAAACCCACGACTGCCCGCACGCCTGGATGCCGTGTTCGAGAAGGTGTTAGCCAAAGAACCGGACGACCGGTTTCAGAGCTGCGAGGAGTTCCTGAGCGCATTGGACGGTGTGAGCACGTCGGACACGTCTGTGCGCTCTCAGGCAAGTCCGTGGGCCGACGCTTCCTCGGCAAGTGCCCCGACAACACCGGCGCATACTGCGTGGACCATCGCCGCCCCTCCGGTGCCGCAATCCACGAAGACGGGCAGTTCAGCACTGAAAATATGGGGGCTATTGGGTGTGGTGCTGCTCGGAATCATCCTGGTGCCGATCCTCATGGACCTGGCGAATCAGAACAAGGCGGTTTCCACACCAACATCGGCGCATACCCCGTACAGCCCCTCATACACCGCCACGACGACCCCGCCATACGCTAAATCAACAACGACCAGCCCGTACACAACCACAAGCACCACCACGACCACGTGGTCGTCGGCGCCGAGGACCAGTGCCGCTCAGCCACATTGGGACGGTCCCTGGATACGAAACTACTGGGAAGACCCCGGCGACTGTAACAACGGACTCAACTACTGGGTTGTCCAACCTGGCACGGAGTCTGGAATGTACGCCCTGAAACGCGGCTGCTTACCCAATAGCTGGAAGACGGAGATCACCAATCACTGCCGGTCCTACGACCTCCCCGCAGGTCAATGCGCGCTCTGGGACCAGGACTCCATCCTGAGTGAGTACCGCAAACACGGTGATCTCCTTGTCGTCGCCATCACCCAAGCGTGCCTCGACCGTGCAGGTCTCAGTGATTTTCACGAAGGACCAATACACAAGGACTGCGTGGTCGCCGCACAATGAGGAACGTGCCCCTCCCGGGCGGTGTGGCGGCGGCGGAACGTCACAGCGTCTCGGGGGCGGAGCGTCAGGGAGCCGTGCCAGCCTGGCGGGCATGGCCGAAAACGCGCACAGACCCGTACCCGTAGCTGAGGAGGCAAAGCCCTGCGGCTGAACTGACCGAATTCTTTGACGCAAGCCCCGGACTTCAGTCCGGGGTGAGCTCATCCCGTTTGTCGCCGGGCTCAGCCCGGCGCTCACAGTGGCCGGGCCTGCCTGTCGATGCACTGCTCGATGATCGACAAGGGTGCGCCTCCGCAGGAGACGGCGAATTTGTACGGCGACCAGAGGTGTCCGCGCATGCGGGGAGCGGACGCATGCGCCGGTGTATTCGCGCCGCACGGCCTGGGGCACCTCACAGTCGCATACAGCTCCCGGAGCCGAACCACCTCGTGCGGCGGCGCCCAGCGGTGTTTCGCCGGACGCAGCAATGGAGCGGAAGTCGTCTTCGGTGTATTCGATGACTCGGCAGTCGTTTCCGGTCCACGCTGAATGGTCACGCCGCCCCGGACCGTTCGGCGAACCACATCGCGAATGCGCTGTAGACGCATCCGTTGAGGACGTCTTGCAGATCCCGCAGATCGCCCCGCAGCATGGGGTCGCTGCCCCGCAGCATGGGGTCGCTGATGCCGATGTAGACGATCCGGCCGTCGTGCACGGCGACCGCCACGTGCGGGTCGTCGGGGTTGTCCAGGGCGACACCCACCGCGTCGGCGTCGGCGAGACCGGCGGCGGTCCACACCTGTTCCAGCCGCGCGGCGGCGGCGTTGGCGGTGTCGAAGTCGCACACGGGTTCGCACGGTAGGGCGGCGCGCGCCTGGGCCCCGCCCGCAGCGCGGCGGCGACTACCCTCGCGCGGCGTGAAGACGACCCCGGCGATGCTGGTGCGCACGGCGCTGTACCTGTTTCTGGCGCAGGTGCTGGCAACCGATGTGATCGCCGCCGCGGTGCCCGGCGGGGCGGCGTGGCTGACCCTGGCCGGATTCGTCACCCCCTACTACGACAGCAACGTCTTCGCGGTGAAACTGGCCCCGCTGCCGTGGACCGATCCGGTGGTCTACCTCTCGGCGCAGACGCTGATCCAGATGACCGCTCTGGCCGCCGCCGGCTCGGCACTGATCACACTGGCCCGGGCGACCCCCTGGCGGCCCGGTGCGCTGCCGGACTCCGCCCCGTCGGCGAGGGACAAGGACACGGCCGGCGGGCAGGGCCGGGCGGTGCCGTCGGATCCGTCGGCCGCCGCCGGTCCCGCCCCGAAGCCACCGGCTCAGTGAACGGCGTGGTCCGTCGGCTTCTCCGGCGGCGGATGCTCGCCGCCGGCGTGCTCGTCCTGGCGGCGGCGATGACCCTGGCGACGGTCGCCGACCTCGCGGTGACGGTTTTCACCGCTCCCGTCGCGGCGCCGGTCGCCGTCGCCGCGGCGGTACTCGGTCCCGCCGCGGAGGTGTTCGGCGACGGAGGCGGCGGGGCGATTTCTGCAGATCAGCTGGCCGCAGCGGCGGACCAGCGAGACGTGACATGCGACCTGGCCCCCGCCGAAGACCCGGCGACCGCGGCACCCGATCCCGCCGTCTCCGGCGAGGATCCCGACGAGCGGCCGCAGCCGATCGCGCTCGGCCGGGGCGGGTCGATCAGCCGTGAGGACGCGGCCCGGCTCGTCGGCCCCCTACCGCCGGGCACCAGTACGCTCACGGCACACGTCTGGTTCCTATACCGGCTGGCCGGCCTGGGCTCCTGGGACCGCTTCGCCGCGGCGTACACCGCAGCCGGGCTGCGCCCCGACGAGGACTCCCCGAACGCCCCGCTGCGACAGGTGCAGGCGCTCAACAGCGCCGTCTCAGACATGGAGCGCTACCGGCTGACGGCCGCGGCGCTGGCCGCGGCGGGGGAGCTGACAGGACGTCTCACCGATCCCTACCCGCGTTACCGGGACCTGGTCTCAGTCGAGCTGGTGAGCAGCTGCATGACCGGGACGGGCGCCGAGGCTGAGCGGATGACGCTGCCGCCGCCGGAAACGAAGCGGCGACGGTCGTAGCTGAGACAGGGATGATTTCCCGTCAAGCGCACAGCGCTCTTGGTGGGATCGAAACCGCCTGGGCGCGGGACAAATCCGCATTTCGTCCGTTGGCGGGCAGCACCTTTGGGCAAGGCGTATTTCTTCAGGCTGGGCTGAGCCGGGTGTCTGAAAGTACACGACGTCATCGCGAACGCCGCGGCACGATTCAGCCGAAGCCGCCCAACGACTTCCCGCCGCTCCGCAGCAGGGCCCGGATTGAAGCCCGCCGGAGCGATGCTCAAGCGAAGGCCCCAAGAGGTGGCGTGCCTGTTCAAGGAGGGCGCCGACGTTGTAGCTGGTGATCCTCCCGCTGGGTCCCGCCGGGCTGGAAGTCGGCCCTGCCGCTACTTACGCTAAACGGCAACGATGTGAGGGGAGAAGAAGCGTGTCGATCCGTGGCGACACCACCGCGGGCGCCAACATGGCGCACGCCATCGGCATGCATATGCCCAGCGGCAACGCCACCACCCCTCGGGCAGCGACAGCAAGAGCACCGCGATTACCGCCGCCGTCAACAAGGCCCACGA
>CAYVQQ010000099.1:6183-10579 GCA_964453085.1 uncultured Mycobacterium sp.
GACAGCGGGCACGACCAAATCACCGCTAACAACAGCAGCCTGGACCAGCTCAGACAAGGACTGACCGCGGCCTGCCAGCGCATCGACGCTACCGACCAGGAAGGCGCCGCCGATGTGCACAACAGCGGGACGGTGACGATATGACGACCTTCTCCCAGCAGGCACGCATCCGTTGGATGAGCGCAGCCGAACTCTCGGCAGTCTCTGGCCTGCGACCAGACCTCGTCGTACGGTTCATCCCCTCCGCCGGGGCCCTCGGCCAGATCTACAGCGACCACCACATCGCACTCGCACGACTCGTCAAACAACTCACCGACGTCGGCACAGACGAAACCGTCGTCGACGCGGTAGTACGCGATCTGCGCGACCGGCCCGATATCGACATCAGCGACCAGAAGAAGTCGACGACGTGGCGGTGGGCCACCGCACTCGGAGTGATAGCACTCGCCACCTTGGTTGTCGGTGGCATCCTGGGCGGCTTGATCGGAGCCGGAAACCACAGCACGCCTGCAGCGGAACCCGCGCCGCCGGTGACGGTGACCGCGCAGCCGCCGCTCGCGGCTACGATCCCCGCCAAACCGGACCCGGTCTGCGCCGAATGGGCACCAATCCAAACGGACTACCACCAGCAGCGTGCCGAATGGGAAAAGACCGATCCGGCAATTCCGGCGGCTCAATGGTCGTCGAGCCAGCGGAAACTCAGCATGGATGTGGTCCCCGTCATGAGGTCGGAAGCGGCCGCGATGCGGAGCTTGGCGGGGAAGGCGGCTGACCCGGAGTTGGGCGTGTTGATGGTACTCAAGGCCGAGTATGAGGACGCGTATGCGGATCGGTTGCCGAATTACGTCCCTGAGAACGACAGCAAGCTGTGGGTAGCGGCGACAGACTTCAGCAATGCGGTGAATTCGTTGTGTTCGGCGACGGTGCCGCGATGACGATCGTCGATTCACCCCAAGCCTCCTGATCCTTATCACCTGGATCGGCGAGCACTAGTGCGAGATGAGTGCGTCAGAGTTGGCCCCGCTGGGCACGCACTACGCGACGCTGGCCAACGCGGCGTTTCAGGCCGACCAGAAGACCTACAACGATGCCCTGGCGTGGGAACAGCTGCTGCCAGAGGGCTTTGAGGCCCAGCATGAGGCGATCCTTGAGCACGGACCCATGAACGGGGCGCCGTCAGCGGCGGCTGACCGGCCCCAGCTGGTAGGCGACTTCGGAGGCCTCCTCCTCGGAGGCGGCGCGCACAGTCGCGCCGATGTCGACGGCGACCCGCCACAGCCCCTCGTGGCCGGCGTGGCGGTAGCGCTTCGCGGAGGCCCGCAGGAAGCCGACGGTCTCCACCCAGGCCGACGAGGCGGGGACGCCGCCGCAGGTCAGCTGCAGGCCCGCCGATCCGGCGCCGGCGGCCTCGCTGCCGTCGCCTGCCCGCACATAGCGGACCAGCGTGGCACGCACCTCGAAGGCCGGCCTCTGCCCGGTGTCGTCCCGATGAGGTGCGGCTGCGGTGGTCGCGGTCAGAGTGCCGATGGAGTCGCCCATGTCGTGTCTCCCGTGCGTGTGGTGGTGGTACTCGATCAATCCGCCACGAATCGGTAGCCGTAGCCGCCCGTGTTGGGTCCCAATGGCCTTGCGGGTAGCCGTGATCGGCGACCAGAGATGCCAGAGCCGCGCCGCGGACCTGCGCCGGAGCGCCGTGCAGCGTCACGAGGACCTGGTTGGCTTCGTCGATCACGAGCCAAACGCGGTGACAGACCCGCTCCAGGGTCGCCGCTGGCGTGATGCGGCTGTCGTTGTCGGCCGTCTCTGACGACTCCTATCCGATGGGCCGTGTCGGTTGACCGGTTGTGCGGACCGAAAGATGGGCACATACCGCAGTGGTGGTGGCCTCACGCGGCGGCGGGTGACAGCCGCGACACCGCCAGGGACCCCGCATCGTCGGGGAGCTGGCGCCCGTAGAGCGTCGTGTGCCGCCCGCACACGTCCGCGCCGACCAGCCCCACGCGGGTGCCGGCTGGCAGGAGCACACCCAGCCCGTGCCGCGTCTGGCAGACCACCCCGCGACGCACCCGCAGCCGTAGGCTGATCCGCCGCCGGCGCCCGGCGACGATGTCGCGGTCGATCCACGCCGGAACCGCCCCGATGAGCCTCACCGCGCCGGCTCTTCTGATCTGTGCCAGCAGCGGGGCCGCGTCCAGCCACTCCGGAACGGTGAAGTTCACCGTCGCCTCGACCTCCCGGTCGAGGTCGGCGGCCGGAAGGGCCGCCAGCAGCTCCTTCTCGTCGCGGCGAAGGTCGGGGACGCGAACGTGGGCCGGCAGGCCGGCGTCGGTGCGCAGGGCGCCGCCGGGCAGCGCGCCGGTGCGCATCTCGGCCAGCAGGCCCGGCGCCGCGGCGGGGGCGTTCTCCGCCGCGGCCGGCCGCAGCGGAAGAACAGGCGACCTCCCGCGGCTTCCGGTCAGCGCGGCGGTCGCGGGACTGACCAGGAAGTCGCGCAGCGCCGCCCCGCTGCGCAGCAGGATGCTGCGGTTTGCGGGCCCGCACAGTTCCCGCGGCATGTCCGCGACCCAGCGGCGCACCGCCGAGGGGCAGATCCGCAGGCAGTCGCCCACCACCGTGACCGGCCAGAACCCCCCGGCCGCGGTGACCGTGACCGGCGCCGCCAGCCGTGCGGCCACGTCCGCACTCGCCGACCACGGGCCGGCGTCGACCACCGCGCGGCCCGCCACACCGTCGACGGTGACCGTGGACCGCGCGTGCAGCCACGGCTCCTGCGTGTCGCCGCCGGTGGCGGTGTGGTCCGGGAGCAGCCTGACATCCAGGGCGAGTTCGCCGCCGCGCCGCAGGACGGTGCGCGCGGGAGTCCTGGCGTCCACGCGCAGCTGCGGCGGGGCGGCGGTGATCTCCACCTGCGCGCACACCGACCCCAGGAACCGCACCTGCATCGCGCCGATCGTCAGCGCGGCGGCGAGCCGGCCGGGCGTCAGCGGCCCCGCGCCGCCGCGCGCCAGCTCGACAGCGAGGCGGTGGGCGTCGAGCAGCGCCTGGTGTTCGGGGTCGATCCTGGCCGGCCGGCCCGGCGCGGGGCGCGAGAGCAGGAACGGCCGCATGGCCTTCCGCAGCGCCGCGGCAGCCGCCAGGTGCAGTGTCTCGGCGCTGACCCGGGCGGCGGCCAGCTCGGCGACATCGGCGGGATCAGGGTCGACCCCATTCATCGCCGCGGCGATCGCCGACAGCGCCGGGGTGATCTGCGGTGCGCGGCCGCGGGGGTGCGATGGGCTCCGTCCCGCTGTCGTCGGATGTGTCATGGCCGCACGGTAAACCGTGCCGGCGCCGTCCGCTGCGCCGCGGGGCGGCGACACCCCGAACAGGTCTTATGGTGTGGCCCCGTGGTGAAGATCCCAGCCGAGACGGTGGAAACACAACTGGTGGTTCACGCTGTGGCCGCCGCCGCCGCCATGGCGTCCGCGGGCGAGGCGGTGCGCCCGGATCTCAGCGGTATCGCCGAGACCGACCCGGCCCGCCGCAAGGCGGCCGTCGCCGGCAGGCTGCGCGCCATGCTGGGCGATCTGGAGCGGGTCATCCGGTCGAAGACCGCCGGGCCGGCACAGCCGTCGCGGGCGCTGCTGGGGGCTCGTCTGGCCGCCAACGGCGAGGCCGGCGACCCCCGCCGCGGCGCCTACACACCGGGACCCGGATTCGAGGTGCTGCTTAAGGCCCTGCTGGTCGACGCCGAGGCCGCCGCGCCGCCGTGAGCGCACCGCGACCCCGCCGAACCTGTCCGGCGGGGTCGGACCGCCGCTGGCGAGAGAAAGTGAGGAGAGTGATGGTCCGCATCAAGCTCACCGAGACTGTCGAATACCGAGGCGAATTCAGCCGCGACGACGTCATCGGCATGCTGGCCCGGCTGCCGGGCGGGCGCACCGATTCGGACATCGCCGCGGGCTGCGCGGCGACGTCCGACGAAGAGCTGCCAGCGGAGTTCCTCGCGGAGTTGAGGAACTTCGGCGGCACCTCCGATGCCGTGTACGAGATGATCGAGCGCGGCAACGAGGTCGTCGAAAACCGGTGGGATCTTCAGCCAATGGAAACGGGAATCCGATGACCGCCCCGCATACCCCCGACTGGAGGTACAAGCTCGGCGTCCCCGGCAGCGGCTGGTCGAGCCTCGGACCGGTCGACAAGGTCAAAGGGCTGCTCCGCGCCCAGTGGGACGCCAGCCAGTACTGGACCGGGAAACTCGCCGACCAGGCGGCCAAGCCGCTGGCCAGGCTGGGCGTGGCGCCGTGGCCAGGCCGCTGCTGCGCACGGGAGCCAAGGCGCTCCCGCTGGTCGGAAGCGCCATCGCTCTCCGCGACGCCGCGAACGACTTCGAGCACGGCCGCATCGCCGCCGGAAT
>CAYVQQ010000100.1:0-10563 GCA_964453085.1 uncultured Mycobacterium sp.
GCAGGCCGCCGACGGCGACCACCGGGCTGCCACCGCCCAGCGCGGCCGTGACACCGCCCAGCGCGACGATCACCCACAGCCAGCGCGGAACCGACGGCAGCACCCCGTGCGGAATGCGCGCAATCCGCATGGCGGCCGCCACCAGCGCGGCAACCGCGGCAATCGCCACCCAGCCCGGGTAGAACGTCAGCAGCACCGAGATTCCGAACACCACGAGCAGTTTGGTTCCGGCCCACAACTCGTGGATGGTCGACGTCCCGGGCACCGGGACGAGCAGCACCACCGGCCGCGTCGGGCGCCTGCTCACATCGCGCTCCGGCCCGAGCGTCGACCCCGCGCCCACGGTCGCCGTCATGCCACGCCCCCGGCCGCGGTCGGCACCGATTCCACCATCCCGTTGTGCAGGTGCAGGGTGCGCGGGCAGACACCCTCCAGCCCGACGAAGTCGTGGGAGATGACCACCACGGTGAGGCCCCGCTCGCGGCGGAGGTCCTCAAGCAGCCGCAACAGGCCGCGTTGACTCGCGGCGTCCAACCCGGCCAGCGGCTCGTCGAGGATCAACGCCCGCGGCGAACACGCCAGCAACCCGGCCAGCACCACCCGGCGCATCTGACCCCCGCTGAGCTGGTCGATACGGCGCTGCCCCAGCGCGGGATCCAGCCCGACGGCGCTCAGCGCCGCCGCGACGCGGCCCCGGTCGCGATGCGAGAAACCCGCGGCCGAGGCCACTTCCAGGTCGACGCGGCTGCGCATCAGCTGCAGCCGCGCCGCCTGAAACGACAGCGCCACCGCGCCGACCTGCTCGTGGGTGGGCCGGCCGTCGAGGAGGCAGGCACCGGCGGTGGGAATCGTCAACCCGGCCATGATCCACGCCAGAGTCGACTTGCCCGACCCGTTGGAGCCGTGGATCAGCAACCCCTCCCCGCGCTCCACAACGAAGCTCACGTCGCGCAGCGCGGGTCTGGCCCACGGTGTGCCCGCGGCGTATTCGTGGCTGACGTCGACGACCTCGAGCGCCGGTGCGGAGGCGATGTGCCCAACCGGCGCGGACGGCAGCGGCGTGGGCGCCGATGCGACCATGTCGCTTTTCACGGCTTTGGTGTCGGTGTTGTCCGGCGAATCGTTGAGGTTGATCGTGCGGTCCGCCGACCGGGCCTCGTTGTCGTAGTGGGTGATGTGCACCAGCGCGGTCCGGTGGCGTCCGGTCAGACCCGACAACACGCCGAGCAGGGCCTCCCGGCCGCGTTGGTCGACCATCGTGGTCACCTCGTCGGCGATAAGCAGCGCCGGTTCCCGGGCCAACGCCGCCGCCAGCGCCAGACGCTGCAGTTCACCCCCCGACAGGCTTCCGGTGTCGCGGTCGGCGAGCCCGTCCAGGCCCACCTCCCGCAGTAGCCGGTTCACGTCGACCTCGGTCCCCGGCGCCAACCCCCACACCACGTCGTCGGCGACCCGGGTGCCCAAGACCTGGCTTTCGGGATGCTGCAGCACCACGGCCGTGCCGCCGACCTTGCCCAGGCCGACCGCGCCCGGGCGCCGGACACTGCCCGACGTGGGTTCCCGGCCCGCCAGGATCAGCATCAATGTGGTCTTGCCGGAACCATTGGTGCCCGTGATCGCCACGTGTTCGCCCACCTGTAGGTCCAGGCTGACCTCACGCAACGCGTCCTGGGCGGCGTGCGGGTAGCGGAAGCGCACCCTGTCCAACCGCACCGGCACGGGGCCGATCAGGGCGTTCTCGCCGTCGCTGCCGTCCCACGTGTCCAGCTTGTGCACGTCGGGCAGTTCGCGCATCCGCTGCAGCAGCCGGGACAGCGCCCACCAGCCGATCAGCGACACGATCGTGATGCCGACGGTGTAGTAGCCCAGCAGGATCCACGGCCAGTAGTGCAGCCCGTCGGCGAAGGACCGTTTGACGTCGGCGCCGGCCTGCTGCAGGTGGATGTGGGTCATGAATTCCGCGACCCCGTCGATGTTCGCCGTCATCACCTGGAACACCAGGTGCCGCAGCCGGGTCATGACCGCCAGCGCGCCGAGCATCACGGCGCCGAACGCCAACCCGGCGATCAGGGACAGCACGAGCACCGTCGGCGTGCCGCGGCGGCGGCGCTTGACGAACCCGGTCAGCCCGCCGATGTACGCGCCGTGCATGACCGTCATCAACCCGCCCAAACCGGCGACCAGGAAGGCGATCATCCCGGCGGCGACCGTCGCGGCGAGCAGCACGCGCACGCGGTAGCGGTAGGCCAGCAGCCCCGTCGGCACGGTGCCCAGCAGGGCCGCCCCGGCCGCGAATGGGACGACGACGGAGACGATCGCGATGACCGCGCACAGCGCCCCCATGACCGACGCCTGCGCCAACTCCACCGGCTGGAGCGGTCCGCCGCGGCGGCGCGCACGCAGACGTCTGGGGCCGGTCACTTCACCGATTCTGCCAGGCCGGGAGACCAGGACCCCGCAGAACACCAGGCCAGTTGCGGAATAGCCGGCGCACCGGACCGGCGGCTCGCATAGGGAACCTATGCAACCATGGGTGTATGAACACATCCGCCGCCGGCCCCGCCAGAGTCAGTGAAGCCGGCGAAGTCGGCGACGCCGGTGCAGTCGTCGCCACCGCAGACACCCAGCCGCGACCGGGCCTCGGGGCGGACCTGCTCGCGGTGGTCGCCCACCTCAATCGGCTCGCCACCCAGCGTATCCGGATGCCGTTGCCCGCGGCGCAGGCGAGGCTGTTGGCCACCATCGAGGCACACGGCGAAGCCCGGATCGGTGCCCTGGCGGCCATCGACCATTGTTCGCAGCCGACGATGACCGCGCAGGTGCGACGCCTCGAAGAGGCCGGCCTGGTCGCCCGGACGGTGGACCCCGGGGACGCCCGTGCGGTCCGGATCCACATCACGGCCAAGGGACGGCGGACGCTCAACGCGGTCCGCGCCGACCGCGCGGCCGCGATCGAGCCGCAGCTGGCCGAGCTCGCACCCGGCGAACGCCAGGTGCTGGCGGAGGCGGTCGGCGTGCTGCGCCGACTGCTCGACAATGCCGCCACCCCCAGACACCGCGGCGCCCCGTGACCGGAGGCCATCCGGTGCGTCGGCGGCCCGGCACGGGTAGACACTTGAGGCGTAGCCCGGATCGCTGTGCCGGGCCGTGCGGTCTGATCGGCGACGAAAGGTGACGGCGATGCGGCCCGACGCCCAGGCCCCCCCGCTGACGGTGTGGGTCGGATCCATGCGGTACGTCTTCACCCCGGGCCGCGACGTGATCGTCGGTCAGGGCAGGGGTTGCGACGTCCCGCTCGAGCGTCCGGGCCATGCCGACGCGCGGCCGCCGGCGCCCCGCTCGGATGCGGTGCTGCGGTTCACCGACGGCCACTGGGTCGCCATCGACACGAGCCCCTACGGCATGTTCATCAACGGCTCCCGGGTGGCGACCGTCGACATCCGCGACGGGCAGGCAATCATGATCGGCGACCCGCAGCGGGGCCCGCGGCTGGTATTCCAGCTCGGCGCCCCCGGACGACCGTCCGGCCCGCCCCACCGGGCGGCTTTCCCGCCGCCTCCACCGCAGCAGCAGCGCCCTCACGTCCCGCCGCAGTCGCGCCCCGCGCAGCAACCGCCGAGCGCGGCCCAGCACCGGCCCGGTCCGCACGCCCAGGCGCCGACGCAGCGCCCCACCCTACGGATGCCGGCGGCCCAGCAGGCTCCGCCTCAGCCGGCCCCGTCCGGCAACCCCCCACGGCCGGCCCCGCCGCCCAGTCCACCGGATGACGGGGACGATCGTCCGAAGGGCCGGGGCCTGATCAGACGGATGACAGACGCGACACGCAGGCTGCGAGCCCAGCGCTCCTCCTTCCGCCCGGAGGAGGCGGGGCCGACGTACCGGCTCCCACTGCGGCCGGGGGCACGCACCACCGGGGTGACCGCCTACCGGGTGGGGCTCACCGTCGACGGGGCCGAGGTCATCCGCGACGTGTCCTTCACCGCGCGCCCGGGCACGCTGACCGCGGTGCTCGGCCCCTCGGCACCGCGCAACACCGCGCTGCTCGACCTGCTCGCGGGCTCCCGGAGGCCCGACTCCGGCGTGGTCACCGTCGACGGACACGACGTGCACGCCGAGCCGGCGGCGATGCGGACCCGCATCGGGGTCGTGGCGCGCGACGACCGGCTGCACCGCAAGCTCACCGTCCGACAGTCGGTGCAGTACGCCGCCGAGCTGCGGCTGCCGTCCACCACCACGCCCGCGCAACGCCACCGGGTGGTGGACCAGGTGCTCGAAGAACTCGAGCTGACACCGCACGGCGCGACTCCCGTCGGCAAGCTCGCGCCCCCGCTGCGCCGGTGCGTGTCGCTGGCAACCGAGCTCGTCAGCCGGCCCACCCTGCTCGTGGTGGACGGCCTGGGCGCCGCACTCGACGCGGCGCAGGAGGGCCTCGTGATGGCGGCCCTGCGCCGCCAGGCCGACCTCGGTTGTGCCATCGTCGTCGCACCGGCATCGCAGAGCTCCCTGGCCCAGGTCACGATGTGCGACCAGGTCGTCGTGCTCACCGGAGCCGGCGCCCCGGCGTTCGTCGGCACGCCGTTGCAAGCCCAGCCCGTACTGGGCACCGCGGACTGGTCGAGAATTCTCGCGCAGGTCGGCACCGACCCCGACAGCGCCTACCGCGCGTTCCGCGAGCGGCAGCGGGAGACGGCGGCCCCGGCACGCCCGGAGGTCGCCGCGCCGGGGCCGCCGCCCACCGCCCTGACCCTGTCCCGGCAGACCGGTACGGTGCTGCGCCGCCAGGTTCGCCAACTTCTCGCCGACCGCGCTCATCTCGCCTCCCTGGTGCTGCTCACGCTCGGGTTCGCGGCGCTGACGCTGCTGATCCCCGGCGATTCCGGGCTGGGCTGGGCCGACCCATCGGGGCCCAACCGGCACGAGGCCGTCGAGATCCTGGCCGCCCTCAACTTCGCCGCCGTGGTCATAGGCACCGCGCTGACCATCCGCACGGTGGTCACCGAGCGCCTGATCTACCGGCGCGAACACGCCCTCGGGCTCTCCGCGGCGGCCTACCTGGCCGGCAAGCTCATCGTGTTCGCGGTCGCCGCGGCCGTCCTGACGGCCATGCTGACCGTCATCGTGCTGATCGGCAAGGGCGGGCCCGTGCGAGGCGCCGTCCTGCTCGGCAACGCCGATCTGGAGCTGTACGTGAGCGCGGCCGCCACGGCCGTGGTCTCGGCAATCGTCGGGCTGGCGTTGTCCGCGCGGGCCCGGTCCCCGCGTGAGGTCCTGCCGCTGGCGGTGCCGGTGGTCCTCGCGTCGCTGCTGTTCGCCGGCGGGTTGATCCCGCTGGTGGGCACATGGGGCTACGACCAGATCTCCTGGTTCGTTCCGGCCCAGTGGGGTTTCGCGGCGTCGGCGTCGACCGTCGACCTGCGCCGCGTCGACGACCTGGCCACCAACATCGTGATGTGGACCCACTACGTCGGCTGGTGGGGGTTCGACATGAACATGCTGGTGCTGTTCGGCGCGCTGTGGGCGGGGCTGGCGTGGTTCTGGCTGCTGCCGCGCGAGCACCGGGCCCGCGGCGCCGCGCCCGGACGGGGCTGAACCACCGACCGGGCGGACCGGCCGAGAATCCGGCCGAGCGTAACGGTTTCGCCGATGACCGAGGACATGGTGCGCCCGCATCGTCACGCGCACGCCATGGCAGAGCCGCGCTACGCGGAGACGCTGTACCCGGAGAACCTGCCGGACGTCGTCTTGCCCTGCATCAAATCCCGACCGGCTCCCCGGCAATGACCGTCAGAGATCGTCAGGCTCACCGTCTGGTTCCGTTGGTCCGCCGCCACGTCCCGGTTCGCCGCCGCCTGCACGAGCGTGCGGTGCGGACGCACGTACCGCGACCAGGTCAGAGCCGCCGCGACGAAGTAGCAGGCCAGGAAGCTCCAGAATGCCGGGGTTCCGGTGCCGCTGCTGACGTACGACTGCCGCAGGGCCAGGTCGATCCCGACACCGCCCAGGCCGCCAAAAGCACCGGCGAACCCGATCAACGATCCCGACATGGTCCGCGCCCACTGGCGTCGTTGCGTCTCACTGAGCGGCAGCGACCGGCTGCGCTGTTCGAAGATCGACGGGATCAGCTTGAACACCGCGCCCTTGCCCATGCCGGAGAAGACGAACAGCGCGATGAAGCCGGTGACGTAGCCGATCATCGTGATGTCGGTCGCCCGGTCGCCGGGACCGCGGGTGAGGTCGTCGTGGGTGCTGACCGCGACCAGCAGCCCGGCGCCCAGGATCATGCCCGCCACGACGGACAGGGTGACCCGGCCGCCGCCGTAGCGGTCACCGAGCCTGCCGCCGAGTATGCGTGCCACCGACCCCAGCAGCGGACCGACGAAGGCGATCTCCGCGGCGTGCAGCGCCGCCTGCTCGTGGGTTTGCCCGTCCGCCAGCAGATCGAGCTGGATGACCTGCCCGAACGCGAACGCGAAGCCGATGAACGAGCCGGACGCGCACATATAGAGGAAGGCGATGCCCCAGGAGTCGGGCACCTTGAGGGCAGACCGCACGTGGCTCGCCTCGATGACGTGGGGCAGGTTATCCATGAACAGCGACGCGCCCAGGCCGGCGATGGCCAGCAGGACCAGGTAGATCGCACACACCCAGTACGGCGAGTCGTTGCCGACCGTGGCCAGCACCACGAGCCCGACCGCCTGGATCCCGGCCACTCCCAGGTTGCCCAGGCCGCCGGTGAGGCCCAGCGCGAGGCCCTTGCGCCGCTGCGGGTAGAAGGCCTCGACGTTGGCCAGCGACGCCGAGTAGTTGCCCCCGCCCAGGCCGGTCAACGCCGCGCACGCCAGATACGGCCACAGCGGCAGACCCGGATTGGACAGCAGCACGAGAGCCCCCAGGGTGGGGATCATGAGCACCAGCGACGAGAAGATCGCCCAGTTGCGGCCGCCGAACCTGGCGGTGGCCATCACATAGGGGATGCGCACACACGCGCCGACCAGCGTCGCGGTCGCACCCAGCAGCAGCTTGTCGCCCGCCGTGAAGCCATAGACGGACTGCGGCATGAACAGGACCATCACCGACCACAGGGTCCAGATCGAGAAGCCGACGTGCAGGTTCACGATCGACCAGATCAGGTTGCGCCGGGCGATGACGTTGTTGCCGGTATCCCAGCCGATGACGTCTTCGGGATCCCAGTGTGAGATGTGGCGCACTCTTGCCATGGATCGTCGCCTTTCACGCCGAGTGTTCGCGGAGCCACCGATCGGCCCACACCGACAGCGGGTCAGACGATCCCGCGCCGGCCACGTCGCTTTCCTGACTCGGTCACAGCGGACCGGTCCGCCGATGGACACCTTGCGTCTTCGCATTGTGGCCGCAGCGCGCTTTCGTGCGCCGGACCACCGACCGCGCTACCGCACCGCCGACCCCTCACCGTCGGCGCCGCACCTCAGGATGCCATGCCGGCCCCCTCCCGGTGTCACCCGACCGCTAAGAGTTGACCCGATATTGAGATGTCTTGACTTACGGACCCACGCCGCATTTGCCGTGGCGAAAACGCTGGCGCAGCGCACCCACGACTGTCCACACTGCGGGCTACAAGCTGACCGTGACACGGTGTCAGCCGCCCTGGCGGCCTGCGTCGAACTCGCCGACCCCGACGATCCGCGCACCGCGCGGGTCGACTACCGACTTGCCCACGCCCTACGCGACGGGCTGGCCTCCCAGCAAGAGAGGGTTCAGTCAACCGGCACCCGCCACCAACACCATCCGGTGACCGATCGGCCAGCCGGCGTTCGGTGACGCAGCCGGGCCCTACCGGTTCGGGATCGTGCCAAGAGCTCTCAGTTCGCCGTTCGGGCCGATCTGGAACTTCACGGTGCCGTGGCCGGTGGGACAGCAGGGCTCGTCGTCACCGACGCGCCACTGATACTGAATCGTGACCGTCTCGGCGGACGGCGGCAGGACGGTGATGTACGGCTTCGGGTTCGGGCTGGCCGTGCCCAGCGCGGTGTCGTGGTCAAAGAAGATCACCTGCTGGGGGGTCGACTCGTCGGCGATGGTGGGAATGAGGTGCACCCAGTACAACCGGCAGTTACCGGTGTGTCCCCGCGCGATCTCCACCCAGGTGGTGCCCGGGACCACGATCGGGACCGCGGCGACGGCCCTGCGCACCGTGTCAACGGTGGGCGCGTCGGAATCCTTGCACGCGGTGGGCGGCCAAGACAGCCCGCCCACCGGCTTCGACCCACACGCCACGGCCGTCAGGATCAGCAGGATCGCCGCCAGCCGACGCATCCAGTCAGCTTAGAGCGAAGGCTGTGAACGTCCCGCAGGTTTGACCAAAGGCCGCCGTTGCCGGACTTGACTCTCGTCACCGACCGAATTGTCGAACTGGGCTCGCCGTCCAACATTGACCCGGAATGGGCTTGCGCCGACACGGATTTCCACCCCGAGGCCGTGAGTGAGGCCACCTGTCTGGCTGTCGAAGACCTCCGTACCGGCGCCCGCGGTCGGCGAATCGGCGAACTCAACCCCAGCACCGGCGGCACCTGGAAGACCGACGCCACCTTGCAACCTGCACCTGGCGACCGGCGCGATCTGCCACACTGGCAGATCATCGCCCCGGATCGGCTGCGCGGCGGGGTATTCGGACGACTTCGGCGGCTACGAATCCGCCGATGTCCGAGACGATCACGTAATTCTGCGGCCTCACACCGTGATACGACCTGCGAGGGGCCAGTTGCGACCGGCTGTGCTGGGACCGCCGCAGTGGCGGTGCCCGCAGAGAGCCGCCGCCAACCGCAGCCCGATCCGGTTACGTGAACGACGGCGCAACCGGACCAACCGCGGGCCGTTCATCGAGATCCATCCCGATGAGGCCGAGCGGCTGGGGGTCGCCGAGGACGACGCGGTCGAATCGCCTCGCAACGTGGGCATGCCGTGCTATCGACCGTGATCACCTACCGTGCGAATCCCGGGAACTGCTTTGCCCCCGTCCACCGGAACGACGTGTTCGACGAGTCTTGGTCGATCCAACGCCGTCACCCATGACGCGGTCGACCCCGTCTTGCGCCACCCGGAATCGACGTCAACGCCTGCGCGGTGTCCTTGACCGGATCGCCGTGGCCCGCGCGGACGCGGCGTCCGGCGCGGCTCCGCCCCGAGCGGTTGGCCGAACTGCTCGGTGCGCCCGTGTCGGAATTCGACGAATCCGCCCGCTTCTACCTCGCGGGGATGCTGGTCGACCTGCGTTCGGCGCCCAGCGCGTGCCCGGGTCTCCGGTGACCGGCGCCTACGGTGACGTCCCCGCCGTGGCGCTGTGGGTGTCCCAGCACTTCCTCACCCGCGACACGGACCTGACCCCGGCCCGGCTGGATGCGATCTCCTCAAGCCACAAGGAAAGCCCGCGCGAGGTCCACCTGACGGTCTGTCGATGCGGCACAACTCCAGGTGGGCCCCGCCGCCACCTCCGTCGAGGAAAGGCCGATGGCGTGCAAACCGGCTCCGGCCGGGGCTGCCGTATCCGATCTCCTCCAGTCCCGAGGCAAGCCGGCGCAAGGTTCGCCTCACAGTCCCCCGTGCGGTGCAGCTTCCAGGAGTCCCACCGCGTAATGCGACCGAAACGTCACGCACCCGCCGCCGAAACATCCCCGTCGCACCATTTTCGTGAAAGTGTGCGTCGTTTTCGTCAGTGCGGGTCAGAGGAGTGCCGCAAACGTGGCTCGGAACTGTGCCGGGTCCGAAAGGACCCCCGAATACTTTTGCCCGCCGCGGTGCTGGCTGCGACTCGGCGCCGCCCGCGACCCAGACGGCGAGCAGGTCGACTGGGCGGGGTTGCCCGTCAACCTGGACTTCGTGTTCTCCCGCAACCAACGTGACAAGGTCTACCTGCAACACCTGCAGCGCCGGCGTGACCCTCAACTCGCGCGCCGGTTCGGCGGTGGCCTCCGGACGTGCGCCCGCGGCAACGACTGTCCCCTGGTCCACGACTACGGACTCGCGCGGACCGCGCCCACCCCCGGTAGCTGAGCGCGACCACCGCCTTGCCTCATCAACAAACCGGGCCCGGCGCGGACTCGGCCGGCGGTCCATCCGGTGTGGACCCGTAGGTGGCGTGGATATTCGGGTCCAGGCAGGGGGCACTGATGAGCCGGACCGGCGAACAGCGCAGATGTCCTATAGTGGGGCTATGCAACAGGCCAGACAGCCGCGCTTCACCCTTACGCGCCGCCCCGTCGTGCGCTGTTGTTGTCGCTGTTGTTGATTTCCTGACGCCATTGGACGCTCAACTGTTGTTTGCGTCCGGCGCCGGATACGGGCGGTACCACGCGTACGCCGGGGCGGCACCGGGACGCGCGTCACTCTCCAGGAAGACCGACCACAGATGATTTCTCACCGAGATTTTGGCCGACGTGTCCCGCACACCTTCGAGGAGGGCACGTGAGGATCGCCGAAGACATCACGCAGTTGGTGGGGGGCACACCCCTGGTCCGGCTGCGCCGGGTCAGCGAGGGCGCCGTCGCCGACATCGTCGCCAAGCTGGAGTTCTTCAACCCGACCAACAGC
>CAYVQQ010000101.1:0-10554 GCA_964453085.1 uncultured Mycobacterium sp.
ATGAACTTGGTGAGGTTGTCGAAGACCCCGCGGCCCTCCTCGACGGCGGCTTCGATGGTGGCGAAGTCGTCGTCGGTCAGCACGATGTCGGCGGCGTCCTTGGCGACCTCGGTCCCGCTTCTGCCCATGGCGATGCCGATGCTGGCCTGCCGCAGGGCCGGTGCGTCATTGACGCCGTCGCCGGTCATCGCCACCACGTCGCCTCTGCTCTGCAAAGCCCGGACCAGCCGGAGCTTCTGCTCGGGGGACACGCGGGCGAACACGCTCGCCCTGGCCGCCGCCTCCGGCAGCTCGTCGGCGTCCAGCGCGGCCAGGTCGACGCCCGTGAGCACCGCATCCGGTTCGTCCCGTTCGCCGAGCAAGCCGACCTCCCTCGCGATCGCGGCGGCCGTCCCGGCGTGATCGCCGGTGACCATCTTGACCGCGATGCCGGCGGTATGGCAGGCGGCGATGGCGGGGACCACGGCCGCCCGCGGCGGATCGAGCATCGCGTGCAATCCGGTGAACGCCAATGAACCCACTGCGACCTCGTCCTCGAATTCGGGGTCAGCTACCGTGCGCACGGCGGTGGCCAACACCCGCAGACCCCGCCTGCCCAGCCGGTCGGCGGCCGTCAGTACGGCGTCGCGGTCGAGCGGTCGCAGCGCGCCGCCGGCTCCCATCTGGGAATCGCAGAGTTCCAGGATCCGCTCCACCGCGCCCTTGGCCAGCGCCACGTACCCGTCGTCATGGCGATGCAGGGTGGCCATGTACCGACGCTCGGAACTGAACGGGACGGTCGCTGTCCGCGGCAGGTGGGCCGCGAGCTGCGCAGGATCAAGGCCGGCCTTGACGGCTACGACGAGCATCGCTCCCTCGGTCGGGTCGCCGACGACATCCCATCGCCCGCCCTCGTGGGTCAGGGCCGCGTCATTGCAGCACGCGGCCGCCACCAGCGACCACCTCAGCGCCGCGTCAGCATCGACAACCACCGGTCCGCCGGCGGCGGTGCAGAGCTCGCCGGCCGGCGAGTATCCCGAGCCGGTCACCTCGACCGTCGCGTCTGCGGTCCGGATCAGCCGCACCGTCATCTGGTTCTCGGTCAATGTTCCGGTCTTGTCGGTGCAGATGACCGTGGTGCTGCCCAACGTCTCGACGGCGGGGAGCCGCCGGACCACCGCACGCCGCCGCGCCATCCGGGCCACCCCGATGGCGAGGGTGATCGTGACCGCCGCCGGCAGCCCCTCGGGGATGGCGCCGACCGCCAGGGCGATCGCAGCGGTGAAGGTCTCGACGGCATCCTGGCGACGGAGCAGCCCGACCGCGAACGTGCCGGCGGCGAGGACGAGAATGCCTACCGTCAGGATCTTGCTGAACCGGGCGAGCTTCTCGGTCAGCGGGGTGGCGAGGGTTTCCGCGGCTCCGACGAGGCGATGGATCTCTCCGACCTCGGTCTCCGCCCCGGTGGCCACCACGACGCCCGCGCCATGCCCGGCCGTCACCAGGGTGCCCGAGTAAGCCATGTTGGACCGGTCGGCCACCGGCGTGGAATCCGGCAGGACCGTCTCGGATTTGCTGACCGGTGCCGACTCACCGGTCAACGTCGACTCGTCGACACGCAGCTCGGTCTCCCGCAGCAGTCGGACGTCGGCGGGAACCTTGTCTCCGGCTTCGAACAGGACCAGGTCGCCGGGGACCAGGTCGCCGGACGGCACGGTTCGTTCCCGGCCGTCGCGGACCACCTTGGCGTCGGTGTGCACGATCTCGCGCAGGCCCGCGAGGGCGGCCTCGGCCTTGGACTCCTGGACGAAACCCACCGCCGCGTTGATCAGCACCACAGCGAAAATCACCATCGAATCGGTGAGTTCGCGCAACCCGGCGGTGATCGTGCCGGCGACCAGCAGGACGTAGATCAGCGGATGATGGAACTGCCGCAGGACCCGCAGCAGCAGCCCGGCGCCGCTCGGCGCGGGTAACACGTTCGGGCCGAAACGCTCGAGGCGACCAGCCGCCTCGCCGCCGGACAGCCCCCGATGCGGGTCGGTCTCCAGCAGCAGCACGACCTCATGGGCAGCCAGGCCGTGGTGCGCGGTGGTCGCGAACCCGGACGAAGCCCGCGCCGCCGGCATCGCCTCACCTCATCACCTCGGCCGACCACTGGTTTGCCTGAATTGTCCGCATCGGAAGCAACGCGGATCAGGGCCTAAAGTCAGCGGTTCGACGACGCGGCCGGCGCCCAGCGGCTTGACCGCCCGCATCATCACGGCGGCGCGACAGCCATCTCGGCGGCGCAACCGGCCGCCACACGCCGCGCGCGGTCGCCGCCGCGACGGCCGGACTTGAGTATTTTCGTAGCGTGGCGACAGGACCGGCACCGGCACGAGCCTCGGCGGAGGTCCCGGCCCAGTACCTGCTGTCGTCCGCCGCGCCCAGCCCGCGCACCCTGATCGACATCGTCTACGCCACCGCCGCGCAGTTCCCGGACGCCCCCGCCATCGACGACGGCACCGTGCAGCTGACCTACGGCGAGCTGATCGGCGACATGGAGGCCAGCGTCGAGTGGCTGGCCGCCCGGGGCATCGGCCGGGGCGACCGCATCGGCATCCGCATGCCCTCGGGCAGCTACGCGCTGTACGTGGCGATCCTGGCGACCCTGGCCGCCGGCGCGGCCTATGTGCCGGTCGACGCCGACGACCCCGTCGAGCGGGCCGAATTGGTGTTCGGCGCGGCCGACGTGGTCGCGGTGATCACCGAAGCCGGGCTGATCAGGGGCCCAGGCTCGTCGCGAGGCTGGCGCGCGACGGCGCCCATGACCCGCGACGACGCGTGGATCATCTTCACCTCCGGCTCGACCGGCACCCCGAAGGGCGTGGCCGTGACGCACCGCAGCGCCGCCGCATTCGTCGACGCCGAGGCGCAGACGTTCCTGCCGGACAGCCCGATCGGGCCCGGCGACCGGGTGCTGGGCGGGCTGTCGGTGGCCTTCGACGCGTCCTGCGAGGAGATGTGGCTGGCCTGGCGGCACGGCGCCTGCCTGGTTCCCGCGCCCCGGTCGCTGGTGCGCAGCGGGATGGACCTGGGCCCGTGGCTGGTCACCCGGGACGTGACCGTGGTGTCGACGGTGCCCACGCTGGCCGCACTGTGGCCCGCCGAGGCCCTGGAGGCGGTGCGGCTGCTGATCTTCGGCGGCGAGGCCTGCCCCGCGGAACTGGCCGAGCGCCTCGCGGTCGACGGGCGGGAAGTGTGGAACACCTACGGCCCCACCGAGGCGACGGTGGTCGCGTGCGCGGCCAGGCTCGCCGGTGGTGACCCGATCAGCATCGGGCTGCCGTTGCCGGGCACCGACCTGGCCGTCGTCGACGGCGACGGCTGCCCGGTCGGCTACGGCGAGGTCGGCGAGCTGGTGATCGGCGGGGTGGGCCTGGCCCGCTACCTGGACGAGGACAGGGACGCCGAGAAGTACGCCCCGCTGCCGAAGCTGGGCTGGGCGCGCGCCTACCGCAGCGGCGACCTGGTGCGCCTGGAACCCGAAGGGCTCTACTTCTGTGGGCGCGGCGACGACCAGGTCAAAATGGGGGGTCGCCGCATCGAACTGGGCGAGGTCGACACCGCGCTGGCCGCCCTGCCGGGGGTCTCCGGCGCGGCGGCGGCAGTCCGCCGGACCGCCACGGGAACGCCGGTGCTGGTCGGTTACCTGGTCAGCGCCGACCCGTCGTTCGACCTGCACGCGGCGCGCCGACGGCTCGGTGAACAGCTGCCCGCCGCGCTGGTGCCGCGGCTGGTGCGCGTCGAGGAGCTGCCCACCCGCACGTCGGGCAAGGTCGACCGCGACGCGCTGCCGTGGCCGCCGCCCGGCGGCGCAGGGCCCGACCCCGCCGAACTGGGCGGCACCACGGGCTGGCTGGCCGGCCTGTGGCGCGACCTGCTCGGCTCGGCGGTGGACGGCCCGGAGGCCGACTTCTTCGCTCTCGGCGGCGGCTCGCTGGCCGCCGCGCAGCTCATCGCCGCCGTGCGGCGCCGGTTCCCGCAGGTCACCGTCGCCGATCTGTACGACCATCCCCGGCTGGGCTCGCTGGCCGGGTTCCTCGACGAGCTGGATCCGCCACCGCGGGTCACCGAGCGGGTGGTATACCCGACGCCGCGACTGACGCAGGCGGCGCAGATCGCCCTGTCGCTGCCGTTGGCGACGCTGACGGCGCTGCCGTGGGTGACGTGGCTCGCGCTGGGCAACGGCGTCGCCCGCGCACTGCACGTGGTGCCGTGGACCGTCGCGGTCAACTGGTGGCTCGTCGCGATGGCCTTCGTCGTGTTCGTCACGCCGGTCGGCCGGATGGGCATCACGGTCCTGTGTGCGCGCGCGCTGCTGTCGTCGGTGCGGCCGGGCACCTACCGGCGCGGCGGGTCGGTGCACCTGCGGGTGTGGCTGGCCGAGCGCGTGGCCGAGGCCTGCGGGGCGCACAACCTGGCGGGGGCGCCGTGGCTGGGGTACTACGCCCGCGCGCTGGGCGCCAAGGTCGGCAAAGCGGTGGACCTGCACTCGCTGCCCCCGATCACCGGGTTCCTGACGCTCGGGCACCGCAGTGCGGTGGAACCCGAGGTGGACCTGTGCGGACATTGGATCGACGGCGACGAGTTCCACGTCGGCCCGATCACCATCGGCGCCGACGCGACGGTCGGCGCGCGGACCACGCTGCTGCCCGGCGCGGTCATCGGCAAGAACACCGATGTGGCGCCCGGCTCCGGAGTGGTCGGCAAGATCAAGAACGGGCAGTACTGGAAGGGCTCGCCCGCGGTGAAGTCGGGCAGGGTCAACCACCCGTGGCCCGACGCGCCGCCGCCGCGCCGCACCCGGTGGGTCGCGGTGTACGGGCTGACGTCGCTGCTGCTCGGCGCCCTGCCGTTGGCCGGCGCGGCGAGCGGAGTCGCCGTGATCGCCGCGGCGGTGCGCCACACCCGCCGGCTCTCGGAGGCGGTGGTGCCGGCGCTGCTGTGGACCCCGGCCGCTGCGCTGGCCGCCGTGGCGGTGTACGCGCTGCTGACCGTGGCGGCGGTGCGGGCACTGTCGCTCGGGCTGACCGAGGGCTACCACCCGGTGCGCAGCCGGGCCGGCTGGCAGCTGTGGGCGACCGAACGGCTCATGGACGCCGCACGCAACTACCTCTTCCCGCTGTACGCCAGCCTGCTGACACCGGCATGGCTGCGGCTACTCGGGGCCAAGGTGGGCCGCGGCACCGAGATCTCCACGGTGTTGCCGATCCCGAAGTTCACCGTGATCGAGGACGGCGCGTTCCTGGCCGACGACACCATGGTCGCCTCCTACGAGCTCGGCGGTGGCTGGATCCACGCGGCCACGGCCACCGTGGGCCGGCGCGCGTTCCTGGGCAACTCCGGCATCACCCAGCCGGGCCGTCGGGTGCCCGACGACGGGCTGGTGGCGGTGCTGTCGGCCACACCGCCCAAGGCCAAGCGCGGCTCGTCGTGGCTGGGCAGCCCCCCGATGCGGCTGCGTCGGCGCCCCACCGAGGCCGACGCGGCCACCACCTACGATCCTCCGGCGCGACTCCGGGCCAGACGCGCGGCGGTGGAGGCCTGCCGGCTGCTTCCCGTGATTGTGACGGTCGGGATCGGGTTGGCGGTGCTCGGCGCGCTGCAGGCGCTGGCGCGGACCTTCGGTGTCTGGGCGGCGGCGTTGGGCGGGGGGCTGGTGCTGCTGACCGCGGGCGCCGTCGCGGGGACCGTTACGGTCGCCGCGAAATGGCTGGTCGTGGGCCGCATCCGGGCCAGCGAGTACCCGCTGTGGTCGTCGTTCGTCTGGCGCAACGAGGTCTGCGACACCTTCGTCGAGACCGTCGCCGCCCCGTGGTTCGCGCGCGCGGCCAGCGGCACCCCGCTGCTGAACCTGTGGCTGCGGGCGCTGGGCGCGCGGGTCGGCCCGGGCACCTGGTGCGAAACCTATTGGCTCCCGGAGGCGGATCTGGTCACACTGGGCTCCGGCTGCACCGTCAACCGGGGCTGCGTGGTCCAGACGCACCTGTTCCACGACCGGATCATGCGCATGGACAGCGTCGTCCTTGAGACCGGCGCCACCCTCGGGCCGCACTGCGTGGCCCTGCCGGACGCCCGGATCGGCGCCGGCGCAACGATCGGCCCGGCGTCGCTGGTGGTGCGCGGGGACAAAGTGCCCGGATCGACGCGCTGGCAAGGCAATCCGATCAAGCCGTGGGCGCCGGGACGCAAGAAGGGCCGGGCCAAGAATGCGGCGAAGCCGGGCGCCGCGGCGTGAAAAGTCCGGCGAAGAAGTCCACGCCCGTCATCGACGACTACCTGCCGAGCAGCGGCAACCCCGGCTACCGGGTGTCGCGTTACGAACTCGACCTCGATTACCGGGTCGCGATCAACCGGCTCGCCGGCACCGCGACGATCACCGCGGTGACGCTCGTCGAGCTGCAGCAGTTCACCCTGGACCTGTCCGCCTCCTTGTCGGTGTCCAAGGTGTCGGTGAACGGCAAGCACGTGCCCCGGTTCTCCTGCCGTGGCGGCAAGTTGCGCATCCGGCTGGCGTCCAAACTCGCGGCCGGGGCGGCGATGACGATCGTGGTGCGCTACGGCGGCGCCCCGAAGCCCATCCGCTCCCTGTGCGGCGACGTCGGTTTCGAGGAGCTGACCGACGGGGTGCTGGTGGCCGGTCAGCCCAACGGCGCGCCGTCGTGGTTCCCCTGCAACGACCACCCCGGCGACAAGGCCGCCTTCCGCATCCAGGTCGGCACCGAAAGCCGCTACCGCGTCGTCGCCAACGGGAAACTGGTGGCGCGCCGCACCCGGGCGTCGCAGACCGTGTGGACCTACGAACAACCCGAGCCGACGTCGACCTACCTGATCACGCTGCAGATCGGCGCCTACGAGACGATGCGGCTGGCCCGGACGCCGGTCCTGATCCAGGCCGCGCTCCCGGCGCGGCTGCGCGGCGCGTTCGAGCACGCCTTCGCGCGCCAGCCCGAGATGATGTCGCTGTTCGTCGAGCTGTTCGGGCCCTACCCGCTGAGCGGCGGGTACACGGTCGTGGTCACCGACGACGCCCTCGACATCCCCCTTGAGGCCCAGGGGATTTCGATCTTCGGCGCCAACCACTGCGACGGGTCGCGGGCCGCCGACCGGTTGATCGCCCATGAACTGGCCCACCAGTGGTTCGGCAACTCGGTGACCGCGCGGCGCTGGCGCGACATCTGGCTGCACGAGGGATTCGCCTGCTACGCCGAGTGGTTGTGGTCGGAGCACAGCGGCGGACCCGGCGCCGACCAACTGGCCCGCCTGTACCACGACCAGCTGCGCGCCCAGCCGCAGGACCTGGTGTTGGCCGACCCCGGTCCGCAACGCATGTTCGACGACCGCGTATACAAGCGCGGGGCGCTCACCCTGCACGCGCTGCGCGGCCGGCTGGGCGATGCGGACTTCTTCGCCCTGCTCAGGGACTGGACGGCCCGGTACCGCCACGGCACCGTCGTCGCCGAGGACTTCACCGGCCTGGCCGCGGGATACTCCGACGAGCTGCGGCCACTGTGGGACGCGTGGTTGCATTCCGCGACGGTGCCGTAGACGTGCCGGAGATCAGCGGGGCGGAACCGACCGGCCGGACACACCGGCGCGGGCTCCGGGCGGGTGCCGGCGGTACGACCGGTCCAGCCGCGGCGCCGCTCGCCGACCTCTCCGCAGGGCTACAGGTTGGCCAGGTCGTCGGGAACGTCGATCTTGTGTTCTATCAGCGTCTTCAGTGGCACCACCTCGAGTGTGCGCTCGTGGGTGGAAGCGAGCACCACGGGGGCGGCACGACCGTCGTCGTGGGCCCGCAGCCAGTTCACAGCCGTGACGCACCAGCGGTCGCCGGGCACCAGGCCCGGGAAGCGGTATTCGGGGGTCGGTGTCGACAGGTCGTTGCCGATGGAACGCTGATGCTCGAGGAATTCGGCGGTCATCACCGCGCAGATCGTGTGCCGGCCCCGATCCTCGGGCCCGGTCGTGCAGCATCCGTCGCGGTAGAAACCGGTGAGCGGGTCCGTGCCGCAAGGCTCGAGCGGGCCGCCCAGCACGTTACGATCAGGCACCCCTTCAGTATCGCGCCGCCGGGTACGAATTTCGAACACAGATTTTCGCCTCCGCGCAACACCCTCCGAACATCAGGTTTTCCGTTCCGACACCTGTCGGGATGTGCGCTCGGGCCCGCCGGCCCTGCCACTGACGGCTGGGCGACGACGTTTGGCGGTGGCGGAGGGATTTGAACCCTCGGACGGTTTTAGCCGTCACACGCTTTCGAGGCGTGCTCCTTAGGCCGCTCGGACACGCCACCGCTGAGCAGCTTACCGAACGAGTGCCGTCTCACCCCAATCGCTGCCGGGCGAAGAACTCCTCCAGCGGCGCCGCGCACTCCTGCGCGAGCACGCCGCCGCGCACCTCGGGGCGATGGTTGAGCCGGCGGTCACGAACGACGTCCCACAGCGACCCGACCGCCCCCGTCTTGGGCTCCCACGCGCCGAACACCAGCCGCGTGACGCGGGCCAGCACCAACGCACCCGCGCACATCGTGCATGGCTCCACGGTGACCGCCAGCGTGGCGCCCTCCAGACGCCAGCCGTCGCCGAGCACACGGGCCGCCGCCCGCAGGGCCAGGATCTCCGCGTGTGCGGTCGGGTCGCCGAGGGCCTCGCGCGCGTTCGCCGCGCGGGCGAGTTCGGTGCCGTCGGCGGCCACCACCACCGCGCCGATGGGCACGTCGCGGGGACCGGCGCTCGCGGAGGCCGCCAGCGCGGCGCGGATCAGGTCCTCGTCGGCGCCCACGCCCGCGGTCACCGACCCGCCGCGCCCGGCTCCGCCGCGCTCGCGGTCACCGACTGGACCCGACGGCGGCGACCCGCCGCGCCCGGCTCCGCCGCGCTCGCGGTCACCGACCGGACCCGACGGCGGCGACCCGCCGCGCCCGGCTCCGCCGCGCTCGCGGTCACCGACCGAGGCGGTCGATCACCGACGCAAGCTGGTCGGCGAAACCCATCTCCCGGGCGATACGGCCCAGTTGTTCGTCGGCGTACAGGTCGGACTCATCGAGGATGACGCCCAGCACCGCCTCGGGCAGCCCGATGTCGGCCAGCAACGCCAGGTCGCCCTCCTCGAACGGCTCGGAGTCCTCGAGGTCGTCGAGATCCAGATCGGCGTCCAGTTTGTCCAGGACCTCGGCGGCGACGTCATAGTCCAGCGCGGCGGTGGCGTCCGACAGCAACAGCCGGGTCCCCGACGGGCCCGGCCGGAGGATGACGAAGAATTCGTCGTCGACGTCGAGGAGCCCGAACACCGCCCCCGCGCTGCGCAGCTCGCGCAGCTCCGTTTCTGCGGCCTTCAGACTTGTCAGCGCCGCGGCCGACATGGGAAAGCACCGCCACTGGCCCTCCTCGCGCACGACAGCGACCCCGAACCCGTCCGGTACCTCCGGGGACGAGCCCTGGGCTGAGGCCCGTTGTGCTTCCATGGGCGCCTACGCTAGTCGTCGTCCTGGCCTCTTGACCAGACGCACTCGGCCATCCCCGTCATCCGGATCTGTGCCAACCTTGGACTGTGGCAAGCCCTGTTTTGAAAACACCGGTGTGCGTGCTCGGCCTGGGGCTGATCGGCGGGTCGATCGTGCGGGCGGCCGCAGCGGCCGGTTACGAGGTGTTCGGCTACAACCGGTCGGTGGAGGGCGCGAACGCCGCCGTCGCCGACGGCTTCGCCGCCAGCACCGACCTCGCCGAAACGCTGACCCGTGCGGCGGACACCGGCGCGTTGATCGTGCTCGCGGTCCCGATGCCGGCGCTGGCGGGCATGCTGGCCCATGTCGCCGAACTGGCGCCCGACTGCCCGCTGACCGATGTCACCAGCGTCAAGGGCGCGGTGCACGACGCAGTCGCCGCCGCCGGGCTGCTACGGCGCTTCGTCGGCGGCCACCCGATGACGGGCACCTCGGACTCGGGCTGGGCGGCCGGCTATGCCGAGCTGTTCACCCGGACACCGTGGGTGGTCAGCGTCGACGACCACGTCGACCCCGAGGTGTGGTCGATGGTCACGACCCTGGCGCTGGACTGCGGCGCCCTGGTGGTGCCGGCGCGGTCCAACGAGCATGACGCGGCGGCGGCCGCGATCTCGCACCTGCCGCACCTGCTTGCCGAGGCGCTCGCCGTCACCGCCGGGGAGGTCCCGCTGGCATTCGCCCTGGCCGCCGGCTCCTTCCGCGACGGCACCCGTGTCGCGCGCACCACCCCGGACCTGGTGCGGGCCATGTGCGAGAGCAACGCCGACCGGTTGCTACCCGCACTCGACCACGCCATCGAACTGCTCGGCCACGCCCGCGAATCGCTGGCGCGCCACGGCTCGGTGACCGACCTCGTCGAGGCCGGCCACGCTGCGCGCACGCGCTACGACAGCTTCCCGCGCCGCGACATCGTCGCGGTCGTCGTCGGCGCCGAGAACTGGCGTGAGGAGCTGGCCGCCGCCGGCCGGGCAGGCGGGGTGATCAGATTCGCTCTGCCAACCCTGGATAGTCGATGATGAAGCCCT
>CAYVQQ010000102.1:0-10495 GCA_964453085.1 uncultured Mycobacterium sp.
CGAAGGGTCACGCGATCGAACGAACTCTTACACCACGTCACTGGGCTTGGCCGTCGGCGGTACGGTTGCGCTGGTGGCCGCGCTGCTGAATCACCCGGATCTGCGATCCCGTGTACGGCGGGTGAGCCTCGACGAGGAGGCCACTCCCCCTGGACATCGGGCGTTTTGATCCACGGCCGCACGGCCATGTTGGCGGATCTCCGGTATCGGAGCAGGCGAGCAGGAGAGTTGACGATATGGGTTTGGACTTCGTCGGGCGTCGAAGGGCTCGCCGAAGTCGATTGAGTTTGCGTGCCGACACAGGGACGGGCTTTTACGGCGAACACCAGACTCGGCTGCTGCGCATCTATCTGGGGGCCACCACGTTTCTGTACGCCTACGGCGTGGTGTTCGGCCATCTGCTTCCCCTCCATCCCGGCCTGGCCCGGGCTAACCCCGCCGGGGGAATCGCGGCGGTCGTGCTCGGATTGGCGGCGCTGGCGTGGTTGGCGGTCCGGCCCGACAAACCCGCGCCGGCGACGGCGGCGGCGATCGTGGCTACCCCCGCCGTGATGGCCTTCCACCATGAGATGGAAGGCCAGTACGCCCTTCTCATCGCGTCGATGTTCCTGGCGATGTACCTGCGCGCGTTCTGCCCGCCGGGGCGCGGCGTGTTGCTGGTCGGTGTGCTCACCTGCGGGTGTGTTCTCGCCCTTGCGCTGAGCCACGCGGCCAAGTTGGACATCGACTACGTCATCTTCGTGATCGCCATCGTCGGGGCCGCGGAGTCATTCGGGCTGATGACGCGCACGCTGGTGGCCGCCGCCTGCACCGACCCACTGACGGGACTGTTCAACCGGGCCGGCTGGGAGATCGCCACCGCCGATCTGCTGGCGCGGTCCCGGTCGAGACCGGCGACCGTCACCGTCATCGCGGTCGACATCGACAACTTCAAGCAGATCAACGACACCAACGGACATCTCGCCGGCGACCAGCACCTGATCCGTTACGCGGCGCGCTGGCGAGACCTGGCTCCCCGCACTGCCGTCCTGGCCAGGATCGGTGGCGACGAGTTCGCCTTCTGCATCGTCGACCGCCACGCAGGCCTGGCGCCGGGCACGGCGGAGCAGTTCGTCGCCGCCGTGCGGTGGCACACCCCGGATACGAGCGTCGGCGTGGCAGCGCACAGCGCCGACAGCGCCGACGTCGCCGCACTGCACGCGGCCGCCGACGCCAACCTTTACGCCGCGAAGCGAATGAAGAACTCCGGCACCCGTCTGGACGACCGCACGCGCGGGACTCGCTGCAGAGGGTGCACCGAGTTGCTGTAGCGGCACGGCCGTGAAATCCTCCCGGGTGCCTTCCTCCCTCGCGCTCGCGGCCTGCGTCGCGGCAACCGGTCTGACGCCCACCGCGTTGCCCACGGCAACCGCGGCCGGCTCGTGTCCGACCGCGGCGCCGCCCAACGGGGCAGCGCCCGACTGGACGCTGGCCGGGACCACCGGCAGCGTCGCGGTCACCGGGCCCACGGCTACGACGGCTTCGCTGGTGACGGTGACGACACCGTTCAGCATCACCCAGACCCAGGTGCACACGCTGCAGGCCGGCGATGGACCGGTGGTTCCATCCACGGCCACGGTTTCGGTGTGTTACCTGGGCGTCGACGGGCGCGACGGGGCGGTGTTCGACAACAGCTACGCACGGAGCGCCCCGGTAGACTTCCCGCTGGACAAAGTCGCGCCCGGCTTCCAGAAGGCCATCGCGGGCCAAAAGGTCGGGTCGACCATCGCCGTCGCCATGACCTCCGCCGACGGTTACCCGAACCGTCAACCCAGCGCCGGGGTCCCGCCGGGCGACACGCTCGTCTTCGCGATCAAGATCCTCAGCGCCTCGAGCTGAGCCGCGCCGAGCGCGGGCCCTGCGCACCCAACCCGCCCGGCGGATTCGTCCGTAGAGCCCACGCTCGCGCTGCTAGCCTCCTCCTCGTGGCGATTCGCGATCACGGCGACCCTGGGGATGCGCCCTCCACGCCACCTCCCCTCGTCGGTCCACGGCGGAGGAGGCCCGCACCGTCGCCGCCGCCACCAACGCGGCCACGCTGGCCACTTTGACCGCCGACGGTGACCCTTGGGCGTCGCTGGTGGCCTACGGCCTGCTGGGCGGGGCGCCGGTGCTGTGCGTGTCGAACCTGGCCGAGCACGGCCGCAACCTGGCCGCCGACCCGAGGGCGAGCCTGTCGATCGTGGCGGCGAGTAGCGACGCCGAACCGCTGGCCGGCAGCCGAATCACCCTGGCGGGGGTGGTCGCCCGTCCCCCGCGACACCCAACGGGAGGCGGCTCGCGCCGCCTACCTGACCGTCGTGCCCGCCGGCCGTTTCTACCTCGACTTCAGCGACTTCACCCTGTGGGTACTCGCAGTGCGGCGGGTGCGCTGGGTCGGTGGCTACGGCCGGATGGACTCGGCCACTGGCGAACAGTACGCCGCCGCTTCGCCGGATCCGGTCGGACCGGCCTCGGCCCGGGCGCTCGCCCATCTCAACGCCGACCACGGCCCCGCGCCGGCCGCGATCGCCCGGGCGTTCGGCGGCTATCCCGACACCGACGCCGCGGTGTGCACCGGAGTCGACCGCTACGGCCTGGACCTGCGGGTGCACACGCCGCGCGGGGTCGCCCACACCCGGGTCGGCTTCCCGTGGATACCGCTGATCAATTACGATCTGCCACAGATGATTTGGCCAGATCTGCCGAATCGCACTCGTGACCGCGTGATCCGCGCGGCGCCGCCCATTTCCGCGCCCCGCCGATGCTGCCGCGGGGAGATGAACCACGATCTGGTCCGACCCGTCCGCGAAGCCGCTCAGGTCAGACGGAATCGCTTGAGGCGCGACGTCTTTCCGGCAACCAGTTCGATACGGCTGCGGGGCAGGCGGAGGTGGGTGGCCAGCAACTCGGTCACCGCGGCGTTGGCCTTGCCGTCAACGGCGCGCTCCCGGACGTAGATGGTCAGCTCACCGTCGGGGCCGGTCTCCACGAGAGGCCCCTTGCGGCTGCCGGGCTTGACCTTGACGACCACGAAGTCGTTCACGCCGCCTAACGCTACCGTCTGCGGCGCACCGTGAGCACGTATTCACCGGACGGGATCGCGCGGCCCACGGGGCACCCGATCACCGGGGAAGCCCACGGCGCGTCGATACAGCCCGCAGGCTTTGAGGGCGACGCGCAGGAATCCCCGCACCCCGTCAATTAGGGCTTCACGAGAACGGGCCGCGGACGGGACCGGGACGGCTACCATGAACGGGTTTCGATCTCCGAGATACGTTGCGCCAGCGTAAGAATCCGCTCCGCGTTGCGCACGTGCAAACTCTCGATCATGTGGCCGTCGACGGTGATCACGCTCTTGCCCGCGGCCCGCGCCTGCCCGTAGGCCGCGACGATCTTACGGGCGTCGGCCAACTCCCCCGGCGACGGACCGAAGACGTCATTGGCCGGTTCGATCTGGGAAGGATGAATCAAAGTCTTGCCGTCGAAACCCATTTCGCGGCCCTGATGGGCCTCGGCCCGGAACCCTTCTGCGTCGGTGACGGCGTTGAACACGCCGTCCAGAACCACCTTGCCGGCCGCTCTCGCTCCCAGCACCGCCAGCGCCAACGCGGGTACGATCGGTGCGCGCCCGGGTACGTCCAGCGCGTGCAAATCGTTGACCAGGTCGTTGGTGCCGACCACCAGTGCCGCCAATCGCTCGCTGGCCGAGGCGATCTCGTCGACCTTGAGAAACGACCGCGGCGTTTCGACCATCACCCACAACTGCAACTCCCCCGGCGCCCCGAGCCGCTCGAGCGTAGCCGCCAGCGCTCGGACCTGATCGCCCGTTTCGACCTTGGGCACGAGCACCGCATGGGCCGGCGAACCGGCTACCGCAACCAGATCGTCATCGTGCCAGTCGGTGCCCCGGCCGTTGACGCGCACCACGACCTCGCGCGGAGAGTAGCTCTCCGACGCGACCGCATCGCACACCATTGTGCGTGCGTCGGTTTTCGCGTCCGGGCCGACGGCGTCCTCCAGGTCGAAGATGAGCACGTCTGCGGGCAGCGTCTTGCCCTTCTCCAGCGCTCGGGCGTTGCTGCCGGGCAGGTAGAGCGCGGACCGGCGCGGGCGCGGTATCGGTGCCATGAACTGGTTCGCTTCCTGTCGTCGCGGGCGGGCCTGCTCCGGCGTGCGCAGCCGACCCGGCTACACCCGCGTGTGGCGCCATTCCCGTTCGAACGGCAACCGCCACGCGTTGGGGGCGATCAGCTGGTGAATGGAGTTGGGTCCCCAGGTGCCCGGCTGGTACAGCTTGGCCGCCGGCGGATCGTCGAGCAGCGCTTGTGAACGCTCCCAGAGGGATTCGATGCCCTCGGCGGTGGTGAACAGTGTGTGGTCGCCGCGCATCGCATCGAGGATGAGCCGTTCATAGGCTTCCAGCACGTCGACCGCGGTCTCGATCTCCTGCGAGGAGAACTGCATCGACATCTTGTCCAGCTTCATGCCCGGCCCGGGTCGTTTGCCGTAGAAGGACAGCGACACCTTGGAGTTGTCGGCGAGATCGAAGGTGAGGTGGTCGGGTCCCTGGGTGCCCACCCCCGACCCCGGCGGGAACATGGTGCGCGGCGCCTCCCGGAACGCGATCGAGATGATCCGGATGCCCTCGGCCATCTTCTTGCCGGTGCGCAGATAGATCGGCACGCCGGCCCAGCGCCAGTTGTCGATGCCGACCTTGAGCGCGATGAACGTCTCGGTGTCGGAATCCCTGGCCACCCCCTTTTCTTGGCGGTAGCCGTTGTACTGGCCGCGCACCACGTTCGACGTCTCGATGGGCAGCATCGAGCGGAACACCTTGTTCTTCTCCTCGCTGATGGCGTACGGCTCGAGCGCCGTCGGCGGCTCCATCGCCACGAACGCCATCACCTGGAACAGGTGGGTCACCACCATGTCCTTGTAGGCGCCGGTGCTCTCGTAGAAGTTCGCCCTCTCGTCCAGGCCCAGCGCCTCGGGAATGTCGATCTGGATGTGGTCGATGAAGTTGCGGTTCCAGATCGGCTCGAACAGGCCGTTGGCGAAGCGGAATGCCAGGATGTTCTGGGCCGCCTCCTTGCCCAGGAAGTGGTCGATCCGGAAGATCTGGGACTCCTCGAACGTCTGGTGCAGGAAGTCGTTGAGGGCCACCGCGCTGGGCAGGTCGGTGCCGAACGGCTTCTCCATCACCACGCGGGACCGTTCGACCAGACCGGCGTCACGCAACATGTCGATGACGGCGCGCGCGGCGTTGGGTGGGACCGACAAGTAATGCAGCCGCCGCACCTTGGGTCCCAGGGTGTTCTCGGCATCGGCGACCGCGGCCGCCAGCGCGCCGGGTCCGGCGCTCTGCGGGACGTAGGTGACGATCCTGGCGAAGTCGGACCACTGCTCGGGCGTGAGCTTGTGGATGCCGAACGAGTCGATCGCGGCCTTGGCGATCTCCCGGAACTCGTCGCTGCTGAGGTCTTCGAGTGACGTGGCGACGACCTGGATGTCGGGGGCGAGTTCGGACTGGTCGAGGTAGGCCAGGCCCGGCAACAGCTTGCGCTTGGCCAAATCGCCCGTCGCCCCGAACAGGACGATAACGTGGGGATCGAGCGGTTCGTGATGGTGGCGGCGGGGCCGCGCCTCCGGCGACGGGTAGGCGATCGTCTGCGGTTTCTTGGTCACCCACGCGATATTTCCACCGCCGCATCGTGTCCGCAGCCGGGCCGGTCAACAACCGTCGCGCACCGCCTCGATCGCCCGGTAGATCCGCTGCTCGCTGACCGGTCGCGGCGTGCCGAGCTGCTGGGCCCACAGGCTCACCCGCAGCTCCTCGATCTGGCGGGCGATGTCGCGGACGTCGGCGGCCGCTCGGCGTGCCGGCGGCAGCGCGCGCAGCAGTTCGTCGTAGGCGTCTTGTACGGCATGCACCCGGGCCATCCGCTCCCGATCCGCCTCGGGTGTGTAGGGCAGCCGGTCGAGGCGCCGCCCGATGGCCGTCAGGTAGCGGGTCAGGTCGGCGAGGTGCGCGTACCCGGTCGCGGTGACGAACCCGGCCGGCAGCAGCCGGGCCAGCTGAGCGTGGATGTCGGCGACGGCGTCGGCCTGCGGCGGCGCGGGCCGGGTGGGCAGCGCCAGTCGCACCTCCTGGGCGGCGGCCAACGCGGCCTCGACGCGGCCCACGACGTCGGCGGTCGTCGCCGGCAGCGCCCGCGCCACCCGCTCCCGCAGCGCGGCGAATTCGGCGCGGGTCCACACCGGCGCGGGCACCAGCGCGTCCACCGCGGCGTCGGCGCAGTCGTCGAGCAGCGCGGACAGCGAGCCGTCCGGATTCGTTCCCAGCGCCAGGCGGGTGCGCGGACCCAGCCGGCGCTCAACCGTTTTGACCGGTGACGGGGTGCTGAGCCGCAGCAGCCTCCGGATGCCGGGGCCCGTCGCCTGGTCCTGTTCGGCCGGCGTCGCGAACACGCGGACGCCGACCGACGAGCCGGCGTCGACGAAAGCCGGGAAGCCCTGCACCGCCCGCCCGCCCACCGTGCGCTCCACGACGCGCGGCAGCTGCTCCAAGTCCTCCGGCCAGGCCCGCACGCCGGTCCGCTCGAGGTCGCCGGCCACCGCCTCGGCGACGGCGTGCCGGGCCGGCCCCTGCAGCCGCTCCTGCAGTGCCTGCAGGTCCTTGCCGCGGGCGACCTCGGTGCCGTCGGGCGACTCCACGGCGAACGTCACCCGCAGGTGCGGCGGCAACTTGGTGACGTCGAAAGCGTCGATGGGCACCAGAACGCCGCTGCGGCGGCGCAGTTCGCGCTGCAGCGCCGGCAGCAGCGGCTCCCCGGCCGGGTCGATGCCGGCCAGCACCGCGCGTGCGGCGTCGGGGGCGGGAACGAAGTTGCGGCGGAGCTCTTTCGGCAGCCCGCGGATGAGCGCGGTCACCAGCTCCTCGCGCAGCGCCGGCACCTGCCAGGCGAACTCCTCGCCGCCCAGGCGCGTGAGCACGTCGAGCGGGACGTGCACGGTGACACCGTCGTCGGCGGCCCCGGGCTCGAACCGGTAGGTCAACGGCAGCGCGACGTCACCGGACCGCCAGGTGTCGGGCCGGTCCGCGTCGAAGGCGTTGGTGCGCAGCAGGTCGTCGCGGCTCATCGTGAGCAGCCCGGGCGTCTTGTGCCGCTGCTTTTTCCACCACGCGTCGAAATGTCGCGCCGAGACGACCCCGGCGGGGACGCGCGCGTCGTAGAAGGCGTAGACCTCGTCGTCGCCGACCAGCAGGTCCCGGCGACGGGCCCGCTCCTCGAGCTCCTCGAGTTCGCTCCGCAGCCGGGCGTTGTCGCGGAAGAAATGATGGCGGGTCTGCCAGTCGCCTTCCACCAGCGCGTGCCGGATGAACAGTTCCCTCGCCGCCGCCGGCTCCACCGCGCCGTAGCCGACGCGGCGGCGCGCCGCCAGCGGCAGACCGTAGAGCGTCACCCGCTCGAAGGCCAGCACCTCGCCGCGCTTGGCGTCCCAGTGTGGTTCGCTGTAGGTGCGCTGCACCAGGTCGCCCGCGACCCGCTCGACGGCGTCCGGCTGGACCCGCGCGGCGGTCCGCCCGTAGAGGCGACTGGTCTCCACCAGCTCGGCCACCACGACCCAGCGCGGCGGGCGCTTGGTGAGCGCCGAGCCGGGCGCCAGGACGAACCGGGAGTTGCGCGCGCCCAGGTACTCGCGGCCGTCCTCGCGGCGCATGCCCACATGCGACAGCAACCCGGCCAGCAGCGCCGCGTGCACGCGCGCCGGGTCGGCCGGCTCCTCGGCGTCGGAGGCCTCGACGACGCCGAGGTCGCGGGCGATGCCACGCAACTGCCCGACGAGGTCCTGCCACTCACGGATGCGCAGGTAGTGCAGGAAATCATCGCGGCACATCCGGCGGAAAGCGCTACCGGACAAGGTTTTGCGCTGTTCACGCAGGTACCGCCACAGGTTCAGGTAGCTCAGGAAGTCGGAGCTCTCGTCGGCGAAGCGGGCATGCTTCTGGCGGGCCGCCTCCTCGCGGTCGGTCGGCCGCTCCCGGGGGTCGGGGATCGTCAGCGCCGCGGCCAGCACCAGGACCTCCCGCACGCACGCCTCGGTCTCGGCCGCCAGGATCATCCGGCCCAGCCTCGGGTCGACCGGCAGCCGCGCCAGCCGGCGGCCCAGGTCGGTGATCGCGCCCCGGGCGTCGAACGCGCCGAGTTCCTGGAGCAGTTGCACGCCGTCGCGGACACTGCGCCGGTCCGGCGGGTCCAGGAACGGGAAGTCCTCCACGTAGCCGGGTGGGGGGCCCAGCTGCAGCGCCGCCATCTGCAGCAGCACCGCGGCCAGGTTGGTCCGCAGGATCTCCGGGTCGGTGTAGCGGGGCCTGGCGGCGAAGTCCTGCTCGGAGTACAGCCGGATGCACACCCCGGGCGCCACCCGGCCGCACCGGCCGGCCCGCTGCTGCGCGGACGCCTGCGAGATCGGTTCGATCGGCAACCGTTGCACCTTGAGGCGGCGGCTGTAGCGGGAGATCCGGGCGTTGCCCGGATCGACGACGTAGCGGATGCCGGGCACGGTCAGCGACGTCTCGGCCACATTCGTCGCCAGCACGATGCGGCGGCCGGTGTGCGGCGCGAACACCTTCTGCTGCTCGGCGGTCGGCAGCCGGGCGTACAGCGGCAGCACCTCGGTGTGTTTCAACCCGCCCAAAGCCTCCGCGGTGTCCCGGATTTCGCGCTCGCCGGACAGGAACACCAGCACGTCGCCGGGCGGCTCGGCCTCGAGTTCGGCGATGGCGTCGACGATCGCCTCGATCTCGTCGCGGGTCTCGGTGCGCACGATCTCGTGGTCGGGGTCGTCGGGATCGTCCTCGGCGCCGGAGGAGACGGGCACTTCCAGCGGCCGGTACCGGATCTCCACCGGGTACGTGCGCCCGGACACCTCGACGATCGGCGCGCCGCCGAAGTGGGCGGCGAAGCGCTGCGGCTCGATCGTCGCCGAGGTCACGATCACCTTCTGGTCGGGCCGGCGCGGCAGCAGCTCCCGCAGGTAACCCAGCAGGAAGTCGATGTTGAGGCTGCGCTCGTGGGCCTCGTCGAGGATCAGGGTGTCATAACGCAGCAGCCGGCGGTCGCGCTGGATCTCGGCGAGCAGGATACCGTCGGTCATCAGCTTGACCAGGGTGCGGTCGCTGACCTGGTCGGTGAACCGGACGGCGTAGCCGACGGTGTCGCCGAGCGGGCTGCCCAGCTCGTCGGCGATGCGCTGGGCGACGGTGCGCGCAGCGAGCCGCCGCGGCTGGGTGTGCCCGATGGTGCCGCGGACGCCGCGGCCGAGCTCCAGGCAGATCTTGGGCAGCTGCGTGGTCTTGCCCGACCCGGTCTCCCCGGCGACGACGACCACCTGGTGTGACCGGATGGCCGCGGCGATTTCCTCCCGCCGCTCGCTGACCGGCAGGTCGGGGTAGGTGATCGCCGGCAGCGCGGCGCGGCGGTTGGCGACCAGCGTTTCGGCCTCACCGATCTGGCCGGCCAGCTGCCGCAGCGTGCCGGGCTTGGCGCCGCGGAGATTCTTCAGGCGCCGGCCCAGGCGCGCGGCGTCGCGGACGGTCAAGCCGTCGAGGCGTTCGCGCAACTCCTGGACGGTCGGTTCGGCCACGCCGGTCAGGGTATGCGCCGCCGGGACGATCGCGGTTGCGGGACCGGTCCAACCGTGACCGCCGTTGGGCAACCCGGTTGCGGCGCGGCACGCCGACCAGCATGAACGGCGCCGAGGCGAGCCACACCGAAACGGTCAGGACCGCGTGCTGCGGCCCGGCCCCGCGGGGCGGCCGAGACGCCGGCTACCGACCCTTAAGCGCTGGCGGTGTAGATGGTGGTGGTGTCGGCGTCGTAGTTGATGTAGGTCGGGAACTTCTCGAACGGCAGGTTCCCGGTGTTCATCAGCCCGCTGGAGATGGGCGTCGGGGCGTAATGTTGGCCGTAGGTGTAGGAGTACAACGTGTGACCGCCACTCGAGACCGTGATCAATGTTCCGGGCGTGGGGTTGCCGAGAGGGACTATCGGGAAGGTTCCCGTGACGCCACCGGAGTCGACGATCGACTGGACGTTGGTGTAGGAGGTGGCCCCGACGCTGACGTCCAGTCTCGTGATCGGCGACCCGGTCAGCGTGACGCCGCTACCGTAAGTCGTCGGTGCCGGCCCGAATACCAACTGGCCCGCCGACTGGTTGATGAGAACGCCCTCGTCCCACGACGTGTTTGCGAAGTGCTGGGTCGGAATGCTGGGGCCGGGCCCCCCGGCGTTCGGGCCGATGCCGAGGACGCCCTGCGCGCCGTCACCGGCGAAGAAACTCTGGAACGAGAAGCCGTAGTTCTGCAGACCCTGCAGCGTCGTCGGCCAGGCGAAGAGCTCGACATCGACCGGGGTGGGGTTCGTCGCGACCCCGCCACCGAAGTTCACCGGCATGTTGTACGTGGCGTAGA
>CAYVQQ010000103.1:0-10494 GCA_964453085.1 uncultured Mycobacterium sp.
GGTGGCGGGTCAGGGAGGTGTTTGCCGCGGCCGCGTCGACCAGGAACAGCCCGGTGCCGCCGTCGGGGAGCGCGGCGCTGACCACCAGCGTGTCGGCGCAGTCTCCGGCCAGTACCGGGTTCTTCCGTCCGCTCACGGCCCACGAATCGCCCTGCCTCACAGCCGTGGTGGCCACCTTGGCGGATGGTGCGCGATGACCTGGCTCGAGGTGGGCGAAAGCCAGCAACCGCCGTCCGGCAGCGACGTCGTCGAGCAGCTGCCGCTGCTGTGGGCCGCCCCGTGCGGCGATCAGCGCGCCGGGGCCCAGCGCCGCGTGCAGCACCGGTTCGGGCGCGAGCCGACGGCCGGCCTCGGTGAGCACCACCATGATCTCGATCTGGCCCGCCTCGGCCGGGTCGAACCCCAGGCCCAGGATCCCGGTGTCGGCCAGCCGGTTCCAGACCTCACGGCTCCAGCCGAGGTCGGAACCGACGACCTTGTTGCGGCTCTCCGGGTCGTAGGCGCGCGCCAGCAGGTCGCGGGTGGTGTCGCGGAGCAGTGCCTGCTCGTCGCTCAGCTGGAAGTCCATGGCTGCCTCACGATCCCAAAACGTTCACAGGCCCAAGATGGTGGACGCGATGATGTTGCGCTGCACTTCGCTGGTGCCGCCGTAGATCGACGTCTTGCGGTAGTTGAGGTAGCGCGGTGCGCTGTGTTGCGCCCAGACCGGCGACGAGATGTCGCCGCTATCCGGGCCGCCGGTCGGCAGTGCGTCGGGCCCGGCCACCTCGACGAGCAGTTCGGTGGCCAGCTGCTGCAACTGGCTGCCGCGCAGCTTGAGCACCGACGACGCCGGGTTGGGCTTGCCGCCGGACGAATCCGACACCACCCGCGACTGCGTGAGTTCCAGTGCGAGGATCTCGTTTTCGGCCTCGGCCAGCCGGGCCGCGAACAGCGGATCGTGCAGCATTCCGGTTTCGGCGGCGTACTTCTTCACCTCGGCCAGGCGCACCTTGGTCCGGCCCACCCCGGCGATGCCGGTGCGCTCGTTGCCCAGCAGGAATTTCGCGTAGGTCCAGCCGCGGTTCTCTTCGCCGACCAGTTGGTCGGCGGGGACGCGGACGTCGGAGAAGAACAGCTCGTTGATCTCCTGACCGCCGTCGATCGTCTTGATGGGCCGCAGGGTGATGCCCGGCGTCTTCATGTCGACGAGCAGGAACGAGATGCCCGCCTGGCGCTTGGGTGCCTGCGGGTCGGTGCGCACCAGGCAGAAGATCCAGTCGGCGAACTGGCCGAGCGTCGTCCAGGTCTTCTGGCCGTTCACGACGTAGTGGTCGCCGTCACGGACGGCGGTCGTATGCAGCGACGCCAGGTCCGAACCGGCCTCGGGCTCGGAGAAACCCTGGCACCACCAGATGTCGAGGCTGGCCGTCGGCGGCAGGAAACGTTGCTTGATCTCCTCCGAGCCGAATTCGGCGATCACCGGACCGACCATCTTGGTGTTGAAGTTCAGCGGCTCCGGTACGCTCGCCAGCTGCATCTCGTCGGCCCAGATCTGGTGCTGGGTGGGAGTCCAGTCCTTACCGCCCCATTCGACCGGCCAGTTCGGCACCGCCAGGCCGTGCTCGTGCAGGATCTTGTGACTGGTGACGATGTCATCGCGGCGTACCGGCGCGCCCTCACGTGCCCGCGTGCGCACCTCCGCCGGGATCTTCGTCGTGTAGAACGCGCGAAGTTCGTCGCGGAACGAGGCTTCCTCCGGGGTGAGCGCCAGTTGCACGGCGGTCTCCTGTCCTTGAGGGGAATGTGGCGACCCGCGGCGGCATGGGTCTTCCCGGTCTTCCGGTCTTGCTGTCACGGTCGTTCGCGTGGCTTACATCTTTACCCGGTGAATCGTCTTTACCCGGTGAATCACCCGTCGAATTGCGAGTGTTGTCCACAGCGTCGGATTAGTCCACAAACGCGCTCGCCGATGACGCTCACCGTGGGTGATTCGGCGGACGGTGCGCCTACGGTCTGCGCATGCGCACAGACCTTCCCGCCGAGCGACTGCATCGACGTCTCGCCGCCGACCCACCCGCCGGTCCGGGCGCCGATCCGGGTGAGGAGCCCGGAGAGGAGTGCGGCGAGGACCCGAATTCGCTGCTGCCGCGGTGGCTTCCCGAGGCGACGCCGGGTCCGGGCTGGCTGGCCAGGGTGCGCGCCGATCCGGGCCGGACCGGAGCCATCGCGTTGGCGGTGGTGGCGGCTTTGGCCGTACTGGTCACCGTGTTCACGTTGCTGCGCGACCGGCCCGCGCCGGTGATGTCGGCCAAGCTCCCGCCGGTGGAGAAGGTGGCCCCGGGTAGTCCACGGTCGTCGGCGAGCGCGGGCGCCGGTGCGCCGGCCGACGCCGACCACCCGGTGGTGGTCAGCGTCGTCGGCCTGGTGCACACCCCCGGGCTGGTCACCCTGGCGCCGGGTGCGCGCATCGCCGATGCGCTGCAGGCCGCCGGCGGTGCGGTGGCCGGTGCGGACACCATCGGGCTGAACATGGCCCGCCCCGTGGGCGACGGCGAACAGATCGTGGTCGGGCTGGCGCCCGCTCCCGGTCGGCCCGCCGGGCTGGGCAGCTCGGTGGCCGCCGACCCGGTACCGGCCCGGGGGGCGCCGCCGGTGTCGGGGCCGGCGAAGCCCAAGCCCGGTCAGGTGCTCGACCTCAATGCCGCAACCGTGGAGCAACTCGACACCCTGCCGGGGGTCGGGCCGGTGACCGCGGCCGCGATAGTTGCGTGGCGGCAGGCCCACGGCAAGTTCACCAGCGTCGACCAGCTCGCCGACGTCGACGGCATAGGCCCGGCGCGGCTGGAGAAGCTGCGTGCCCTGGTCCGCGTCTGAGGCATGCGGGTCCGGGGCACCCACCTCCGGCGATCCGGCACCGGTGCGGCTCGATGTCCGCCTGGTGCCGGCCGCGCTCACCGGCTGGGCGGTGACCGCCGCGGGGATCGTGTGGCCGGTGGGCCGGGTGCTGGTGTGGTGCTGCGTCGTGCTGCTCGCGGCCGCGGGCGTGCTGGCCCGCTGTGCGGGGGGCCGTTGCGGCGAGCACCCGCGGCTGCGGGCGGTCAGCGCCGGGATGCTCGCCGTCGCGGCCGTGGGTGTCGGATACGGTCTCTCGATCACCCTGCGCTGCGACGCGCTGAGCCGTCACCCGATCACCGCAGCCTTCGGGACGGTGGCCCCGGTGACGGTGACGCCCACCGAGAGCCCGGTGGCGCTGGGCGGCGGGCGGTTGATGTTCCGCGCCGGCCTCGTGCGTCTGGGGGCCGACGAAATGTCGGGTCGTGTGATCGTTTTCGCGCGAGCGTCCGACTTCGGCGACCTGATGGTGGGCCAACCGGTGCGGTTCACCGCGCGGATCGGCCGGCCGGCCCGCCACGACTTGACCGTCGCGGTGCTCAACGCCGCGGGCCGGCCGACGGTGGGCACCGCGGGTGCGCTGCAACGGGCGGCTCACACCGTGCGCCGGCGTTTCGCCGCCGCCGCCCGCGACACGCTGCCGGCCGCTCAGGGGGCAATGCTGCCCGCTCTCGTCCTCGGTGACACCGCCGCGGTGACCGCAGAGTTCGACCGCGAGTTTCGCGCGGCGGGAATGACGCACCTCATGGCGGTGTCCGGGGCCAACGTCACCATCGTGTGCGCGGCGGTGCTGTTCTCGGCGCGGTTGATCGGGCCGCGCGCCGCGGTCGTGCTCGCCGCGGTCGCGCTGGTCGCCTTCGTCATCGTCGTCCAGCCGACGGCGAGCGTGCTGCGGGCGGCGGTGATGGGGGCGATCACGCTGGCGGGCGTGCTGTCGTCGCGCCGCAGGCAGGCGATCCCGGCGCTGGCGGCCACGGTGCTGGTGCTTGTGGCCGTCGCCCCGCAGCTGGCCGTCGACGTGGGGTTTGCGCTGTCGGTGCTGGCGACGGCCGCGCTGGTGGTGATTGCCCCGGCCTGGTCGCGGCGGCTGGTTGCCCGAGGCTGGCCCCGGCCGGCGGCGGACGCGTTCGCGGTCGCCTGGGCCGCCCACACGGTGACCGCCCCACTGGTGGCCGGCATCTCGGGCCGGGTCAGCTTGGTCGCCGCCGCGGCCAACTTCGCGGTGGCACCCGTGATCGCCCCGATCACCGTGCTGGGCAGCGCCGGGGCCGTGCTGGAGCCGCTGTGGCCGGCCGGCGCGCGGCTGTTGATCCGCTTCACGGGGCCCGAACTCTGGTGGGTGCTGGGCGTGGCGCGGTGGTCGGCCGCGGTTCCCGCGGCCACCGTGCCCGTGCCAGCGGGTGCGCCGGGCGTGCTGGTGGTGGGCGGTGCCACGATGGTGCTGCTGGTCCTGGTCATGGGGCTGGGGCGGCGGCGATGGTTTCGCATCACGGCCGGATGCGGCGGCGGGCTTCTGCTCCTGTGCCTGTTGGCCTGGTCGCTGTCGGGACTGGTCGGCCCCCGGTCGGCACCCCGTGACACCATCGTGGGGTGAGCGAGGTTTCGGCGTTGCACCTGGTCTTGGGTGACGAGGATCTGCTGGTCGAGCGGGCCGTTGCCGACGTGCTGCGGGCGGCGCGCAAGCGGGTCGGCACCAACGACGTTCCGGTCAACCGGATGAGGGCCGGTGAGGTCAGTGCCTACGAGCTCGCCGAGTTGCTGAGCCCGTCGCTGTTCACCGACGAGCGCATCGTCGTGCTCGAGGCCGCCGCCGACGCGGGCAAGGAAGCGGCCGGGGTCATCGCCTCGGCCGCCGCCGACCTCCCGTCGGGCATCGTCCTGGTGGTGGTGCATTCCGGAGGCGGGCGGGCCAAGGCGCTGGCCAAGGAACTGCAGTCGCTCGGTGCCGCAGTGCATCCGTGCGCGCGGATCACCAAGGCCGCCGAACGCGTCGACTTCGTCCGCAAGGAATTCCGCGCCCTGCGCGCCAAGGTCGACGAGCGGACGGTGACCGCGCTGCTGGACGCCGTCGGCTCGGATCTGCGCGAGCTGGCCTCGGCGTGTTCGCAGCTGGTCGCCGACACCGGTGGGGCCGTCGACGCCGCCGCGGTGCGGCGCTACCACAGCGGCAAGGCCGAGGTGAAGGGGTTCGACATCGCGGACAAGGCGGTGGCCGGCGACGTCGCGGGGGCCACCGAGGCGCTGCGGTGGGCGATGATGAGGGGTGAGCCGCTGGTGGTGCTCGCCGACGCGCTGGCCGAAGCCGTGCACGCTATCGGCCGGGTGGGGCCGCTGTCGGGCGACCCCTACCGCTTGGCGGCGCAGCTGGGGATGCCGCCGTGGCGGGTGCAGAAGGCCCAGAAGCAGGCTCGGCGCTGGTCACGGGACACGGTGGCGACCGCGATGAAGGTGGTGGCGGCTCTCAACGCCGACGTGAAGGGGGCCGCCGCGGACGCCGACTATGCGTTGGAATCCGCGGTCAGGCGGGTCGCGGAGTTGGTCGCTGACTGAGTCCCGTGGGCGATGTCGCAGGGACAGGAGCCCGCCGTGGCCGAGCCGACGGGACTCAGACCTTGTTGAGGGCGCGGGCCAGGGCCGACTTGCGGTTGGCCGCCTGGTTCTTGTGAATCACACCCTTGCTGGCCGCCTTGTCCAGCTTGCGGCTTGTCGCGACGAGCAGCTCGGCGGCCTTTTCCTTGTCACCGTTGTGGGCGGCCTCACGGAACGCGCGGACGGCGGTACGCAGCGAGGACTTCACCGACTTGTTGCGCAGTCGAGCGCGCTCGTTGGTGCGGTTGCGCTTCTGCTGCGACTTGATGTTGGCCACGCCTGAATTTCCTTCTTCGATTCGGTGGTTGCCCGGGGCCGGCATCCGATATCCCCGACAGCGACTGCCCAGGTTATCAGTCGGTTACGTTTTTTCCCAAATGGGGAAGCTGCAACCTGCCGCGACGTCGTTTTGAGGCACCATCTGAACGGTGAGCGCCGCGAACCAGCTCGAGGAGACCGGATACGGTCCGCGCGGTCTGTTACCCGCCATCTTCGGCGGATACGACACGTCGGACTCCTACTCGGCGGCCTTCGACGAAATGTTCGATTCCCAGGGCGCCGTCCGCGGCCCGTACAAGGGAATCTACGCCGAACTCGCACCGGCGGACGCCTCGGACCTGGCGGCCCGCGCCGAAGCGCTGGCCCGCGCGTTCATCGACCAGGGCATCACGTTCTCCTTGTCGGGCCAGGAGCGGCCCTTCCCCCTCGACCTGGTGCCGCGGGTGATCTCGGCGGCCGAGTGGAGCAAGCTGGAACGCGGCATCATCCAGCGGGTCACGGCCCTCGAAATGTATCTCGACGACATCTACGGTGACCAGGAGATCCTCAACGACGGCGTCATCCCGCGTCGCCTGATCACCTCCTGCGAGCATTTCCACCGCCAGGCCATGGGTATCGTGCCGCCCAACGGCGTGCGCATCCACGTCGCCGGTATCGACCTGATCCGCGACGACCGCGGCAATTTCCGGGTGTTGGAGGACAATCTCCGCTCGCCGTCGGGCGTGTCGTACGTCATGGAGAACCGGCGCACCATGGCGCGTGTCTTCCCGAACCTGTTCGCCACCCATCGGGTGCGCGCTGTCGACGACTACGCCGCGCACCTGCTGCGCGCGTTGCGCAACTCCGCGGCCACCAACGAGGCGGACCCCACCGTGGTCGTCCTCACCCCGGGGGTCTACAACTCGGCCTATTTCGAGCATTCGCTGCTTGCCCGGCAGATGGGCGTGGAGCTGGTCGAGGGGCGTGACCTGTTCTGCCGCGACAACCAGGTGTATATGCGCACCACCGAGGGTGAGCGTCCGGTCGACGTCATCTATCGGCGCATCGACGACGCGTTCCTGGATCCGCTGCAGTTCCGCGCCGACTCGGTGCTGGGGGTGGCCGGGCTGGTCAACGCCGCACGCGCCGGCAACGTCGTGATCTCCAGTGCGATCGGCAACGGCGTCGGCGACGACAAGCTCGTCTACACGTATGTGCCGACGATGATCGAGTACTACCTCGGTGAGAAGCCGCTGCTGGCCAACGTGGAGACCCTGCGGTGCTGGCTGGACGACGAACGCGACGAGGTGCTGGACCGGATCGGCGAACTGGTGCTCAAGCCGGTCGAGGGGTCCGGTGGGTACGGCATCGTGTTCGGCCCGGAGGCCTCCGCCAAGGAATTGGCCGCCGTCGCCAAGAAGATCCGCGACGACCCGCGCAGCTGGATCGCCCAGCCGATGATGGAACTGTCGACCGTGCCGACCCAGGTGGACAACGCCCTGGCACCCCGCTACGTCGACCTGCGGCCGTTCGCCGTCAACGACGGCGACGGCGTGTGGGTGCTGCCGGGCGGTCTGACCCGGGTGGCCTTGGCCGAGGGGTCGCGGGTGGTCAACTCCAGCCAGGGCGGCGGTTCCAAGGACACCTGGGTGCTCGCGCCCCGCGCGTCGGGCGCAGATCGTGAATTGGGCGCCGCCGGGGTGGTGCGCTCCCTGCCGAACCCGGCGCCCGACGGCCACGGGAGGCGGCGGCAGTGCCTGACCGAGCAACCGCAGCAAATGCTGCAGCACCGCTCGGAAGCGATCTGCTGATGCTGGCCCGCAACGCCGAGGCGCTGTACTGGATCGGCCGATACGTCGAGCGGGCCGACGACACCGCCCGGATCCTCGATGTCGCCCTGCATCAACTGCTCGAGGATTCCAGCGTCGATCCCGACCAGGCATCGCGGCTGTTGCTGCGGGTGCTGGGGATCGACCCCCCGGACCACGACCTCGACGTGTGGTCGCTGACGGACCTCGTCGCCTACAGCACCGACCTGTCCGGGGGATCCTCGATCGTCGGCGCGATCACCGCCGCGCGGGAGAACGCGAAGTCGGCACGCGAGGTGACGTCGAGTGAGATCTGGGAGTGCCTGAACACCACCTACCACGCCCTGGGCGACCGGCAGCGCGCCGCCAAGCGCCTCGGGCCGCATGAGTTTCTGGCGTTCATCGAGGGCCGCGCCGCGATGTTCGCCGGCCTGGCCGATTCGACGCTCTCCCGTGACGACGGGTACCGGTTCATGCTGTTGGGCCGCGCCATCGAGCGCGTCGACATGACGGTGCGCCTGCTGCTGTCGCGGGTCGGGGACAGCGCCTCGTCGCCGGCCTGGGTGACGTTGCTGCGCTCGGCGGGTGCCCACGACACCTACCTGCGCACCTACCGGGGGGTGCTGGACGCGGGGCGGGTGGTCGAGTTCATGCTGCTCGACCGGCTGTTCCCGCGTTCGGTCTTCTACTCGCTGCGGCTGGCCGAACACAACCTCGAGGAGTTGCTGCACAATCCGCAGAGCCGGATCGGGGCGACAACCGAACCGCAGCGGCTGCTCGGCCAGGCCCGCAGCGAACTGGAGTTCGTCCAGCCCGGCGTGCTGCTCGAAACGTTGGACACGCGGCTGGCCGGCCTGCAGCGGACCTGCCACGACGTCGCGGAAGCGTTGGCGCTGCAGTACTTTCACATCACCCCGTGGGTGGCGTGGTCGGACGCCGGCCACAACGGCGGGTTGGTCGGCAAAATGGGGGAGTTCTGATGTGGCGGATGCGGGTGGTGCACACCACGGGCTATGCCTACCAGTCGCCGGTGACCGCCTCCTACAACGAAGCCCGGCTGACCCCGAGGTCGAACGGCAGGCAGAACGTCATCCTCAACCGCGTCGAAACCGTCCCGGCCAGCCGGTCCTACGGCTACATCGACTACTGGGGCACCGCCGTCACGGCATTCGACCTGCACGCGCCGCACGCCGACCTGACGGTGGTGTCGTCCTCGGTCGTCGAGACGGAGCCGCAGCAGCCGCCGGCCGGCGACATCGGCTGGAATGAGCTGCGCTCCGAGGCCGTGATCGACCGGTTCGACGAACTGCTCCGACCGACCCCGCACACTCCGGGCGGCAAGCGCCTCGGGGTGGTGGGCCGGAAGATCGTGAAAAGTCACGAGCCCGCCGGCGCCGTCGTCGCCGCGGCCGAGTGGGTGCGTGGCGCGCTGGACTACCTGCCGGGAACCACCAGTGTGCACTCGTCGGGACTGGACGCGCTGGCCGAGGGCACGGGAGTGTGCCAGGACTTCGTGCACCTGTCGCTGATGTTGCTGCGCAGCATGGGAATCCCGGGACGATACGTGTCCGGTTACCTGCACCCCGAGCGCGACGCCGTCGTCGGGGACACCGTGGACGGGCGCAGCCACGCCTGGATCGAGGTCTGGACGGGTGATTGGTGGAGCTATGACCCCACCAACGGCACCGAGATCAACGAGCAGTACGTCAGCGTGGGCGCGGGACGCGACTACGCCGACGTCGCCCCGCTGAAGGGCGTCTACTCCGGCGAGGGGGCGACCGACCTGGACGTCATCGTGGAGGTCACCCGCCTGGCTTGACGCGGGGGTGTTCGCACGATCGGGTCATGCCGGGACGTCGGCCTCCAGGTGCAGGTTGTCGCCGAGCCCGATCCGCCCGCGGAGTCGGCTGCCGGTCCCCGAGTCGCGTGACCTCGATTGTGGCGTCAATTGTGGCGTCGTCGTGCAAGTCGCAGACGCAGGGTGCCCGCTTGCCTCTTGCGGGTCGCGCCCCCGCACCGTCGACCGGGCGCTCGGGACGCGGTAATCTGATGTTAACCAGATCACCCCGGGTGGGAGGACAGATGCGGATCGCGGACGTCTTGAAGAACAAGGGGGCGGCTGTGGTGACGATCAACCCCGATGCGACGGTCCACGAACTGCTCGCCGGTTTGGCCGAACAGAACATCGGCGCCATGGTGGTGACCGATGCCGACGGGGTCGTCGGCATCGTCTCGGAGAGAGATGTAGTCCGCCAACTGCACGCGCACGGCGCCAGCGTGTTGTCGCGGCCGGTGTCGAAGATCATGACGCCCGTGGTCGCGGCGTGCACGAAAGCCGATACCGTCGACGGGGTCAGCGTGCTGATGACCAGGCACCGCGTGCGTCACGTTCCCGTGCTCGACGGCAGGAAGCTGGTCGGCATCGTCAGCATCGGAGACGTCGTCAAGACGCGGATGGAAGAGCTCGAGGCCGAGCAGCAGCAACTGCACTCTTACATCACGCAGGGTTGATCGCCTTAGCTCCAGGAACAGTCCGCACGCAGCCGCGCGGCCACCACGTCGAAGATGTCGCGCGCGAGGACCTCCTCAGCAACGTCGAGCACCCGGTCCGGCCGGACCCAACCTTTCCTGCCTCAGCGTCCCAGCTGCCCGCACCGATCCCGACCCATCGGGTCGGCGGCTCGGCGCTCCTGACGGCGGCGATGACGTTGGCGGATCTTGATGACCTGCTGGAGGTCCCGCAGGGGTCTGCGAGTTCTCCAGGTGTCAGTCGCGGGGCCCCGGTGGCGACGCAGTTCTCCGCGAAGCGCTGGAAGGTCTTCCACTGCTTCCGGTGCTTCCGGGGAGAAGCCATATCTCGCTGCATAGACGCCAACAGCCGGGCCCGTCCGCGTCCAAATATGTCCCCGGCCCGCTCCGCGGATACGCTGGACGTGCCCGCGGAGCGGGCTCAACGCCTCCTCCA
>CAYVQQ010000104.1:0-10327 GCA_964453085.1 uncultured Mycobacterium sp.
CGACCAAACCTCTGGCCGCAATCCAATAGATCGCGCCTCCGGGAGAACCAGGGCGCTTCAGGTCGCCCACATCTCGACGCGTGGTCCCGCATCTGTTTCGCCGATTGGACGTAGGTGCCTACCGCAATTGCATCACGCCACCGCCGCCCGCGAAGCCATAAACACCTCCATTGGCATCCGCTGGCGCAGTCGCCAGGTAATCGCCAGCGGCCGCTCCCCCTCATGAGAGACGTAGTCGGCTGGGCCGAGAAACACGTACGGCGATGTACCCAGCGCGGCGCTTCTCGTCTCGCGCACGAACAGCAGGATGTGCGATCCGCGTTGGCGGTGGTGGACGTAGCGCTGCCCGGTCGGTGATGTCGAGGTCGTCGTCGACTGCGATTCCCAGTGGAACAGTTCTGGGCTGAGCGCGAAGTCGCGGTACATCGTGGTTGGCGAGTAATCGGTCTCCGTCTTCTTCAAGGTGATCAAGAATGCGTCGGCATTGACCGCTTCACACCAGGCAACGCCCTCACGCATCGTGCTTGGCGTACGCCGCAGCGACGCGAAGCCAAGCGCAGCCAGCAGTTCCTCGCGCGAATAGCTGCCGTGCACGGCCAGCGGCACCTCGGCCAGCTCGGGAATCAACCCGCCCAGCGGGTAGGTCCTGCGCCGTGCGTTATCGAAGGCGATGTCGATGACCTGACGCATCTCGTCGACCACCGGCTCGCCGCTCAGTGCCGCGAGTCCTGCAGTGATGCTGTCAAATCCGCCTCCATTGGGAAAGAGCGAAAAGAACAGCATCTCGGCCAGACGATGTTCGTGTGGGCTCACGGCCTGCATACTTCCCCTAAGGATGGCTTGATAGGCACCGTGACGGCGCCGGTCATCCACATGGGCCAGTGCTCGAACACGCTTGACCAGGAGATTTTCGCGTGGGCCAGGTGCACCGATGGCCTTGCCGGCGTCGCGGAGCAATGTCGTCCACGACCTGTCGGTGCGCAGCACATCTTCCAAACTGCGTCCGGAAGTATCCAGGTAGGAGCTGATGTTGCAGTTGGGGTGCCTGCGTACCTCAGAAACGAGGGCCGACCAGCGCGGCGACAGTTGCTGTCGGATGTTGTCCAGCACCAGCTTCCGAGTAACCGAGTCCAACACGATCTGGCTCCCCGATGGCAGGAACGGGAAACCCTGCTCCAGATGACGCGTCAACTGTTTGCGCCCAAGCCCGGTGAGCGCGCGAAAACGCTGGTCGAAGCGGAACTCTCGACGTTGGTGCCCAACGAAATCTAGGGCGGTAAGCACGGTCTTGCCCTCGGTCAGCCGCAGACCGCGCCCAAGCTGCTGCAAGAACACAGTAGCGCTCTCTGTCGGTCGGAGGAACAACACCGTATCGATCTCGGGGAGGTCGAGTCCTTCGTTAAACAGATCGACGGCGAACAGGACGTTGATCTGCCTGTCCCGCAGATCTTTCAACGCTGCCTGGCGTTCGGCGGGCAAGGTATCCGCCGACACCGCACGGGCTGGAATTCCGGCGGAGACGAACCGATTCGCCATGTAGCGGGCGTGCTCAATACTTACGCAAAACCCTAGGGCACGCATTGCGGCGACGTCGGCAACCTTGTCGCGCAATTCTTTCAGCACGATTCGCGTCCGCGTGTCGTTTCCGGTGTAGAGGTTGCTTAGCGCGGACAACTCGTATCCGCCACGCTTCCACTGCAAGTCCCCCAGGTCGACCCCGTCGTGCACACCGAAGTAGTGGAACGGGCACAACAGGTGCTGCTCGAGGGCATCCCACAGCCGAAGTTCAGCGGCCACGCGCCAATCAAAGAATTCGCGGACGTCCACACCGTCACCGCGCTCGGGTGTTGCGGTTAGCCCCAGCAGTTCGATGGGACGTACATGACTAAGTAGTCTCCGATAGGACGCGGCTTCCGCGTGGTGGAACTCGTCCACCACGACGACGTCGAAATGGTTGGGAGCGATGGCAGCAAGTCGTCCAGCCGACAGCGACTGGATGCTGGCGAAAACGTGCCGCCACCTGGTCGGCTGGTCTCCACCGACGAGGAACTCACCGAACGTGCCGTCGGTAAGCACCTCCTGGTACATGCGCCGCGCCTGGGTGAGGATCTCCTTGCGGTGAGCCACGAACAGCAGCGTCAAATCGCGGCCGTGGCGTTCGCGCACGAGGCGGCGATAGTCCAACGCGGCGATGATGGTCTTCCCGGTTCCGGTGGCCGCCACGACCAGGTTGCGGTGGCGATCATGCAGATCCCGTTCGGCTTCGATCTCCTCAAGGATCTCGGCCTGGAATGGCTTGGGATGCACCTCAAGGCCGGACAGTGTGATTGTGAGCCGGTCCTTTTGGCTCCCGCCGGCAGCGACGGCAAGCGCTGCACGCAGACGCCCGCCGTCCGCAGCCGGGCTGTAAGGCTGGAATTCGCGGTTCTGCCAATACGACTCGAAGGTCGCGCGGAACTTTTCCAACAGATGTGGAGTCGACACCGCCGACAGCCGCACATTCCACTCCAACCCGTCGACCAGAGCTGCGTGCGACAGATTGCTCGACCCCACGTACGCGGTGTGAAAGCCGGTATTACGACGCAACAACCATGCTTTGGCGTGCAATCGGGTCCGCTGCGTTTCATAATTCACCCGCACTTGCGCACCGAACTCGGCGACCAAGGCGTCTAACGCACGCGCATCGGTGGCGCCGAGGTAAGTAGTCGTGATGACCCGCAGCGGCACATTGCGCCCTCGCAGTTCACTGAGTTCCTCTTCCAACAACCGCAGGCCCTGCCACTTGACGAACGCGCACAACAAATCCACCTGGTCGGCGCTCGCAAGTTCAGCTCGCAGTTCGGCAGCCAACGTCGGCTCGTTATGCCCGTTGGTCATCAGCGCCGTGTCCGACAGCGGGGTGGCGGGTCGAGGCAAACGGACGGCGGCGAGCCGTTCGGCCTCGACGATTTCGTCGAGGCGTTCGATTTTCCCAGGCTCACGTTGATGTAAGGCTTCGGTCATCACGTCGGGGTCAGGCAGCGCAGCAAGGATGCGATGCAATAGATCGACGCGGTCTTGGGGAGTCTTGGCCGCGCGGAGCGAGCGCTCGATGAGCGGCGTTAGATGCCGCACGATAGCAAGTGGCTGCTCCTCATCATCGACCGAATCGACGTCGGGACGCAGGTCAGGTCGCTCGGCCAACGCACGGTTCAACCGCTCAGTTAACAGCGACTCGTAGAGGCCCTCATACACGACCGGGAGCATAGTGGATCCATCCGACAAGACATGGCCTCAGAGTACGACGCACCAAGCTTGTCGCATTCTGAGGCACAGCTGCGGAAAGTTCTTGCCGCGCAACGTCTTATCGTCGACAGTCTGGGCCGGCCGCGTCGGCGAATCAAGACTGCTACCGAGAACACTTTCGACTGAATCATCGGACCGGTTGGCACGCAATCCCAACCCGATGCTGCCCCGCCCCGCAGGGACACGATGGGCAACCCTGACGATTCAGCCGCCTGGGCTGCCGATGATCGTCGGTGCAAAATGCGGTCAGCGACTTGCGTGGACGTGTACTGTCGCCAGGTGTATCGCGTCGAGGGTGCGCAACGCGAAAGACGAGACCGTGGCCACCGACGAAGATATCGCATCCACCAGGAGACAAGTGCTCGATCGTTAGCCGCGATGCTTTCCGGGTTCGCGCCGCTGCTCGCATGCCGTGCTCGCCGTTTTGCTGGCCCGAGCAGCTGGGTCGCCCAACCTTGTCCCGGACCGACGAAACCGAGCAACCCTACGACGGCGCGCTGGTGCTGTGGCGCCACGGCACCCCGGGTGGCAGTCGCCAATCCTCGCTGCCCGCAGTGCACCGCGAAAACGGCGCGGACTCGCGCGGGGTCGTCGTGGGGCGGCCGGGTTCGGGCGTGTCGGACCCGCACGCGTACCCGTCGTGGCCGACTCGGCCGCCGAGACAGCCGACATGGCCGACGCCCTCGGCGCCCACCGGCTGGGCATTGTGGACCTTTTCCGCCGGCGGCCCCTTCGCCCTGGCCTGGGGCGCGGTTTTCCCGCTGGCCACCCGCGTGCCCGCCGTGGGGCACCGAGCAGCATGATCCCATCAGTCGGGCCCGATCGTCGGCGGTCTTTCCCGGCGCGCAGAACTTCGTGCTCGCCATCGCGGGCGGCTGCCAGGCGACCTTCGACGACCTGCGCCTGTCCGGGCGGGACTGGGGTTTCCGGACGACCGACGGCGCGGCGCCGGTGCGGTGGTGGCGGCGGTCTCGCACCTGCCCGACGCCGACGTCGTCGGATGTCCGGGTGAGGGCCACCTCGGCGGATTCGCCAAGGCCGGCGCGGTCCAGGTGTTTCTCCGGGAAGCGCTGTGAGACACGATAACCTGGCTATGACATTGCTGACACTCGATCATCTCGACGCGGCGGCCGACCGGCTGAGGCCGGTGCTGCGACCAAGCCCCGTCATCGCCTCGCGCGTGCTCTCGGAGCTCACCGGCCAACCGGTCTGGCTCAAATGCGAAAGCCTGCAACGCACCGGGTCGTTCAAGGCCCGCGGGGCCTACAACCGGATCGCCGGCCTGAGCGCCGCGGAGCGCGCCCGCGGCGTGGTCGCGGCCAGCGCCGGCAACCACGCGCAGGGTGTCGCGTGGGCCGCGACCACGCTGGGGATCGCCTCGACGGTGTTCATGCCGGTCACGGTGGCGCTGCCGAAACTGTCGGCCACCAAGAGTTATGGCGCTGAAGTCCGTCTGGTCGGCGACACGGTCGACGAGGCGCTGACGGCGGCGCGCGACTACGCGCACCGGCACGACGCGGTGTTCATCCACCCGTTCGACCACGCCGATGTCATCGCCGGCCAGGCTACCGTCGGGCTGGAGATCCTGCACCAGATTCCCGACGTCGCAGCCATTGTGGTGCCGACCGGCGGGGGCGGGTTGCTCGCCGGCATCGCCACGGCCGCACATCATGTGGCCCCGCACGTCCGGGTGGTCGGCGTGCAGGCGGCCAACGCGGCCGCCTGGCCGGCCTCGCTGGCCGCCGGACACCCGGTGCGCCTGGAGTCGATGTCGACGATCGCCGACGGCATCGCCGTCGCGATGCCCGGCACCGTCACCTTCGCCCACGTCACCGCGTTCGCCGATTCGGTGCGCACCGTCACCGAAGACGCCCTGTCGCACGCGCTGTTGCTCTGCATGGAACGCGCAAAACTCGTCGTCGAACCGGCCGGGGCGGCGGCGGTGGCGGCGCTGACGACCCTGGCGCCCGAACTCGCCCTGACCGGCCCGGTGTGCGCGGTCCTATCCGGCGGCAACATCGACCCGTTGGTGTCGACCCACGTGATCACCCACGGCCTGCGCGCCGCCGGGCGCTACCTCTCGGTGACCGTCACCATCCCGGATCGACCCGGCGCGCTCGGCCGCCTGCTCGACGTGGTCGGCGCGAGCGGCTCCAGCGTGCTCGACGTGGTGCACTCCCGCACGGCGCGCCGGCTCGCCCTGGACGAGGTCGAGGTGCGGCTCACCGTCGAGACCCGCGGTCCCGAGCACCGCGACGCGGTCCTGGCCGCGCTGACCGGGGCGAAATTCGTCGTCTCCGTCGAGGACAACCAATCACGGTGACGTTGTCGCTGCGAGCCGGGCACAACGAGTCCCGGCAGAAACTGGTGGACCTGGGGGACCGAAGGGCCCCTGGTGATCTCCTCTCAAAGTAGCTGATCCACAACGCCATTGACGATGTCTTCCGGGTCTTGCCCGATCCCGACGGCACGCAGGTCCCCGCCGATGGCCAGCGACGCGATGCCGTGCACCAGCGACCACAGCGGCGCGGCGAGCTCCCGCGGGTCGTCGCCCGTGACGAGTCCCGCCTCCTGACACGTCCTGATCGCGGCGAGCAGGTCGTCGAAGGCCCGCTCGGCGGCCACCGCCAGGCTTGGGTGCTCGGCCTTCAGCGATTCCGAGCCGAACATCACCTGATAGTGGTCGGGATGGCCGACGGCCCAGCGCACATACACCCGGCCGAGCTCGATCACGCGCTCCCGCGGCTCCGCCACGCCCTCAGCGGCCGCCGCCAGCTCGGCGTGCAGGTCGCGAAAGCCCTGCTCGGCGACCGCGGCCAGCAACTCCGCCTTGCCGGCGAAGTGCCGATACGGCGCGGCGGCGCTCACGCCCGCGCGCCGGGCCGCCTCGGTGAGCGTGAAACCCTTCGGCCCCTTCTCGGCCACCAGCGCCAGCGCCGCGTCGGTCAGCGCGCGCTTGAGGTCGCCGTGATGGTAGCTGTCCCGCCGCGCGACCCGTGCCATGTTGACGACATTAACATCCTGGCCTATGTTAACTCTATTCACATTATCGGCGGAGGGAGCCCGCAATGACCACGCCACTCGAACTGCTGACCGGCGACCGCGACCGCGAAAAGACCGCCGACCTCCTGGGCCAGGCACTGGCCCAGGGCTACCTGCAACTACCCGACTACGAGGCGCGCCTGGACGCGGTGTTCCGGTCGCACACCGCCGGTGAGCTTCAGCGGGTGCTCACCGACCTGCCGGTCGAGCGCATCCGGCGCCACGATCCCCGCCGCCGGGCCGCGCGCGCCGCCGCGGCGCGCCGCGGGGTGCGCATGCACGCGGGCGCCTACCTGGCCGTGGCCGTCGTCGTGCTCGCAGTCTGGGCCGCGATCGCCGCCACCACCGCCGTGGCGTACTTCTGGCCGGTCTGGCCGCTCCTGGGCGGCGCGATCGGCCTCGCCGGCCACGCCATGAGTGTCAAATCCATTGCTAATTAAGGAGACATCATGTCCAACCAAACGTGGGCGGTGATCACCGGCGCCAGCTCCGGGCTGGGCGCGATCTTCGCCGACCAGCTCGCCGCGCGGGGTTTCTCGCTGGTGCTGGCCGGAGGCGGACCGCACGCGGCTGGACGAGGTGGCCCACCGCGTCGGGCACGTCGCCGCGGACGTGGAGCTGGTCGTCGGTGACCTGGGCGCCGACGCCGGCGGCTTGATCGCCCATCTGGACGGGCGGGCGGTGGACGTCCTGGTCAACAACGCCGGGTTCGGCACCTACGGCCCGTTCGCCTAGATCGACGCCGGGCGCGAGCACGACCTGGTCGCGGTCAACGTCGACGCGCTGGTCCGCCTGACCCACGCGGTGCTGCCGGGCATGCTGGCGCGGGGCCGCGGCGGCATCCTGAACGTCGCCTCCACCATCGCATTTCAGCCCGGCCCGTACCAGGCCACCTACGGCGCCTCCAAGGCGTTCGTCCTCTCGCTCAGCCAGGCGTTGTGGGCCGAGACTCGCGGCTCGGGCGTCACGGTGACGGCGCTGTGCCCCGGGCCCACCCGCACCGGGTTCGTCGAGGCGCTCGGCTCGGACGTCTCGCACACCGCGATCTATCGGCGCCTCGCCGCACCCGAACCCGTCGTGGCCGCGGGCCTGCGCGCCCTCGACCGGGCACATGCCGCGGTCGTGCCGGGGTGGCGCTACCGGGTGATGGCCGCCGGCGGACGGCTCATGCCCGGCCGGCTCTCGGCGTTGGTGAGCGAGCGGATGCTGCGGCCTGCTGCGGCGGCGGGTTCTAAAGTGCGTTCATGAGCGACATGACGGCGGGTTTCGCGGAGATCGTCGGGACGCACAACCTGTTGACCGGGGACGCGATCCCCGCCGACTACGCCCACGACGAGGCGCTGAGCCAGCCGCCGCAGCAGCCGGCCTACCTGGCCAAGCCGTCGAGCGCCGAGGAGGTCGCGCGGCTACTCCAGACCGCCACGGCCAACAAGGTTCCCGTGACGGCCCGCGGGTCGGGCACCGGACTGTCGGGCGCGGCGATCCCCCGGGCCGACGGGCTGTTGATCTCGTTCGAACGGATGAACAAGGTCCTCGAGATCGACGCGGTCAATCAGGTCGCCGTCGTGCAACCGGGCGCGACGCTGACCGAGTTGGACGCCGCGACCGCCGATTGCGGGCTGCGCTACATGGTCCACCCGGGCGAGCTGTCCTCCAGCGTCGGCGGCAACGTCGGCACCAACGCCGGCGGGATGAACGCGGTCAAGTACGGGATCGCCCGCCACAATGTGGTCGGCCTGCAGGCGGTGCTGCCGACCGGCGAGGTCATCCGCACCGGCGGCAGGATCGCCAAGGTGTCCACCGGCTACGACCTGACGCAGTTGATCGTCGGCTCCGAAGGCACCCTGGCGTTGGCCACCGAGGTGATCGTCAAGCTGTACCCGCGGCTCGAGCACAGCGCCACCGTGTTGGCCCCGTTCGCCGACTTCGACCAGGTGATGGCGGCGGTGCCCCGGATCGTGGCCAGCGGGCTCGGCCCCCATATCCTCGAGTACGTCGACAACGTGACGATGGCCGCGCTCGTCCACACCCAGCGCCTGGAGCTGGGGATCCCGGACCAGGTGCGCGACACGTGTGACGCGTATCTGCTTGTGGCGCTGGAAAATCAGACGGCCGCTCGGCTCGACGAGGACGTCGAGCGGGCCGGCGGGTTGCTGGCCGAACTCGGCGCCGCCGACGCCTACGTACTCGAAGGGGCCTCGGCACGCAAGCTGGTCGAGGCCCGTGAGAAGGCGTTCTGGACGGCCAAGGCGATGGGGGCCGACGACATCATCGACACCGTCGTGCCGCGCGGCGCGATGCCGAAATTCCTGGCCGGCGCACGCGGTCTGGCGGCCGGTGCCGGCGCGGCCGCGGCCGGCTGCGGGCACGCCGGCGACGGCAACGTCCACCTGGCGATCTTCTGCAACGAGCCGGTCGTGCGCAAGAAGCTGATGACCGACATCTTCGCGCTCGCAATGGAACTGGGCGGTGCGATCTCCGGTGAACACGGCCTCGGCCGCGCCAAGACCCCGTACTTCCTCGAGCTGGAGGATCCCGTCAAGGTGAACCTCATGCGCCGCATCAAACAATGCTTCGATCCGGCGGGCATCCTCAACCCCGATGTGTTGTTCGGCTGAGGAACTCGATCACAGCGGGCTCCGGGCGCTACCGCTGCGACGTTTCGGCAACTCGGCCGAGAAGGCCTCACCCGGCGTGGGCTGGCTCGCATCGGCGGTCAGGCGTCGACGATCACCGGCGTGACGTCACCCACCGAAACCCGGACCTATGCCCGGCCTGCGCCCGCCGATTTTCACCGGAATCGGGACGCCACGATCATGAGCATGCTTTGCCCTCTTGGCGCTACACTCGTGGCAGGCTCACCAGCGCACGTCCCCCGGCAAACTCTCTGACGATGGACATCACGGATGAATAAGTTCTCGTTAACCGCCTCGGCCCATGAGCAGCTGGACCGGGCCGCAAGCGAACACAGCGGACGTAGCGCGGCCACCGTCTTCGGCGGTCATGAGCACGTCTTGCGGCAGACCGTCATCGCCCTGCTCAAAGGACGCACACTGGCCGAGCATGACAATCCCGGCGAGGCGACCCTGCAGGTGTTGTCGGGTCGCGTTCGCCTCACCGCCGGCGACAGCGAGTGGATCGGTCGAAGCGGAGACCTTCTGGTGATACCTAACGGCATGCACGGTCTGGAGGCCATCGAGGATTCGGCTGTGCTGCTCACGGTGGCCAAAATGCCATGACCAACTCGCTTCTGCGATTCCAGGGGACGCGACCTCCCGTCGCGGACATCGCGGTCGGCCACTGACACGCTCGGGAACCGATCAGCGCCACACGCCGCGACGGTGCTCGTCGGCGTGTGGCAACCTGACAGCGGCCACCCCCGAGCCGTTCAAGGAACAACTTACCGCCCCAATAATATTGGCGTGGACATGTTCGATGCCGGCGTGACCGGAAGCCGGAGGTGGTCAGATGCCGCGCTGGTTGGAAAAGCGCAGCCCATATTCAGTCCCCGCCACCCTTGACCGCTTGGCAGCCCTGCTCGTAGCGCAGGGCTGCGCGGTGATGGCGCGAATCGACCACTCCGCCAACGCCGCCAAGATCGGCTTGGAGCTACGCCCTACGCAACTGCTCTTGTTCGGCAAGCCCAGTTTGGGCACCCAATTGATGCAGGCCGAGCAGACCCTTGCCATCGACCTGCCCTCGAAGGTCTTGGCGTGGCAAGACGCTTCCGGGCAAGTCCGGCTTGGTTACCACGATCTCCGGACAATCGCCGCGGAGCACGGCGGCTTGGACAGAGCGCACGCTGCGGTGGAGGAGTTGTCGCGCATCGTCGAGAGCGCAACCGACGCCGCGGTTACGCTGTCGCCGTGACGGCGTTACTGAGCCGTTCGACGCGATCACTCAGTGGTGTCCGAACTTGGAACCTAACCCACGAACTCCGAAATCTCGCGCAGCAGTGCGGCTTTGCCTTTGGCGCCGGTGATCCGTTTGACTGGTTGGC
>CAYVQQ010000105.1:0-4864 GCA_964453085.1 uncultured Mycobacterium sp.
GATCTCGGCGCCGAACCGGTCCTTCAGCGGGGTGATGATGCGGCCTCGGTTGGTGTAGTCCTCGGGGTTGGCGCTGGCCACGACCAGCACGTCCAGCGGCAGGCGCAGCGTGTAGCCGCGGACCTGGATGTCGCGCTCCTCCATGACGTTGAGCATCGACACCTGGATCCGTTCGGCCAGGTCGGGCAGCTCGTTGACCGCCACGATCCCGCGGTGCGCGCGTGGGATCAGGCCGTAGGCGATGGTCTCCGGGTCCCCGAGGCTGCGGCCCTCGGCTACCTTGATCGGGTCGATGTCGCCGACCAGGTCGGCGACGCTGGTGTCGGGGGTGGCCAGTTTCTCGGTGTAGCGTTCGCTGCGGTGTTTCCACCGGACCGGAAGGGCGTCGCCCATCTCGTCGGCCCGCCGGATGGATTCCGGTGTGATCGGCGTGTAGGGGTGCTCACCCAGTTCGGCCCCGGCGATCACCGGCGTCCACTCGTCGAGCAGCCCGACCAGCGACCGCAGCAACCTGGTCTTGCCCTGCCCGCGTTCGCCGAGCAGGACGATGTCATGGCCGGCGATCAGCGCGCGCTCCAACTGCGGCAATACGGTGTCCTCGAAACCCAGGATCCCGGGCCAGATCTCAGCGACGTCGGGGCCGGCGGCCAGCGCGGTCAGCAAATTGTCCCGGACTTCCTGCTTCACGCCCCGCTCACGATGACCGGCGGCACGCAATTCGCCGACCGTGCGGGGCAGGTCGCTCGGTGAAGTCACCCCTCCACGCTACGACGCGCGGCGACGCGCGTCATCCGATGCCGCCTTCAGTGCGCGAAATGCCGTGCTCCGGTGAGATACACCGTGACGCCGGCCTTGGCCGCCGCTTCGGTGACCTCATCGTCACGCACCGACCCGCCCGGATGCACGATCGCCTTCACACCCGCGCTCGCCAGGGTCTCGAGCCCGTCGGGGAACGGGAAGTACGCGTCGGAGGCCGCGACCGCGCCGCGGACCCGGTCGCCGCGTGCATTCCCTCTCTCGACGGCCAGCCGGGCCGCGTCGACGCGGTTGACCTGGCCCATACCGACCCCGACGGTCGCGCCGTCGGCGGCGATCACGATCGCGTTCGACTTGACCGCGCGGCAGGCCCGCCAGGCGAAGACGAGATCGGTCATCGTGGCCAGGTCGGCCGGCGATCCGGTCGCCAGCGTCCAGTTCGCCGGGTTGTCTCCGTGGGCGTCGACTTCGTCGCGCTGCTGCATCAGCAGACCACCGCTCACCGGCCGCAGCTCGAGACCGCCGGTCAGCGGCTCGGAGGCCAGCAGCACGCGGATGTTCTTCCGGCGCGTGAGCGCCTCGACGGCCCCAGGCGCGTAGGCGGGCGCGATGATCACCTCGGTGAAGATGGTGCTCACGTACTCCGCCATCTCGACGCTCACCTCGGTGTTCGCCGCGATGACTCCTCCGTACGCGCTCAGCGGATCACACTCGTGGGCCTTGCGATGGGCGTCGGCAACCGACACCGACGAGATGGCAATGCCGCAGGGGTTGGCGTGTTTGATGATCGCCACGCAGATCTGCTCGTGGTCGAAGGCGGCCCGCCAGGCCGCATCGGCATCGGTGAAGTTGTTGTAGGACATCTCTTTTCCGTGCAGCTGCTCCGCCTGCGCCAGACCCGGCCAGGCGCCCGGATCGGCGTATAGCGCCGCCTGCTGATGCGGATTCTCGCCGTAGCGCAGCATCGTCGAGCGGCGCCAGCCGCGGCCGAACCACTCGGGGAACAGGGTGGGCGGCTGTTCGGGCGCCAGCGTCGACTGCATCCAGCTCGCGACCGCGATGTCGTATTCGGCGGTGTGCTCAAACGCCAGTGCGGCCAGCTTCTTGCGCTCGCCCAGGGTGAACCCGCCATGCCGCACGGCGGCGAGCACGCCGTCGTACCCGAGCGGGTCGGTGACCACCGCCACGCTGGGATGGTTTTTCGCGGCTGCCCGCACCATCGACGGCCCACCGATGTCGATCTGCTCGACGCATTCATCGACACTTGCGCCGGATTCGACGGTTTCGCTGAACGGATAGAGGTTGACGACGACCAGTTCGAACGCCGCGATGCCCAGCTGCTCGAGGGCCGCGGCGTGCTCGAGCCTGCGCAGGTCGGCCAGCAGGCCGGCATGCACCCGCGGATGCAGCGTCTTGACCCGGCCGTCGAGAACCTCGGGAAACCCGGTCAGTTCCTCCACGTGTGTCACCGGAATCCCTTTGTCGCCGATGGTCTTTGCCGTGGATCCGGTGGAGACGATCTCTACGCCCGCCGCGGTCAGCCCCCGCGCAAGCTCGATGAGCCCGGTCTTGTCGTAAACGCTGATCAGCGCGCGGCGGATCGGCCTTCGCACCGTTTCCCGCCAGTCGTCGGTACTCATCCTATGATCGCCTTTCGTCCGATCGTTGCCTGTCGCCCGGTCACGGTCATGCCACCGGTTGCGATCGCGGCCACCATGTCCACCAGCAGCTGCCGCTCGGTGACTTTGATACGTTCGTGCAACGTCTGTTCGTCGTCGCCATCGAGCACCGGAACGGCCCGCTGCGCCAGGATCGGCCCGGTGTCCATGCCGGCATCCACCAGGTGCACCGTACAGCCCGTGACTTTCACGCCGTAGGCCAACGCGTCCGCCACACCGTGCGCACCGGGAAACGCCGGCAGCAGGGCGGGATGCGTGTTGACAATACGGCCGTAGAAGCGTGAAAGAAACTGCGGTCCAAGAATCTTCATGAATCCGGCCGACACGACGAGGTCGGGCGAGTGAGCTGCGGTGGCGTCGGTGATGGCCGTGTCCCAGGCTTCGCGACCCGGGTGGTCGGCGAGCCGGGCGACGAATGTGGGCACCGACGCCGCTGTGGCGATCTCGACGGCCGGGCAGTCACGGTCCGCGCCAACGGCCACCACCCGGGCGGGGTAGTCGGCGGTGGCGGCCTCGATCAGGGACGCCAAGAGCGAACCGGTACCCGAAGCCAGCACCACCACTCGCGCCGGTGCGCTCGGGGGCACGCGGAGCGGTTCAAGCACACGCAGAGCCTAGTCGGGCGAAGATCTCGGCCGTGCATCAGCACGGCCGGGATCTTCGGGCGGTGGCGCTTCGGCGTCCACCGATTCGACGGTCTCGGCGGCAGCCACCGCCTCGAAGGCAGTCTCGGCGGGCCCGCCCTCCGCGGCGGAGTCGGCGGCCCGGCCTTCGCTGCCGTCGAAAAGGCGGGTGGATTCGGACGGTTCGTCGGCCGTCTGCGCGGACACCCGTTTGGGTGTGAGCCGCCGAGGCCGACGCCGCACACCGCCGGCCGTGATCACTGTGATCCAGCCGACGACCGTGAACCAGAAGAACACACCAGCCGCCAGCGTGCCTTGGTCCACGCCGACCTCACCGAAATTGCCCAGCCGACCGCTCGCGCCGAAGGCCAACAACGACATCACCGAGGCCCCGGCGACCGAGGCGAGGAGCAGTTTGGCCGTCGCCGGCACCAGGGGCAGTGCATGTCGGGCGCACTGCTGGCCGACCGCCACACCCGACGAGGCTCCGATGACGAGCAGTGCCACCCATACCGGCCCGAGCGGCGGCGCGGGCGCCGCGGCCAGGATCGGCAACGCCGGGACGTCGCCGCCGAAGACGGTGAAGGAACTGAACGTCGCGAACCCGAGATGGGCGCTGGACCCGACCGCGACGGCCGACGTCCCGATGATGACGTTGGGCGTGTACAGCACCGACAGCGCGGTGAGATTGAACTGCCCCCATATCGACTCGGTGATTCCGTAGAGCTCTTGCATCGTGGCCCAGTGCACGACCAGTGAACCTGCTGTCACCAGACCGGACAGCCCGACCAGTGCCAGCACACCGGCCGCGGCCGCGCGCAGGGCATCACCCAGCCACGGTGGCAGGGCGGAGACCGCCAGCACCCGCGGGCCCACACGGGACCACGCACCGATCGCCGCGCCGATGGCGTGGACCACCAGGACACTGCCGAACGCGCGCAGCGCGCTGGGCGTCTCCAGCTCGGTGAGCACCGTCGACGCGTCGTGGATCACCGCCAGCGCGATCGCCGCCATCAACAGCGGGCCGCCGAGCGCCGCGGCGACCACCCAGCGAACCACCAGCCACGACGAGTCCGGCGACGTCGCCCGTGCCGTGCTGCGCGCGGTACCCCAGATCATCAGCAGCACGGGCAACAGCGGCATCACGCCCAGCTCGTGGCCGCCGATGAACACGGGCACCTGGTGAACGCCGAGCCACAAGCTGGCGATGGCGCCCAGGGCGCCCGTCATGTCACTGTTGGCGATCAGCAATTCGAGCAGTGTGATGGCGGCGATGACGCCCAGCGCCACCACACCGGGCCCGAACGCGACCCTGAGCAGGTCACGCCCCTGGCGGGCGCCTGCCGTCCGATAGTTCTCCACCCGTGTCACTCTGGGCCCACGCACCCGACCAGGCGCGAGAGCGCGCGGTTAACCCGACGCAGGTCCCGAGGATGACGACGGCGACTGCTGGGAACCCTGGTCGGGGGATTGCTGCTGATCTCCGCCTTGAGCGGAGCGGTCGCCCTGGGCCGATCCGCCCGGAGACCCGCCGCCTTCCGCGCCGACCGAGGGCGGCGGGCTGAAGCTGGGAAAACCGGTCGGTGGCGTGGACGGCCCCTGCGGGGCGGGGAAGGAACCGGATCCCCCGGTCGGTGCGCTCTGGGTGGGACTCTGGCTTTGCGAGTAGCCGTATTGCTGCGACCGGTACCCCGGAGGCTGCTGGGGGCTGTGCGACTGGGGTCCGGCCTGTTGGTGCGCACCCGGCTGACCGTAGTACCCGCCGGGCGGCTGCTGAGCGCCGTATTGCCCGTACTGCCCGTACTG
>CAYVQQ010000105.1:4964-10316 GCA_964453085.1 uncultured Mycobacterium sp.
TGCCCGTACTGCCCGTACTGGGCATACACGTCGTACTTGGGCCGCGGCATCGGTGTGGCGACCACGCCCGCCTCCAGCAGAACCGCGACGACCGCGGCGATCGCCTGCAGCACGCTGCACGCCAGCAGGGGCCACAGCGCCCAGCCGATCTCGTAGCCGGCGGGCGTGTTGATCATCTCGGTGATCACGATCAGAGCACCGAGGGCGGCGATCACGGCGATCACACCGAGGTTTCGCTTCGCTTTGGGCAGCAGGGACACCGCGGCGAGCAGCGCGGCCAGCGCCGACACGTCGACCGCGTAACCGGCATCGCCGGCGCGTCCGCCCGCACTCGGACCGAGTTCGGGGCCGATGGTGAAGGTGGGGCCGAAGTTCAGCAGGTAGACCGCCAGGCCGAGTCCCACGACCGCGATGGTGAGATAAGCCGGGAGCTTGGTCTGGTCGTCGGTCTTGGCGAATGTCGGCGTCGCGCCCGAGTAGGAGCCGCCGGGCTGAGTGGGTGGGTAACCGGGGCTACCGGGCGAGTAGGTCATGACTCCTCCTGTTGCTTCCAGTCCTGTTGCGTCCAGTCCGTCGCGGCACCAGGCCACTGCTGCAGTGCGCGGCACCGTGCCGGCGCCGTTGTCAACGCCGATCGCCCTGCCCGCGCATTACCCGCGGTTGACCAACCACGCTAGCGCACGTTCGCGTCAGCGCGCCGGTACGACCGGCCCGTCGCCGCGCCATTCCGCGGGGCGGCCGCTCGTCCGGTAACCGCGAGGCCGATGCGCTCGGCGGATCGCGATGCGGTAGCGCAACGATCTCCCGCCCGAATCTCCCGTACGGAGCGGCAGGCCTCATGCCCGGGCCGGGGCGCTACAGGCGGATCAAGATCTCGCGGGCCAGCGCGGCGGTCTCCGACGGGGTCCTGCCGACCTTGACGCCGGCCGCCTCGAGGGCCTCCTTCTTGGCCGCCGCGGTGCCCGAGGAGCCGGACACGATCGCCCCGGCGTGGCCCATGGTCTTGCCTTCCGGGGCGGTGAATCCCGCAACGTAGCCGACGACCGGCTTGGACACGTGGGCCTTGATGTAGTCGGCCGCTCGCTCCTCCGCGTCGCCACCGATCTCACCGATCATCACGATGAGCTTGGTCTCGGGGTCTTCCTCGAAGGCCTCGATGGCGTCGATGTGGGTGGTGCCGATCACCGGGTCGCCGCCGATGCCGATTGCCGTAGAGAAGCCGAAATCGCGCAGTTCGTACATCATCTGGTAGGTCAGCGTCCCGGACTTGGACACCAGGCCGACCGGTCCGGAGCCGGTGATGGTGGCCGGAGTGATGCCCGCCAGCGCCTCGCCCGGTGTGATGATGCCAGGGCAGTTCGGCCCGATGATCCGCGTCTTCGGGGTCCTCGATCCACCCTTTTCCAGGTTGTAGGCCCACGCGTATGCGGTGTCCTGCACCGGAATGCCCTCGGTGATGACCACCAGCAGCGGCATCTGGGCGTCGATCGCCTCGAGGATCGCGTCCTTGGCGAACTTCGGCGGCACGAAGACAACGGACACGTCGGCGCCGGTCTTCGTCATCGCCTCCTCGACCGTGCCGAACACCGGCAACTCGACGTCGTCCCCGTTGGCGTCCCGGTGCGACACCGTGGTTCCCGCCTTGCGGGCGTTGACGCCGCCGACGACCTGGGTTCCCGCCTTCAGCATGAGCGCGGTGTGCTTGGTGCCCTCGCCACCGGTGATGCCCTGGACGATGACCTTGGAATCCTTGTGCAGGAAGATCGACATGATTGGCTCCCCTACCTGTTCGCCAGCTCTGCGGCTTTGTCGGCGCCGGCGTCCATGGTCTCGGCCTGGATCACGAGCGGGTGGTTGGCCTCGGCCAGGATGCGGCGGCCCTCCTCGACGTTGTTGCCGTCGAGGCGGACCACCAACGGCTTGTCGGCCTCGTCGCCGAGGATCTCCAGCGCCTTGACGATCCCGGTGGCGACCGCGTCACATGAGGTGATGCCACCGAAGACGTTCACGAACACACTCTTGACCTGGGCGTCGTTGAGGATCACGTCCAGCCCGGCGGCCATCACCTCGGCCGAGGCGCCGCCGCCGATGTCGAGGAAGTTGGCGGGCTTGACGCCGCCGTGCCGCTCGCCGGCGTAGGCGGTCACGTCCAGCGTCGACATGACCAGGCCGGCGCCATTGCCGATGATGCCGACCTCGCCGTCGAGCTTGACGTAGTGGAGGTCATGCGCCTTGGCCATGAGCTCCAGCGGATCGGTGGACGCGCGGTCCTCGAACTCGGCGTGCTCGGGGTGGCGGAAGTCGGCGTTGGCGTCCAGGGTGACCTTGCCGTCCAGCGCCAGAATCCGGCCGTCGGGGGTGCGTACCAGCGGGTTCACCTCGACCAGGGTGGCGTCCTCGGCGACGAAGAGCTCCCAGAGCTTGGCGATGGTGACCGCGGCGGCGTCGAGCACCTCGGCCGGCAGGTGCCCCTGCTCGGCGATGGAGCGCGCGAACGCGAGGTCGACCCCCTTGACGGCATCCACCGGCACCTTGGCCAGCCGCTCGGGCTTGGTGGCGGCGACCTCTTCGATCTCCATGCCACCCTCGACCGAGCACATCGCCAGAAACGTGCGGTTGGCCCGGTCCAGCAGGAAGGAGATGTAGTACTCCTCGGCGATGTCGCTGGCCTCGGTGACCAGCAGCTTCTTGACGATGTGGCCCTTGATGTCCAGACCGAGGATGTTCGTGGCTTGCTCGTAGGCATCCTCGGGCGTCGCGGCGTACTTCACCCCGCCGGCCTTCCCGCGACCTCCGATCTTCACCTGAGCCTTGACCATCACCGGGCGACCGATCTCGGTCGCGATAGTCTTGGCACCCTCGGCGGTGTCGGTCACCCGGCCCGGCGTGCCCGGCACGTTGTGTCTGGCGAAAAGTTCTTTGGCTTGATACTCGAAAAGGTCCATGGGCTCACTGTCTTCGCTCGGCTTGCTGCTTGACCTGTCCGTCGGCGGTACCCGAATCGGCAACGCGCACGCTGGCACTGTATCCACGCCCCGAATGGCGCCCGACGCCGCGTCCACGGATGTGGCGCAGGTCATGGCCTGTTCGGTGGAAGGGACCGACGGTGAGCCGGATCACAAATTCAGGCGGACTGTGTCGTACGGTTGCCCGTGGCTTCGGCACCAGATAACGTCCTAAGATCCAGATAACGTTATGGTCACAATACGAGGACATTCCAGCTTGTCGCAGCACCGTTTGTCCCAACACCGTTCAGTTCCTTCGCCTGCCGAAACGGCGCCCGGCACCACCCACCACAGGGTGGATCCGCATCGCAACGAAGTGACCGAAATCCTGCCCCTCGACGGCTTCGACTTCGAGGCCGCGGATTTCACCGACAGCCTTCCCAGCGTCGCCGAACTGGATTTCAGCAGCGACCCCGCCTTCGACAACGGAGCCCGCGTCCTGTTGGCGCCCGAACTCGACGATCTCGACGCCAGCGACGACCTGAGTCCGCAGCAGCTCGCCGCCCCCCGCCGGGTTGACGGTCGGGTTTGCATCGAGCCCGGCACCGAGATCAGGCCGGCCCGGCGCCCCGAGGACGCCGAGGTCACCGAGGTGATCCCGCTGGCACGCAGCGGCGGCCAGCACCGCAAGCAGCCCACCAGCGCGGCCCGGGGCCGCCTGCTCATCTCGGCGATGGCCGCCGGCGCGGCGGCCGCGGCGGCGCACACCGCGACCAGCCAGGCCGACACACCGAGGACCACGGCCGTGCGCACCGCCAACGCGTCGTCGCTCATAGGCGGGTCCGCGGCCGGCGCCACCCGCGGAGCGCAGGTGATCGCCGTCCAGCCCGCGGCAAACGTGGCGCTCCACAACGAAGAACTCGCCAAAGGCGTCGCCTTCGCCAACGACCGCGCCCAGCGCGAGGCGCGATTGCAGCAGCCGCTCTACGTGATGCCGACGAGAGGCATATTCACCTCCGGCTTCGGGTACCGCTGGGGCGTGCTGCACGCTGGAATCGACATCGCCAACTCGATCGGAACGCCCATCGTCGCCGTCTCCGACGGCGTCGTCATCGAGGCCGGGCCGGCGGCGGGCTACGGCGCACTGGTCAAGCTGCGCCACGCCGACGGCACGGTCACGCTCTACGGCCACATCAATTCGACACTGGTCGGCGTCGGCCAACGGGTGATGGCCGGCGACCAGATCGCCACCATGGGCAACCGGGGCAATTCAACCGGACCGCACCTGCTGGCCAACCGGGGCCTGAACCCGGGCAATCTCACCGGTTGATCTGGTGATCTCGCCGAACGACCCCGCCCGTCAACGCCCAGCCGAGCCTGACGCACCGCCGTCGGGTCCCGGGCCGCGGATCATCCGGCGCGCGCCGACCGGCCCGATACCCAGGGCACCGGAATCGCCCACCGGCCGGTTCGCCTTCCCATCGCCCCCGCCCTACCGGGCCGGGCCCCCTGCGGGCGGTCGGGCGGGTTTTGCGGGCGCACCGGGCGACGCGCCCAGTGACCGCACCGCCGTCGCCGCGTGTGCGGTGAGCATCGTCAGCGGATGGGCCACCTCGGTCGTGGCCACGGACCTGATCGCCGGCTGGTGGAGAACCGACCGGCTGTTCTGCCTCGCGATCGCCTTCCTCGCGCTGGTGTTCGCCGTCAGCACCGTCACCGGCGTGATCCTGTTGCTGCGGCACCGGCCGCTCGGGCGGTACCTGATCACGGTCGGCGCGGTCGTCGCCGTGCTCACCTACGGCGGCGTGTTCATCGCGGGCGCGCGCGTCGCTTGGATCGTGCATGCGCTACCCCTGCTGCCGGTCGCGAGCGTGGTGCTGGCGATGCACCCGCGTACCAAGCAGTGGCTGGAGGTGTAGCCGAGGCACAGCCGTCCGCCGGTCCCGCGAGCGCGCGTCCTACAGCTTGCTGATCGGGGCGTGGTTGTGCATCAGCTTCACCCGGCCGGAGCTGCCGAAGTCGATCAGCGACATCGCCGACTCGCCGGCACCGGACACCTCCTCGACGCGGCCCAGCCCGTATTTGTCGTGGGTCACCCGGTCACCGGGCTGCAGCACCAGCAGCGGACGTCTGCCCGCTCCGGCGCGGGTCGGCGCCGTCCGGGGCGCACCGAAGCGGCCGGCTCCGCTGACCGGCGCGCTGAACGACGGCGCGGGTGCGCTGCGCCGCCAGTCGATGAGCTCCTGCGGGATCTCGCGCAGGAAGCGCGATTCGGGGTTGAGCATCGGCTGCCCCCACGACGAGCGGACGACGGCCCGGCTCACGTACAGGCGCTGGCGGGCCCGCGTGATGCCGACGTAGGCCAGCCGCCGCTCCTCGGAGAGCTCACCCGGGTCGTCGAGGGCCC
>CAYVQQ010000106.1:0-10282 GCA_964453085.1 uncultured Mycobacterium sp.
CCCACCGATCAACCGAACACCCCAGCCAGCGTGTTACTGACCCACGCTCCTAGCCGACCGGTGGCAACTCCCCGGATCCCCGCCGGTGAGGAAAAGTGCGCGACCAGGCTCGCGACACTGACGAACCCGTGCACGCCTGGTGGGTGGAGGAGGGAAGGTTACTCCGGCGAATACCCTTTCTCACCAGACGATCTTGACCTAGCGCGGCAAAAGGTTCGTGTGCTCGTCGACGCCGGCGTCGACTCGTTCGTCGATCTGACCCACCCTGACGACCTCAACTACATGCACCCATACACCGACATACTGCGAGAAGAGACCGAAAAGGCGGGGCGGCCCCGGCCGCGGTACCGACGCTTCCCGATCTTCGACACCAAGACGATCAGCCAGGAAGGGTACGACGAAATCCTGGCCTACATCCACAGCGAAATCGATGCCGGCAGGGTCGTTTACGTGCACTGCTGGGGCGGCAAAGGACGAACCTGCACCGTCACCGGCTGCCGACTCATCGATCGCGGGCTCCACTACGACGACACGATCGCTGCACTTGCCCGCCTGCGGGCGGGAACCAAGAAGGCGCGTCACTCCGTCCCGGACACCGAGGCCCAACACCGTGTGCTGCGCGATCGGGTCGTTCGCCGCCACCGGCAACCCGCCTCTTAGGGCCACGGTGGCCTGGATCGAATCCCGACACCCCATCATTCAGCCGGCCACTGGGTGGACGACGGGCGCGGCACCGGGGAGAGCTGGATGCGGCGGGCACCCACCCGGGTGCCGGTCCCGAGTTCACCACCGCCCGTGATGGACGACCTCCGCGAAGGGACGCCGGTCGGGCCTGCGGATCGGGGTCAGCGGGCGGTCGGCGGGATATCCGACGCCGAGCATGAACGCCACCAGGTGTCCGTCGGGGACGCCCAGGATCTCGCGCGCCCTGTCCTGGTCACCCACCGAGGAGTGGCCGGTGCCGATGCCCAGGTCGGTGGCAGCGATCATCATCGCCATCGTGGCCTGGCCGATGTCGTAGAAATCCGTCACCCGCTTGCGCTCGTCCGGTGGTTCCGGCACCACGATCACGATCGCGGCGGCCGCGGCGGCGATGTGACCGGCACCTTGCCAGACTGTCGCAAGTTGTTGCAGCCGTTCTCTGTCGGTGACGATGACGAAGTCCCATGGTTGGCGGTTCCTGGCCGACGGGGCCCGCCACCCGGCCTCGGCGATGCGGTCGAGGGCGTCGGCCGCGACGGGCTCGGGCCGGTACTGCCGCACGTTGCGCCGGGCGCGGATCGCATCCCAAGCCTCCACCAGACACCTCCCACGTCGCACGCGAGTGCGCCACCCGCCCCAACCATGGTGCCAGCACGCCCGCGCGTCCGGGCACCCGATCGCCCCGCGCTGTCGGTGTGGCGAGCTAATGTGCAGCGCGATGGCGCTTCACTTGCACCGTGCCGGGCGCACCGACCTGCTGGCCGACGGACTCGCGGCGCTGCTGGCCGACCCGTTGCCGGACCCGTTCACCCAGGAGTTGGTGCTGGTGCCGGCGCGCGGCGTGGAGCGCTGGCTGAGCCAGCGCCTGTCGCACGCGCTGGGCCGCCGGCCCGGCCACGACGACGGGGTGTGCGCCGGGATTGAGTTCCGCAGCCCCGAGGATCTGATCTCGGGGATCTCGGGGATCTCCGGTCCCGACGACGACGACCCCTGGTCGCCGGACGCCCTGACCTGGCCGCTGCTAGAGGTGATCGACCGCTCGTTGGACGAGCCGTGGTGCCGCACGCTGGCAACGCACCTGGGCCACTTCGACACCGACGAACTGGAGGCCGAGCTGCGCCGGGCCCGCCGCTACGCGGTGGCACGCCGGCTGGCCGGCCTGTTCGCCTCGTATGCCCGGCAACGCCCGGAGCTACCGGCCGGGTGGCTGGAGGGCGGCCCCGCCGGCGTGGACGCCGACCTGGCCTGGCAACCGCAGTTGTGGCGGGAGCTGGCCTCCGTCGTGCCGGCCGATCCCCCGCACGTCCGGCACGAGAAGGCGGTGGCACGGCTGCGCGAGGGACCGGTCGACCTGCCGGCGCGATTGTCGCTGTTCGGGCATACCCGGCTGGCGCGCACCGACATCGAACTGCTGGAGGCGCTGTCCACCCACCACGATCTGCACCTGTGGTTGCCGCATCCCAGCGATGTGTTGTGGCGGGCGCTCGGCGGCCTGCTCGGTGTCGTGCCCCGGCGCGACGATGCCAGCCGGAGCGCGGCGCACCACCCCCTGCTCGAGACACTGGGGCGCGACCTGCGCGAACTCCAGCGCTCGCTGCCCGCCGACCGGGCCACCGACGAATTTCTCGGCGCCCCGGCCAAACCCGACACCCTGCTGGGCTGGCTGCAGTCCGACATCGAGGCCAACGCGCTGCGTCCCGCGGGCCGGACACCCCGGCCCGGCGACCGCTCGGTGCAGGTGCACGCCTGTCACGGCCCGGCCCGTCAGATCGACGTGCTGCGCGAGGTCCTGCTGGGCCTGCTGGAGGACGACCCGACCCTGCAGCCTCGCGACATCGTGGTGATGTGCCCGGACATCGAGAACTACGCGCCGTTGTTCATCGCCGGATTCGGGCTCGGCGACACCGCGGGCGAGGGCCACCCGTCGCACCGGCTGCGGGTCCGGCTGGCCGACCGCGCGCTGACCCAGACCAACCCGCTGCTGGGCGTCGCCGCCGAGCTGCTCGCCCTCGCCGGCACCCGGGCCACGGCCGGCCAGGTGCTCAACATCGCGCAGGCCGCCCCGGTGCGCAAGCGGTTCGGATTCACCGACGACGACCTCGACACGATCACCGACTGGGTTCGTGCATCCAACGTCCGCTGGGGATTCGACCAGCAGCACCGCCAGCCGTACGGGCTCGGCCACGTCGTGCACAACACCTGGCGTTTCGGGTTGGACCGCATCCTTACCGGGGTGGCCATGTCCGACGACTCGCGCGCCTGGCTGGACACCGCGCTGCCGCTCGATGACGTCGGCAGCGACAAGGTCGAACTAGCCGGGCGGCTGGCCGAATTCGTCGAACGGCTGCGCCACGTCACCGAGAACCTCGACGGCACCCGGCCGTTGACCGGCTGGCTGGACGCCCTGACCGAGGGGATCGCACTGCTGACCCGCCCCGACGACACGTGGCAGGAGGCGCAGCTGCAGCGTGAGTTCTCCGAGGTGCTGAGGCAGGCCGGTGCCCGCGGCTCGACACCGCTGCGACTGCCCGACGCCCGCGCCCTGCTCGACCAGCGCCTGGCCGGGCGGCCCAGCCGGGCCAACTTCCGCACCGGCACGCTGACCGTGTGCACCATGGTGCCGATGCGTTCGGTCCCGCACCGGGTGGTGTGCCTGGTCGGGCTCGACGACAAGGTGTTCCCCCGGCACGACGTCCCCGACGGCGACGACGCGCTGGGCCGCGACCCGCGCACCGGCGAGCGTGACATCCGCTCGGAGGACCGCCAGCTGCTGCTCGACGCCGTCGGGGCGGCCACCGAAACCCTGGTGATCACCTACACCGGCGCCGACGAACACACCGGCCATCCGTGCCCGCCGGCGGTGCCGCTGGCCGAGGTGCTCGACGCGCTGGACCGCACAACGGAGGCGCCGGTGCGCCAGCAGGTGGTGACCCACCATCCGCTGCAACCCTTCGACGTCAGAAACGTCACGCCGGGTGGCCTGGTGCCCGGCCGGCCGTTCACGTTCGACCCCGCGGCACTGGCCGCCGCCGAAGCTGCCGCCGGAACACGCTGTGCACCAACGGTGTTCATCAGCGGACCGCTGCCGCCGGCACCGGCCGCCGACGTTGCGCCGGCCGACCTGCTGGCCTTCTTCAGGGACCCGGTCAAGGGCTTCTTCCGGGCGCTGGATTGCACGCTGCCGTGGGACGTCGACACCGTGGAGAACGGGATACCGGTGGAGATCAACGCGCTCGACGAGTGGACGATCGGTGACCGGATGCTGCGCGACATGCTGCGCGGGATCCATCCGGACGCCGCTTCCCACGCCGAGTGGCGGCGTGGGACGTTGCCGCCGGGCCGACTCGGCATGCGCAAGGCGACGGAGATCCGCGACCGCGCGCGCGACCTGGCGGCGACGGCACTGCGCCACCGCGACGGCGACGGCGAGGCACATGACGTCGACGTCGCCCTGGGCGGTGGGCGCCGACTCACCGGGACGGTCGCACCGGTTTTCGGCGCGCGTTCCGTGGCGGTGGGCTACTCGAAGCTGGCACCCAAGCACCTGCTCGCGTCGTGGATCGGACTGGTCGCACTGGCCGCACAACGGCCCGACCACGAGTGGTCCGCAGTCTGCATCGGTCGCGGCAACATCAAAAATCACGTCGAGCAACGGTTCTTCGTGGCGCCACCGGACCCGGTGGGCGTGCTGCGCGACCTGGTGGCACTCTACGACGCGGGCCGGCGGGAGCCACTGCCGCTGCCGTTGAAGACGTCCTACGCATGGGCCGAGGCACGCCGCGACGGCGCCGACCCCCGCGCGGCCGCGCAGGACGCGTGGTGCGGCACCACCGTCCACCCCGGCGACGACGCCGAGCGGGCCCACGTGCAGGTGTGGGGCAAGGGCGCCCCGCTCTCGGTGCTTTTGGTCCCGCCGAACGCGGGCGAGGAGGTACCCGGCGAGGACACCCGCCTGGGCGCGCTGGCGGCGCGGCTGTGGCTGCCCGTGTTGGCCAGCGAGAGGACCCCCTGATGGACCGCTTCGACCTGGTCGGTGCGCTGCCGCCGGAGGCCGCCACCACCGTGCTGGAAGCCAGCGCCGGCACCGGCAAGACGTTCGCGCTCGCCGGTCTGGTGACCCGCTACCTCGCCGAGACCGGCGTGCCGCTCGACGAGATGCTGCTGGTCACCTTCAACCGCAACGCCAGCAGAGAGCTGAGGGAACGGGTACGCGACCAGATCGTGCAGGCGACCGCCGCACTGGAGGGCCGGGTGCCGCCGGGCAACGATCTGGTCGGGCACCTGGTGTGCGCCACCGACGACGAGCGGGCGCTACGGCGGGCCCGGCTTCGCGACGCACTGGCCAATTTCGACGCTGCCACCATTGCCACGACGCACGAGTTCTGCGGATCGGTGCTGAAATCCCTTGGCGTGGCCGGCGATACCGCCATCGGCGTGCGGTTGCAGGAGAACCTAGACGACCTGGTCGGCGAGATCGTCGACGACCTGTACCTCGCGGAGTTCGGCCGTCAATCCGACGACCCGGTGCTGAGCTACCCCGACGCGCTGAGCTTGGCCCGCGCCGTGGTCGGCGACCCGTGCGCGCAACTGCGCCCGCTCGATCCCGAGCCGGGCGGCGCCGCCGAGGCCCGGTTGCGCTTCGCCGATGCCGTCAAGGGCGAACTCGAACGCCGCAAGCGCCGGCTGCGCATCCTCGGCTACAACGACCTGCTCACCCAGCTCGCGAAAGCCCTTGACGCCCCGGACTCCCCGGCCCGTGACCGGATGCGGCGGCGCTGGCGCATCGTTATGGTCGACGAGTTCCAGGACACCGACCCCATCCAATGGCGGGTGCTCGAGTGCGCGTTCGCCGGGCACGCGACACTGATCCTGATCGGCGATCCCAAGCAGGCCATCTACGGCTTCCGCGGCGGCGACATCCACACCTACCTCAGGGCCGCCCGTACCGCCGGGGCCCGTTACACGCTGGACGTCAACTGGCGCAGCGACAGGGTCCTCGTCGACAGCCTGCAGACCGTGCTGCGCGGTGCGGCGCTGGGTAATCCGGACATCGTGGTGCGCGACATTCGCGCCCACCACGACGGGCACCGGCTGGCCGGCGCGCCGCACAACGCGCCGTTTCGGCTGCGCGTCGTCAAACGCCCCGCCCTGGGCTACACCGGAACCGACAACATCCCGATCGCCGTGGTGCGCGACCACATTCCGCACGACCTGGCCGCCGACATCGCGGCCCTGCTGGCCGCCGACGCCACCTACGCGGGCAGACCCGTCGGGGCGGGTGACATCGCGGTGATCGTCGAGCGACACCAGGACGCACGCGTGTGCCGTGACGCGCTGGCCGAAGCCGGGGTGCCGGCCATCTACACCGGCGACACCGACGTCTTCAAGTCCCCGGCCGCCGGGGACTGGCTGTGTCTGCTGGAGGCCTTCGACGCGCCGCAACGCAGCGGGCTGATCCGCGCCGCCGCCTGCACGATGTTCTTCGGCGAGACCGCCGAAACCCTTGCCACTGAAGGCGACAAGCTGACCGATCGGGTGGCGGGCACTCTGCGCGAATGGGCCGACCACGCCCGTCGGGGCGGGGTGGCGGCGGTGTTCGAGGCCGCCCAACTGGCCGGCATGGGCAGTCGTGTGCTGCGCGAGCGCGGCGGTGAACGCCACATGACCGATCTGGCGCACATCGCGCAGTTGCTGAATGAGACGGCGCACCGGGAGCGCCTGGGCCTGCCGGCACTGCGGGATTGGCTGCGCCGTCAACGCGACGCCCGCGCGGGCGTCGCCGAACGCAACCGCCGCCTCGACAGCGACGCCGCGGCCGTGCAGATCATGACGGTGTTCGTCGCCAAGGGTCTGCAGTTCCCGATCGTGTACCTGCCGTTCGCGTTCAACCGCCACGTCGGCACCGACGACATCCTGCTCTATCACGATCTCAATCAGGACGATGCCGGCACCCGCTGCCTGTACATCGGCGGCAAGAGCCGGGACCCGCAACGCCAGGCGGTCGAGAAGTCGCACCGAGCCGAGGAGGCGCACGACAACATCCGACTCACCTACGTCGCGTTGACCCGGGCGTGCTCCCAGGTGGTGGCATGGTGGGCGCCGACCCGCGACGAGGTCAACGGCGGGCTCTCCCGGCTGCTGCGCGGCCGCGCCGCGGGCGACACGGCCGTGCCCGACCGGTGCACGCCGCGGGTGACCGACGAGGAAGCCTGGGCGGTGTTCGAGCGGTGGGAGGCCGCGGGCGGCCCGTCAGTCGAGCAGTCCGTCATCATCCCCGCCGCCGCGGCCCGGAAACCCCGCCCCGCGACCGACTTGGCGGTGCGGCACTTTCACCGCACCATCGACACCGGATGGCGGCGCACGTCGTACTCGGCGCTGGTGCGCGCGGCCGATGCGTATGGCGTGGCGAGCGAACCTGAGGTCGGCGCGCGTGATGACGAGGTGGAGGCGGTCGTCGTCACCGAACCCGGCGCCGCCGGCCCCGCCGATCTCCCTTCGCCGCTGGCAACGCTGGCGGGCGGAGCGGCGTTCGGCTCGCTGGTGCACGCGGTGCTGGAGACGGCCGATCCGGCGGCACCCGACCTGGCCGCCGAACTGACCGCGCAGGTGCGACGGCAGGCGACGCGGTGGCCCGTCGATGTCGACGCCGCCGAACTGGGTGCCGCGCTGGTGCCGATGCATGACACACCGCTGGGACCGCTGGCCCCGGGCGCGACGTTACGACACGTCGGTGTCCGGGATCGCCTGCGCGAGCTGGACTTCGAGATCCCGCTGGCCGGGGGCGACCTGCGCGGCGCCGCCCCCGAGGTGTGCCTGCGCGATGTGGGTGAGCTGCTGGGTGAATTCCTGCCTGCCGCCGACCCGCTGGCGCCGTATGCCGACCGCCTGATGTCAGAGGATTGGGGGGCGCAGCCGCTGCGCGGATACCTGGCCGGCTCGATCGACGCGGTGCTGCGGCTGCCGGGGCACGGCTACCTGGTGGTCGACTACAAAACCAACCAGCTGGGCAACACCGCATCCGACTACAGCTTCGCGCGACTGGCCGAGGCCATGCTGCATTCGGACTACCCACTGCAGGCGCTGCTGTACGTCGTTGTGACGCATCGGTTTCTGCGCTGGCGCCTGCCCGGCTACGATCCCGAATCGCACCTGGGCGGGGTGCTTTACCTCTACGTACGGGGCATGTGCGGCGTGGGCACCCCGGTGGTCGACGGGCACCCGTGCGGCGTCTTCGGTTGGCGACCGCCCACCGCGCTGGTGGTGGCGCTGTCGGATCTGCTCGACCGGGGACGGCGGGCGGCATGACGCTCACCGGGGTCGAGGTCGCCATCGGCGCCACCGGCACGCTGCGAGCCTTCAACGACGCCGGCGTCCTGGAGCTCTCCGATATCCATGTGGCGCGGCGTCTTTGTGCGCTGGGCGGGGAGCCCGACGAGCGGGTGGCGCTGGCGGTGGCGCTGACGGTGCGCGCGTTGCGGGGCGGGTCGGTGTGCCTGGACCTGCCGGCCATCGCCGGGATGGTGGGCGTCGACGGGTTGCCGTGGCCGGACCCCGCGGCGTGGCTGTCGGCCGTGCGCGCCAGCCCGTTGCTGGGTGAGCCACCGGTCCTGCGCCTGCACGAGGACCGGCTGCTCTACCTTGACCGGTACTGGCGCGAGGAGACGCAGGTGCGCGACGACCTGCTCGCGCTGCTGGCACGCGGCCCTGCGCCCGCCGTGCCGGTCTCGGAGCGACTGTTCCCCGCCCGTTACCCGGAACAGCGGCAGGCCGCGCAGATCGCGTTGTCGCAGCCGGTCACGGTCCTCACCGGCGGTCCCGGCACCGGCAAGACGACGACGATCGCGCGCCTGCTTGCCCTGGCGGCCGAGCGGGCCGAGCTCACCGGCGGGCCGCCGCCCCGCATCGCGCTGGCCGCGCCGACCGGCAAGGCCGCCGCCCGGCTGCAGGAGGCGGTGGCCCAACAGCTGGCCGGACTCGACGCCGCCGACCGCGCCCGGCTGTCCGGGCTGACCGCGGTGACATTGCACCGGCTGCTCGGTTCGCGGCCAGACAGCTCGACGCGGTTCCGGCACGACCGCGCCAACCGGCTGCCGTACGACCTGATCGTCGTCGACGAAATGTCGATGGTCTCGCTGACGCTGATGGCGCGGCTGCTGGAGGCCGTACGCCCGGAGGCCCGGATGGTCCTCGTCGGTGACGCCGACCAGCTGGCGTCGGTGGAGGCCGGGGCGGTGCTGGCCGACCTAGTAGACGGCCTCGCAGCCCGCGACGACGTGCGCGTCGCGGCGCTGCACACGACGCACCGCTTCGGAGGATCGATCGCTGCACTGGCCGACGCGGTCCGCGCCGGGGACGCCGACCGGGCGCTGGCGGTGCTGCGCTCGGGGGCCGAGGACGTCGAATTCCTCGAGTCCGGGGAGGACGACGACCCGTCGCGGTGGTTGCATCCGGTGCTGGTGCCGCATGCGTTGCGGCTGCGCGAAGCCGCCCTGCTCGGCGCCGACGACGTCGCGTTGGCGCGGCTCGACGAGCACCGATTGCTGTGCGCGCACCGGCGTGGCCCCTTCGGGGTGGCGCACTGGAACGCCGTGGTGCAGAGATGGATCTGCGAGGAGACGGGTCAGCCGCCGTGGTCGCAGTGGTATGCGGGACGGCCCCTGCTGGTGACGGCCAACGACTACGGCCTGCGCATCTACAACGGCGACACCGGTGTCACCGTGGCCGGCCCGGACGGTCTGCGTGCTGTCATCGCAGGCACAACCGGACCCCTGAGCTTCGCCACCGGCCGCCTCGGTGACGTCGAGACCGTGCACGCCATGACCGTCCACAAGAGCCAGGGCAGCCAGGCCGACGAGGTGACGGTGCTGCTGCCGCCCGCGAATTCGCGGCTGCTGACCCGGGAGTTGTTCTACACGGCGGTGACGCGCGCAAAAACCAGGGTTCGGGTGATTGGCTCACAGGCCGCGGTGCGTGCCGCGATCGGGCGGCGGGCGGCGCGGGCGACGGGGCTGCGACAACAACTGCGGGGCTGACCCGCCGCGGGCGTGGACGCAGCCGGAGGGCTGCGTGACCCAACTCCGTGGAACGCCACGGAAACGAGGAACTGTGAGAATTGCGGTCAGCATGATGACCAGGATCGACCAAGAAGGGTCCGCGCCGCCGTCGCGGCGGCGCCATATCGCGCGACTGGCCGCGTTGGCGGGCGTTTTGCTGGCGCTCTTCTACCTGGTGGTCGTCCTGCGGGTGATCGACGTGGTGCGGGTGCGCCACGCGGTCGCCGCGACGGGGCCCGCGGCGCCGCTGGCCTACGTGGTCGTCTCGGCTGCGCTCGGCGCGGTGTTCGTGCCGGGCCCGATACTCGCCGCGGGCAGCGGGCTGATGTTCGGGCCCGTCCTGGGCGTCTGCGTGACGCTCGGGGCCACGGTCGGCACCGCGGTGGTCACCGGTTTCGTCGGCCGACGTGCGGGCCGCACCAGCGCACGGATCCTGCTGGGGAGCGAGCGCGCCGACCGCATCGACGCGCTGATCGACCGGCGCGGCCTGTGGGCGGTCGTCGGCCAGCGCGTCGGTCCGGGGCTGG
>CAYVQQ010000107.1:0-10270 GCA_964453085.1 uncultured Mycobacterium sp.
CGACAGGGCCCCTCATCACAAGTAACCCAACTATCCGCAAACGCGGATAAAACCGCAACTTTTTACCCGCATATACAGATCTATTGTCATAAACGTGGCTGTCCTCCTGTGCGGTACAGGAGGTGGGGTGCGACGGGTCCGCAGTCCAGACGAACAGTCCAGAAGAACGAAGCGCGGGGAAAGCTCGGGCCACGTCAGCGAGCCGCCGCGAAGGCCTCCGCCGAGCGGCTACCGGGCCAGGGTCACACCGGTGCCAGGAACGCGCGCATTGCGGCTGAATAGGCGGCCACGTCGTGCGCGCCCATCAATTCGCGGGCGGAGTGCATCGCGAGCTGGGCGGCGCCGACGTCGACTGTCGGGATGCCCGTGCGGGCCGAGGCCAGCGGGCCGATCGTCGAACCGCACGGCAGGTCCGCCCGGTGCTCGTAGCGCTGCAGGTTCACCCCGGCCTGCCGGCAGGCCAGCGCGAAGGCGGCGGCGGTGCGCCCGTCGGTGGCGTAGCGCAGGTTCGGGTGCACCTTGAGCACCGGCCCGGCGTTGACCTGGATGAGGTGTCCGGGTTCGTGCCGATCCGGATAGTTGGGGTGGGTGGCGTGCGCCATGTCCGCCGACGCCAGCAGCGACGCGGGCAGACGGCGCAGAAAGTCTTCGCGGGTGCCCCCGGCCGCGAGCACGATCCGCTCCAGGACGGTGCTCAACAGGTTGGACTGCGCGCCGTGGTCCGAGGACGAACCAACCTCCTCGTGGTCGAAGAGCACCAGCACGGGCAGGGCGCCGTCGGATGCCGTCCGCGGATCGACGGCCAGCAGCGCCTCCGTGCCCGCATAGCAGCTGGCCAGGTTGTCCAGCCGCGGAGCGCTCACCAGGTCGGCCTCGGCGCCGATCACCGCCGCCGGCGTCAGATCGTGCGTCATCAGGTCGGCGGCCAGCACGTCCGACGGTGCCACGCCGGCGCGCTCGGCGAGGTAGCCGACGAACGACCCCGGCTCTCCGCCGACCCCCCAGACCGCGTTGAGGTGCCGCTGCGGGTCCAGGGTCAGCGACTTGCGGTCCTCGGCCAGGTGGATTGCCAGCTGCGGCACCCGCAGGATCGGGTCGTCGATCCGGACCAGCCGGTGGCCAACCCCGCTGCCCTCGCGCAGCATCAGGCGCCCGCTGATCCCCAGATCGCGGTCCAGCCAGGAGTTGAGCCACGCTCCCCCGTAGGGCTCCAGCGCGACCACCCGCCACCCGGCGACCAGCCGGTCGGGATGCTGCTTGACCCGCAGATTGGGGCTGTCGGTGTGGGCGCCGACGATGCGGAACGGGCCGTCGGGCCCCTCGGAGTTCCAGGCGACCAGCGACCCGGCCCGCACGGTGAAGTACCGGCCGGGCCGGGCCGGCCAGCGATCGGCCTCGCCGAGTTCGGTGTACCCGGCGCGGCGCAGCCGCCCGGCCACCGTCGCGCACGCGTGAAACGGCGACGGCGAGGCGTCGATGAAGTCGCACAGCCCTCGCGCGCTCGCCGCGGTCGTCGCGTCGCTTCGCTCACCGGACACGCTCACCATCATGGCTTGCCAATCCCCACGGCCCGCACGCTAGGGTCGACAAGGTGTCTTCGGTTCAGCCGCAACCCGTCCTCGCGCCGTTGACGCCCGCCGCCATCTTCCTCGTGGCCACGATCGACGACGGCGGGGAGGAGATTGTGCACGACGCGCTGCCCGACCTCTCCGGCCTGGTGCGCGCCCTCGGCTTCCGCGACCCGGCCAAACGGCTGTCGATGATCACCTCCATCGGCTCCGACGCCTGGGACCGGTTGTTCGACGGCCCGAGGCCCGCCGAGCTGCACCCGTTCGTCGAACTGACCGGACCGCGGCACACGGCCCCGGCCACCCCCGGCGACCTGCTGTTCCACATCCGAGCCGAAAGCATGGACGTCTGTTTCGAGCTGGCCGGCCGTGTCCTCAAGGCCATGGGGGGCGCGGTCACCGTCGTCGACGAGGTGCACGGGTTCCGGTTCTTCGACAACCGCGACCTGCTGGGGTTCGTCGACGGCACCGAAAACCCTGACGGCCCGATCGCACTGAGCGCCACCATGATCGGCGACGAGGACCCGGTCTTCGCCGGGTCGTGCTACGTGCACGTGCAGAAGTACGTGCACGACATGCCGGGATGGGAATCGCTGCCGGTACCTGAACAGGAACGCGTGGTGGGCCGCACCAAGCTCGACGACATCGAACTCGACGAAGACGTGAAGCCCGCCAACTCGCACATCGCGCTCAACTCCATCACCGACGACGACGGCGCAGAACTGAAGATCGTGCGGCACAACATGCCGTTCGGCGAGGTCGGCAGAGGCGAGTACGGTACCTACTTCATCGGATATTCGCGCAGTCCGGCGGTGACCGAGCAGATGCTGCGCAATATGTTTCTCGGTGCTCCGCCCGGGAACACCGACCGCATACTCGACTTCTCCACCGCGCTCACCGGAGGGATGTTCTTCTCCCCCACCGTCGACTTCCTCGACGCCCCACCGCCACTGCCCGGCACGCCGGAGACCGGACGGCGGGCCGGTTCCCCATCCCGTCACGCCTCCCGAAGCGGCTCACTTTCCATCGGCAGTCTGAAGGGAACGTCCCGATGAACAATCTCTACCGCGAACTGGCGCCGGTCACCGAAGCGGCGTGGGCCGAAATCGAACTGGAGGCCACGCGGACGTTCAAACGCCACATCGCCGGTCGCCGGGTGGTCGACGTCAGCGGCCCCGGCGGACCGATGACCGCGGCGGTCAGCACCGGACGGCTGCTGGACGTGGAAGCGCCCACCCACGGCGTGCTCGCCCACCTGCGTGCCAGCAAACCGCTTGTCCGGCTGCGTGTTCCGTTCACCCTGTCTCGCCACGAGATCGACAACGTCGAGCGCGGCGCGCAGGACGCCGACTGGGCCCCGGTCAAGGCCGCCGCCAAGAAGCTGGCATTCGTCGAGGACCGCGCCATCTTCGAGGGCTACCCCGCGGCGTCGATCGACGGCATCCGCGGCAGCACGTCCAACCCCCCGGTGACGTTGCCGGAGGATCCGCGCGACATGGCCGATGCGATTTCCCGGGCGCTGACCGCCCTGCGGCTCGCCGGCGTCGACGGGCCGTACTCGGTGCTGCTGTCCGCCGACGTCTACACCCGGGTCAGCGAGACCACCGAGCACGGATATCCGATCCGCGAGCACCTCGCCCGGCTGATCGACGGGGACATCATCTGGGCGCCCGCCATCGACGGCGCCATGGTGCTGACCACCCGCGGCGGCGACTTCGACCTGCAGCTGGGCACCGACGTCGCGATCGGCTACACCAGCCATGACACCGACACCGTGCAGCTGTACCTGCAGGAGACGATGACGTTCTTGTGCCACACCGCGGAGGCATCGGTCTGCCTGGGCTGTTAGCAACCCCACCCGCGCCGGCCGAGGTCGTCGCGCCCAGCACGCGGATTCGACCCGCTCTGAATCCGCTTGCAGCAGAGCGTTTCCCGGCCAGAATCTCAGCCAATTCTCAACAGCTTCTGCGGTTGCGGCCAGCCCGGCTCAAAGGCTGCGCAAAGCCACTCAGCACGGGTCCACGACGAGTGAACCGCTCTGTGCCGACCTGATCGAACGTTACCTGCGTACCCGGGGGAGCCGGTACCTCCGGGGCCGGCACGACGGCGAGTTCTTCTACATCGCCAATACGCGTCCACGACGCCTGCACGTCCACCTCGAGGCCGGACCCGCACACGACGACCCGCTGGTGGTTCGGGTGGTCCCCGCGTGTTTCTTCCCCGTCACCGACCGCCCTTGGCTGACCCACCTCGCCGACAGCGGGAACCGGCAGGATCGCGAGCTCACCGCGATCGTGCACAACTCCTCCGACCCGCAGCGCGTCGGGGTGCTCGCGCACCGGTCGCAGTGGATTCGCGACGGCATCGGCTTCGAGGACTTCGCCCGCTTCGTGGACAACACGATTGCGGCCGCGATCGAATTGTTCGGTGAACTGGCCCCCTCGTCGAGCGCCGGCCGGTGCGGCCGTTGCTGCGCGACGCCGGCGCAGCGCGCCGGCATCGTGCCGGGCTGTGTGATGCGTCAGACCGCCAGGATGGCGTCCAGCGCCGAGTGGAACAGGCCCAGCCCGTCCTCGGAGGGTCCGGTCAGCGCTTCGATGGCGTGCTCGGGATGGGGCATCAAACCGACCACACGGCCGTCTGGTGAGCTGACGCCGGCGATGTCGCGCAGGGAGCCGTTGACGTTGTCGCGGTAGCGGAACACCACCCGGCCCTCGCCCTCGAGCTCGTCGAGCACGGCTTCGGGGGCCACATAGCGGCCCTCCCCGGATTTCAGGGGCACCAGGATGTCCGCGCCGGGTTCGTAGCGCGACGTCCACGCCGTCGCGGTGGACGCCACCTGCAGCCACTCGTCGCGGCAGACGAAATGCAAACCCACGTTGCGGGTGAGCGCGCCGGGCAGCAATCCCGCCTCGCACAGCACCTGAAAGCCGTTGCAGATGCCCAGTACCGGCATCCCCCGGCGCGCGGCGCCGACCACTTCGGCCATCACCGGGGCGAACCGAGCGATCGCCCCCGCCCGCAGGTAGTCCCCGTAGGAGAACCCGCCGGGCACCACCACGGCGTCGACATCCCGCAGGTCGGCGTCGGCGTGCCAGAGGCTGACCGGTTCGGCGCCGACACGCCGCACCGCGCGGGCTGCGTCCACGTCGTCGAGCGACCCCGGAAACGTGATGACGCCGATGCGCACCGTCACCTCGCCTCCCATGTGATCGTCCAGTCCTCGATCACGGTGTTGGCCAACAGCGATTCCGCGATCTCCGCGAGCGCGGTGTCGTCGACGGTGTCGTCGACCTCGAGTTCGAATCGCTTGCCTTGCCGCACATCCGAGATCCCGGAATGGCCCAGCCGGCCGAGCGCGCCGACAATGGCCTGCCCCTGCGGGTCGAGGATCTCCGCTTTGGGCATCACATTGACGATCACCCGGGCCACCGGCGCTCCTCCTGACGGTTTCTGTCGGCTTCTGTCGGCGGCCAACTCTACCGGGGCGGCCACGTTTAAGTACCGGGGCGTCGGCCTTCGCCGGCACCTGCGGCGACGCCACGCTGTACCGCAGACGACCACCGAACCGGGTACGCCGCGCCGGGAGGTACACGGGCCGCGCCGGCTCAGGCGGCGTCGACGACCGCCATGTCGCGCCGCCAGCGGTACACCGTCGGCGTGCAGCCATGCATCAACGCCAAGTCGACAGCATCCAGCATCGCCTGGCGCGGGCCCGGTTTGCGCAACTGACGGGCCGCCACGGCAACCCGCACCATGCCGCCCCGGCGCGCGATCCGCTCGGCGGACAGCACCACCATCCGGCACCACCAGGGTTCGGTCAGGAACCCTTCGCCGATACCTAGGACCCGGGCCCGGACGGTGGTGTTGCGAACCAGGTCGGTGACCCCGTGCAGGTCGGCGAACAACCGAAACCCGTTCTGCGGCAATGCCTTGACGACACCCGGTGACACCGTCCAGCCTGGCGCGGCGAACAACCGGGTGCGCAACCCGAGGTGCTCGAGCACCCGGTCGGCGGCCGTCAGGCGCAGGTTGGCCTCGTGGACCCGCAAGCTCGCGAACTCGGCGCGCCGCTTCCCGGTGGCCGCGTCCTCGAAGCCGTGCAGCACAATGGCGTCGCCGCGGGCACGTCGGGCCGTCAGCCACTCGACGGTCCGCGGGTCGCGGTCGAGCCGGTAGTCCCCCTTGAGCCGCGGAGCCACCAGCAACGACACCGGCGCGTTACGGGCATCCATTTTCGCGCAGAACGCCTCGACGTCGGACAAGGTGCGGTCCCCTATGCCCGAGACGGAGACGATCAGTTTTCCAGACACACCGCCAAGTGTGCCGATCCCAGGTGTCGGGACGGTGACGCACACGCAGACTGCAGGCGTATATCGCGCCGGTGGCGGTCCGTCGTGATCGCCTGCGCCACGCGAACCGGTCCGCCGAGTCGCCGCACCGCCTCCCGAACCGGTCGCCGCCCCGCTCGGGGTATCTGCCCAGCGTGGTGGTTCAACCAGCGGTGAGGCTCATCCGCGGCCGTAGCGGTCGGGATCGGCGACGGCGAGCAACCATGCGTACTGGAAGGCGGTTTCCTGCCACGCCTTGTATCGACCGCTGACGCCGCCGTGTCCGGCGTTCATCTGCGTCTTCAACAGCACCGGGGCGCCGTCGGGGTTGGCGTGGCGCAGCGCCGCGACCCACTTGGCCGGCTCGACGTAGTACACCCTGGTGTCGTTCAGCGACGTCATCGCCAGGATCGCCGGGTACGGCTTCTCCTCCACGTTCTCGTACGGCGAATACGACTTCATGTAGGCGTAGACGTCCTTGTCGCTCAGCGGGTTTCCCCATTCGTCCCACTCGGTGACGGTCAGCGGCAGGGAGGGATCCAAGATGGTGGTCAAGGGGTCGACGAACGGAACCTGCGCGAGGATGCCGGCGAACAGGTCCGGAGCCAGATTGGCCACCGCGCCCATCAGCAGGCCGCCCGCGCTGCCACCCAACGCCACCAGCTGGCGCGGGCTGGTCAGCCCCGAATCCACCAGATGCCTTGCCGCCGCGATGAAGTCGCTGAAGGTGTTCTTCTTGGCCAGCAGTTTTCCATGCTCGTACCACAACCGGCCCATCTCGCCGCCGCCGCGGACATGGGCGATGACGAACACCATCCCACGGTCCAGCAGCGACAGTCGGGCGATGGAAAACGCGGGGTCCGTGCAGATCTCGTAGGCGCCGTAGCCATAGAGCAATGCCGGAGCAGGGAATTCGGTTCCGCTGCGATACACGATCGACATCGGGACGCGGGTACCGTCGTCGGCGCGGGCCCATTCGCGCCGCTCCACGTAGTCGCCGGGCCGGTAGTCGCCGAGCACGGGTTGTTCGCGCAGCAGCGTCCGTTGCCCGGTGGCCAGGTCGACGTCGTAGATCCGCACCGGGGTGACGAAGGACCCGACCCTGATCCGCAGTTTCGGGGACTCCCAGTTGGGATCGGCGCCCGCGCTGACCCACATCAGCTCGGAGTCCGACGAAATCTCCTCGGGCTCACCGTAACCGCCGTCGGCGTCCAGTGTCCACAACTGGACACGGGGCAGCGCCTCACGCCGGTAGCTCACCACCAGGTGGTCGGCGAACGCATCCACACCCTCGAGCCGGACGTCGTCGCGGTGACCGATCAGGGTGCGCTGCCGCGCGGGATCGTCGATCGACGACTCGACCAGCGTGAAGTTGACCGCACCGTCGTTGTGCAGGATCAGGAACCGGTCGCAGCCCCCGACCACCGCGTGTTCCACCGAGTAGTCGACACCTTCGCGGCGCGGCAGCACGATGCTGAACGCGGCGTCCGGGTCACCCGCATCCGCGTACCACCACTCGGAGGTGACCGCCGAGGATGCGTTGAGCAGAACGTAGGCCTTGCTCCTGGTCAGCCCCACCCCGAGCCAGAACCGTTCGTCGGCTTCGTGATACACCAGTTCCGCCGGTTCGCCGGAGCCCAGCCGGTACCGCCAGACCTTGTCGGGGCGGTGCGCCGCATCGAGGGTCAGGTAGTACACGGTGCGGTTGTCGGCCGCCCACGTTCCCCCGCCCGCGATGTCGGCGATCTCGTCTGCGAATCGCTCTCCGGTACGTAAGTCCTTGAACCGCAACGTATAGCGTTCGTCGCCGACCGTGTCGACGGAGTACGCGAGCAGGTTCCCGTCCAGGCTGACCATCGCCGCGCCCAACGCGAAGAACTCGTGGCCCTCGGCCTCGGCGTTCGAGTCGAGCAGGATCTGCTCACCGGGCACTTCCGTGTTCTCGTCCAGCGTCGGCGGGGTCCAGTCGTCGGGGCCGGCGATCGGGCAGCGGCACTGGACTCGGTACTGCTTGCCCTCGAACGTCCGTGAGTAATACCACCAGTCACCCTGCCGCGTGGGCACCGACAGGTCGGTTTCCTTGGTGCGCGACTTGATTTCGTCGAAGATCTGCCGGCGCAGCGGTTCGAGGTGGTCCGTCATCCGGTCGACATAGTCGTTCTCGGCGTCGAGGTGGGCAACGACCTCCGGGTCGGCCTTGTCGCGCAGCCATTCGTAGGGGTCGACGAAGACGTCCCCGTGGTGCTCGCGCCGGGTCTCCACCCGCTTGGCCACCGGGGGCCGGGGAATGTCGCGGGACGTCTCGGTCATGCGCTCGGCCCCACCCAGTCGTCGAAGCTCAACCCGGAAATCCGTTCGTAGGCGTTGATGTAACGATCGCGGGTGGCCTCGATGATACTGCCGGGCAGCGGTGGCGGGGGTTTCGCGCCGCACCGGTCCCAGCCGGATTCGGGACCGGTGAGCCAGTTGCGGACGAACTGCTTGTCGAAGCTGGTCTGCACCACCCCGGCGCGGTAATCCTCGGCCGGCCAGTACCGCGAGGAATCCGGTGTGAAGATCTCGTCGGCCAGCAGCAGGTTGCCGTCGCGGTCGGTGCCGACCTCGAACTTGGTGTCGGCGATGATGATGCCCTTGGTCAGCGCGTGCTCGGCCGCCTGAGTGTAGATGTGCAGGGTCCGGTCGCGCAGCTGCTCGGCGCGCGCTTGACCCACCAGCTCGACCACCCGGGAAAACGAGATGTTCTCGTCGTGCTCCCCCAGTGCGGCTTTCGTCGCGGGGGTGAACAGCGGTGCGGCAAACTTGCTGGCCTCGACCAGGCCGGGCGGCAACGCGATGCCGCACACCTTCCCGCTCGCCCGGTAGTCCAGCAAGCCCGACCCGGTCAGATAGCCGCGGGCCACGCATTCGATCGGCAGCATCTCCAGTTCGCGTACCACCAGCGCGCGGCCCAACACCTCGTCGGGGATGCGCGGGTCGTCGGGCGGGCCGGCGAGGTGGTTGGGGGCGTCGACGAAGTCGAAGAAGAACACGCTCATCGCGGTCAGGATGCGACCCTTGTCCGGGATGGTGCTGTCCAGCACATAGTCGTAGGCCGAGATCCGGTCGGTGGCGACGAGCAGCAGGTGTTCGCCGTCGACGCGGTACAGCTCGCGAACCTTGCCGCTGGCCAGATGCCGGTAGTCGGACAGTGCGGGACGCATCGGGCCAGCCTATCGGCGCCGGAAGCGGGGCCGGGCGCCGGGAGCTGTGCTGGGATCGAAGGATGCGATCGCGGTTTCTGCCCTACGCCACCACACCCGGCCGGCTCGCGGCCCAGCTGTTCAGTGACTTCGCCGTCTTCCTGTGGACGGGGATCTGGCTGCTCGTCGGGCTGGCCGTCTACGACGCCATCTCGATGATCGCCGAGGCCGGTCGGCAGGTGGAGGCCGGTGCGCACGACGTCGCCGGCGGCCTGGCGTCGGCCGGCCGGGGCGCCGGGCACATCCCACTGCTGGGCGACGCGGTCAGCACGCCGCTCACCGCTGCCGGCGAAGCCACTCTCGAGATCGCCGGCGCCGGGCGCGTCCTGAACACCACCGGCAGCTGGCTGGCGGTGCTGCTCGCCATGGCCGTCGTCGCGCTTCCCATCCTGATCGCCGTCCTGCCATGGCTGTTCCTGCGGCTGCGGTTCTTCCGCCGCAAACTGGCTGCCACCGCCCTGGCCGCGACCCCGGCCGGCGAACAACTGTTGGCCCTGCGGGCGTTGGCCAACCGGTCGCCACGCGCGCTGGCCGCCGTCGGCCCGGACCCGGTCGGTGGCTGGCGGTGCGAGGATCCCCGTACGATCCGGGCGTTGGCCGCCCTTGAGTTGCGGGCGGCCGGGGTGATGGCCAAATCGGCCCCCTGACACCGGCGAGTTACTTCGCCGAGAAGTTAGGTGTACCTTACTAAGGATAAGCACACCTAGCGTTAGGGTAGACCATGCTCAGGCGGAAGCAGGCCTCACAAAGTCGCACCGGTTCCGGCCATTCGACGGTCGCGCTGTCCCAGCTGGCACCCGGCCAGCAGGCGGTCATCGTGGGCACGGTCGCCGATGCCGCCCCTCCCGTGGCCGACCGGCTGCGTCAACTGGGCTTTCGGCCGGCGGCACACGTCGACGTCATCCGCCGGGCACCCTTGGGTGATCCGACGATCTACCGCGTCCAAGACACCGAACTGTGCCTTCGGGACCGCGAGGCGCGGCTGATCGAAGTCGTCCCGGACATCAACCGATGACGTCCTGCCACGACAACGGCCACGGCCCGGTCGCCGTTGCGAATACCCGGCGGATAGCACTGGTCGGCAGTCCCAACGCCGGCAAGACCAGCTTGTTCAATCAGCTGACGGGCCTGC
>CAYVQQ010000108.1:0-10254 GCA_964453085.1 uncultured Mycobacterium sp.
CCAGGCGGGCGCCGCGGCGTGGGTGCTGGACAACCTGCACGGCAAGTGGCGGGTGACCCCCGGTATCGCCGCGACCGGCCACTTCGACGCGGTGCACCGGGTGCTCGGCCGGCCCGGTGTCATCCTGGTCGGCGAGGGATCGGCGGCCCGGGTCAAACCGCTCCTGGCGCAGGAGAAGAAGCGGCACGCGCGACTGGTCGGCGATGTGCCGATCTACGACATCGTCGTCGGCAACGGGGAGGGCGAGGTACCCCTGGCCAAGCTGGAGCGCCACCTCACCCGTCTGCCGCGCAACAACATCAGCGTCAAACAGATGGACGCCCTGGAGGCGCGAATGGCCGCGCTCGGATCCCGGGCGGGCGCCGGCGTCATGCCGAAGGGGCCGCTACCCAACGCCGGCAAGATGCGCGGTGTGCAACGCACCGTGCGCCGGCGGTAGCGCGGGGCCCGGTTCAGCGCCGCACCACCGCCGTGCCCGTCACCCGGTCCTGGAGGCCGCGGCCATCGAAATCGGTGAACAGCGCCGGGATGACCAGCGCGACGAGCAACCCGCGCACGGCCAACCGCACGATGCCCACCGGCCCCCGGCCCTCCACCGCCGCCACACCGAGGCCCAGCGCCAGCTGGCCGGGGGTGGAACCGAACAGCCGCACCGCCACCACGCCGAGCGCCCACCAGATGACCAACACCGCGGTCGCCAGGCTGCGCTGGGACAGCACGCCCAACGTCAGCGCCAGCGCCGCCAGGCCGTAGGAGATCAGCCAGTCGATCAGCAGCGCGGCCAGCCGGCGTCCCATCGGCGCCAGCGAGCCCGCGCCGTTCTGGGGCAGACCGAGCGCCTCACCCGGGTAGGCCGATCGCGAGCCCGGCGTCATCGGGCGCGGCCGCGGCCCGGTCGCCCCGCGCGGCAGCGCGGGACAACGGTGCACCCGCACATCGGACCAGATATGATCTTGCGGTTCATGGCCCCACAATAGAGCGCTCGGCGAGGACCGCCGATCCGCGGCTTTTGCGGGGGGAACGGGCGCGTAACGTGCGCGCAACACGGAATTGACCGGCGGGCAACATCAGCTTCATAGCGTCAGGCCGCGGATTTCACCAAGTAAAGGAGCATTCTGTGACGGTAACGACGCCCGACGACGTCTTCAAACTCGCAAGGGACGAGAACGTCGAGTTCGTCGACGTCCGGTTCTGTGACCTGCCAGGCATCATGCAGCACTTCACGATTCCGGTGTCGTTCTTCGACGAGAGCATTTTCGAGGACGGGTTGGCCTTCGACGGCTCCTCGATTCGAGGATTCCAGTCGATCCACGAGTCCGACATGCTGCTGCTCCCCGACCCGGCCACCGCGCGCATCGACCTGTTCCGCGAAGCCAAGACGCTGAACATGAACTTCTTCGTGCATGACCCGTTCACCCTCGAGCCCTACTCGCGCGACCCACGCAACATCGCCCGCAAGGCCGAAAACTATCTCATCAGCACCGGCGTCGCGGACACCGCGTACTTCGGCGCGGAGGCCGAGTTCTACATCTTCGACTCGATCAGCTTCGACTCGCGCACCAACGGCTCGTTCTACGAGATCGACGCCATCTCGGGATGGTGGAACACCGGCTCGCCCAACGAACTCGACGGCAGCCCGAACCGCGGCTACAAGGTCCGGCCCAAGGGCGGGTACTTCCCGGTCGCGCCGGTCGACCATTACGTCGACTTGCGCGACAAGATGCTGTCCAACCTGATCAAGGCGGGCTTCAGCCTGGAGAAGGGCCACCACGAGGTGGGCACCGGCGGACAGGCCGAGATCAACTACAAGTTCAACACCCTGCTGCACGCCGCCGACGACATGATGCTCTACAAGTACATCGTCAAAAACACCGCGTGGCAGAACGGCAAGACCGTCACGTTCATGCCCAAGCCGCTGTTCGGTGACAACGGCTCCGGGATGCACACCCATCAGTCGCTGTGGAAAAACGGCAGCCCGCTGATGTACGACGAGACGGGCTACGCCGGCCTGTCGGACACCGCGCGGCACTACATCGGCGGCCTGCTGCACCACGCGCCGTCGCTGCTGGCGTTCACCAACCCGACGGTGAACTCCTACAAGCGCCTGGTTCCCGGTTTCGAGGCGCCGATCAACCTCGTCTACAGCCAGCGCAACCGCTCGGCGTGCGTGCGGATCCCGATCACCGGGACCAACCCCAAGGCCAAGCGCCTGGAGTTCCGTTGCCCCGACTCGTCGGGCAACCCGTACCTGGCGTTCTCGGCCATGCTGATGGCGGGCCTGGACGGCATCAAGAACAAGATCGAGCCGCAGGCACCGATCGACAAGGACCTCTACGAACTGCCGCCCGAAGAGGCCGCCAACATCCCGCAGGCGCCCACCCAGCTCTCGGCGGTGATCGACCGCCTGGAAGCGGACCACGAATACCTCACCGAGGGTGGCGTTTTCACGCCCGATCTGATCGAAACCTGGATCAGCTTCAAGCGCGAGAACGAGATCCTGCCGGTCCAGGTGCGTCCGCACCCCTACGAGTTCGCGCTGTACTACGACGTGTGACGCGAGCCACCCGACGAGATGACGCCACCCGCGCCGCGATCGCACCACAGATTGCCGCGCGGGTGGCATCGTCATTGCCGGGCGGGCCGCGGTTGGCGGCGTTGTCGTCCCTGCATGCCGCCGCATCGGGTCGACCCCGACGCGAAGCGCGGCTCGATGCATCCCGAGAGAAGGACCCGGCATGAAGACGAGAATCGTGACGGCCGCGGTCAGCGCGACGGCGGCCCTGGCCGCCGGTATCGTGTGGACCGCACCACCGGCATCGGCCGGCACCCCCTATTGCGATGGGCTGGGCACCCCCCGGGAAGTTCACGAGTGCAACTGCGGGTTCGACTTCGACCCGGGTAGTCAGGAACTTCATGATTGCTTGTACGGCACTGCGGTCCCGACACCCAAACCCTGAACCCGCATGGCGGTCAGCGTCGCCGGGGCCCGGGGGGAACCGATGACCCGGAACCGTCTGCGCAGACTCGTGGGTGTATCCGCCGCGTCGCTCTCGATCTCCCTGCCGCTCTCCCCGGCCGCCGCCGATTCTCCCTCATGGAACGGGCAGTACGCGATCACGTTCATGGTCGGCCCGAAGTCCGGAACCAGCCTGGCGGCCGGTGATCCCGAGGAACAGCACACCGAGATCTACACGTTGCGCTCGAGCTGTACGGGCGGAAAATGCACCGCCACGATCGTCGGGGGCCCGCCGCCGAGCAACCCGACGGTTCCCCAACCGGTGCAGTTCACCTGGGACGGCTCGTCCTGGACGCAGGTCAGCGATTTCCAGTGGGATTGCATGATGCCCGACACCACGATCCGATGGAGTCCGGCCCACGCCACGGTGCGCTACACGCCCCAAACCGACGGGTCGCTTGCCGGCACCATGCGCACCGAGATTCTCAGTGGCCCGTGTCAGGGCACCGTCGAGATGCACATGACCGCCGAGCGCGCGTGAACGCGCCCGCCGGCATCGCCCAGGACTCGCCGCCCGCTCAACTCCCGAACACCTTGCGCACCACCGCCTTCGCCCGCCGCGTCACCCGAAGGTAGTGGTCCAGGAATGCGCCGCCGTCATCGGTCGGCCAGCCCGCGGCGACGGCGACCGCGTTGAGTTGACGCCCGGGCCCCGGCAGCTGATCGGTGGGCTTGCCACGGACCAGCACCAAGGCGTTGCGCGCACGGGTGGCGGTCAGCCACGCCTCGCGCAGCAGGTCCACGTCGCTTGCCGGTACCAGGCCGGCCGCGGCGATCTCGTCCAGCGACTGCAACGTCGAGGTGTTGTGCAGGGCCGGGATCTCGTGTGCGTGCTGCAGTTGCAGCAGCTGCACGGTCCATTCGATGTCGGCCAGTCCCCCGCGGCCCAGTTTGGTGTGCGTATTGGGATCGGCGCCCCGCGGCAGCCGCTCGGACTCGACCCGCGCCTTCATGCGGCGGATCTCCCGGACCGTTTCGGCCGACACCCCGTGGGCCGGATAGCGTGTCTTGTCGGCCATCAACAGGAACCGCTGCCCCAACTCGTCGTCGCCGGCGACCGCATGCGCGCGCAGCAGCGCCTGAATCTCCCAGGGCTGCGCCCACTGTTCGTAGTAGGCGGCGTAGGCGCCCAGCGTGCGGACCAGTGGGCCGCTGCGGCCCTCGGGGCGCAGGTTGGCGTCGAGCTCCAGCGGCGGGTCGACGCTGGGAGTGCCCAGCAGCGTCCGCACCTGCTCGGCCACCGACGTCGACCACCGGATCGCCTGGGCCTCGTCGACGCCGCGGGCCGGCTCGCAGACGAACAGCACGTCGGCGTCGGACCCGTAGCCCAGCTCCGCGCCGCCCAACCGTCCCATCCCGATGACGGCGATCGCCGCCGGCGCTCTTCCTTGCGCAGGGCCGTCGGCGGGCAGGTTGGCCCGGATCATCGCGTCCAGCGCGGCCTGCAGCACCGCCACCCACACCGACGTCAGGGCCCGGCACACCTCGGTGACGTCCAGCATGCCCAGGAGGTCCGCCGAACCGATGCGGGCCAGCTCCCTGCGGCGCAGCGTGCGGGCACCGGCGATCGCGCGCACCGGGTCGATGTAGCGGCTGGCCGAGGCCACCAGCGAGCGGGCCACCGCGGCGGGGTCGGTGTCGAGCAGTTTGGGGCCGTTGGGGCCGTCTCCGTAGCTCTGGATCACCGCGGGCGCCCGCATCAGCAGGTCCGGCACGTACGTGGAGGTGCCCAGCACGTGCATGAGACGCTTGGCCACCGCCGGCTTGTCCCGCAGCGTGGCAAGGTACCAGCTTTCGGCGGCCAGTGCCTCGGACAGGCGCCGATAGGCCAGCAACCCGCCGTCGGGGTCGGGCGTGTAGGACATCCAGTTCAGCAGCCGAGGCAACAACACCGATTGGACCCGGCCGCGCCGGCCGCTCTGGTTGACCAGCGCCGACATGTGTTTCAGCGCGGTCTGCGGCCCCTCGTAGCCGAGCGCGGCCAGCTGCCGCTCCGCGGCCTCGGTGCTCAAGCCGTGCGAGATCTCCAGCCCAGGCGGACCGATCGACTCCAAAAGCGGCTGGTAGAAGAGCTTGGCATGCAGCTGCGACACCCGCAGGTTCTGGCGCCTGAGTTCCTCGCGCAGCACCCCGGCGGCGTCGTGGCGGCCGTCGGGCCGGATGTGGGCCGCGCGCGCCAGCCAGCGCACCGCCTCCTCGTCGTCGACCGCGGGCAGAAGGTGGGTGCGCTTGAGCCGCTGCAACTGCAGCCGGTGCTCGAGCAACCGCAGGAACTCGTAGGAGGCGGTGAGGTTTGCGGTGTCCTCGCGGCCGACGTACCCGCCCGCACCCAGCGCGGCCAGCGCATCGACGGTGGACGCCACCCGCAGCGACTCGTCGCCGCGGCCGTGCACCAGTTGCAGTAGCTGCACGGCGAACTCGACGTCCCGTATCCCGCCGCTGCCGAGCTTGATCTCGCGGGCGCGGACGTCGGCGGGCACCAGCTGCTCAACCCGGCGGCGCATGGCCTGGACCTCGGCCACGAAGTCGTCCCGCTCGCAGGCGACCCACACCATCGGCATCAGGGCGGTCAGATAGCGTTCGCCGAGTTCGGCGTCGCCCACCGCCGCCCGGGCCTTCAGCAACGCCTGGAACTCCCAGGTTTTCGCCCAGCGCTGGTAGTAGGCGACGTGCGACTCGACGGTGCGGACCAGCTCGCCGGCACGACCCTCGGGCCGTAGGGCGGCGTCCACCTGGAAGAAGGCCGCGGATGCCACCCGCATCATCTCCCCGGCGACGCGAGTGCTCAGCGGGTCGGCGCGCTCGGCGACGAAGATGATGTCGACATCGCTGACGTAGTTCAGCTCCCGCGCACCGCACTTGCCCATCGCGATGACCGCCAGCCGCGGCGGCGTGCCGTCACCGCACACCGTCAGCTCGGCCATCCGCAGCGCGGCCGCCAGCGCGGCATCCGCCAGGTCCGACAGCTGGGCACCCACCTCGGTGAACGGCACCACCGGCTCGTCCTCGACCGTCGCGGCCAGGTCGAGTGCGGCCAGGACCAGAAGCCGGTCACGGTAGAGGTTCCGCAGCCGCAGGATGGCCGGGCCCGGGCCCGCTGCCGGGTCGCCGGCGACCTCCTCAGCGCATCCGACGAACGTCGCGCAGAGCTCCTCACGGGAGGGCAGTTCGACCTTGTCGCGCAACAACTTCCAGGATTGCGGGTTCGCGACCAGGTGATCGCCCAGTGCCAGCGACGAGCCGAGCACCGCGAACAGCCGCCCGCGCAGCGCGCGTTCGCCCAGCAGCGCGGCACTCAGCTCCGGCCAGCCGGTGTCGGGATGCTCTGCCAGGCGCGCCAGGGCGCGCAGCGCGGCGTCGGGGTCCGGCGCGCGCGACAACGCCCACAGCAGGCCGACGTGGGCCTCGTCGTCATGGTCGATCCAGCCCAGCTGCGCCAGCCGCTCACCCGCGCGCGGGTCGACCAGCCCGAGCCGGCCCACGCTGGGCAGCTTGGGGCGATGCGTTGCGGGTTTGGTCACGCCACGACCGTAGCGCAAACCGCGCGCCGTTCATGCGAACCGGTTACAGGGACAAGTAGGTACTGAGCTCGTAGGGAGTGACCCGACTGCGGTAGTTGGCCCACTCGGCGCGCTTGTTGCGCAGGAAGAAATCGAACACGTGCTCCCCGAGGGTCTCGGCGACGAGCTCCGAGGACTCCATGCAGCGCAGCGCGCTGTCGAGGGTGGTGGGCAGCTCACGGTAGCCCATGGCGTGGCGTTCCTCGGGCGTGAGGTCCCACACGTTGTCTTCGGCCTGCGGTCCCAGCACGTAACCCTTCTCCACCCCGCACAGCCCGGCGGCCAACAGCACCGCGAACGCAAGATACGGGTTGCAGGCCGAGTCCGGGCTGCGCACCTCGATCCGCCGCGACGACGTCTTGTGCGGTGTGTACATCGGCACCCACACCAGCGCGGACCGGTTCGCCGCCCCCCACGACGCCGCGGTGGGCGCCTCGCCGCCGTGCACCAGCCGCTTGTAGGAGTTGACCCACTGATTGGTGACCGCACTGATCTCGGAGGCGTGCTCGAGGATCCCGGCGATGAACGACTTTCCGACGTCGGAGAGCTGCAGCGGGTCCTCGGCACTGTGAAAGGCGTTGAAGTCGCCCTCGAACAGGCTCATGTGGGTGTGCATGGCCGAGCCGGGGTGCTGCCCGAACGGCTTGGGCATGAACGTCGCCCGCGCGCCGTTCTCGATCGCCACTTCCTTGATGACGTAGCGGAACGTCATCACGTTGTCGGCCATCGACAGCGCGTCGGCGAAGCGCAGGTCGATCTCCTGCTGCCCGGGTGCGCCCTCGTGGTGGCTGAACTCCACCGAGATCCCCATGAACTCCAGGGCCTCGATCGCGTGCCGGCGGAAGTTGGAGGCCGAGTCGTGCACGGCCTGGTCGAAATAGCCGGCGTTGTCGACCGGGATGGGCACCGACCCGTCGTCCGGGCCGGGCTTCAGCAGGAAGAACTCGATCTCGGGATGCACATAGCAGGAGAACCCGAGATCGTTGGCCTTCTGCAGTTGGCGGCGCAACACGTGCCGCGGGTCCGCCCAAGACGGCGAGCCGTCCGGCATGGTGATGTCGCAGAACATCCGCGCCGAGTGGTGGTGGCCGCCGGAAGCCCACGGCAGCACCTGGAAGGTCGACGGGTCGGGGTTGGCCACGGTGTCGGATTCGGACACCCGCGCGAACCCCTCGATCGAGGATCCGTCGAAGCCGATGCCCTCCTCGAAGGCTCCTTCCAGTTCCGCCGGGGCGATGGCGACCGACTTCAGGAAGCCGAGCACGTCGGTGAACCAGAGCCGGACGAAGCGGATGTCGCGCTCCTCGAGCGTGCGCAGGACGAATTCCTTCTGCCGATCCATATCCCGCACAGTATGCAACCTCTGTTAATTCCGTGTTACCGGCGCCGCTCTACGGCCAGGTCAGGTCCGCTGTGAGGCGCGGGGTCCGCGGGCCGGAATCGGCCCTCAGCGGCACGTCAACGAGGCCGGAGGCTGGGCCACGCCGAGCAAGTAGCGCACCACCGCGGTGTCCACGCACTGGTCCCCGCTGAAGACCGCAGTGTGCTGGGTGCCGTCGTAGGTGATCAGTGGCGCCCGCAGCTGGCGGGCGAGGCTGACGCCGGCCTGGTAGGGGGTGGCCGGATCGTGCGTGGTGGACACCACGACGGCCTTGCCCGGTGCGACGGCGGCCGCGGCGTGCGGAGTCGACGTCGCCGGCACCGGCCACAGCGCACACAAGTCGCGTGGGGCGGTCCCGGTGAACGACCCGTAGCTCAGGAAGGGGGCCGCGCGGCGGATCTCCTGGTCGGCGGCGACCCAGCTCGCCGTGTCCGCCGGTGTGGGCGCGTCCACGCAGCGAATCCCGTTGAACGCGTCCTGGTCGTTGTCGTAGTGCCCGCCGCGATCGCGGCCCTCGTAGTCGTCGGCCAGCATCAGCAGGTCATCGGCGTCGGTGCCGCGCTGCAACCCGAGCAGGCCGTTTGTCAGGTACTTCCATCGGGCCGGCGCGTACAGCGCGTTGATGGTTCCGGTGATCGCGTCGGCGTAGCTGAGGCCGCGCGGGTCCGCGGTGCGGCCCGGCTTGCGCACCAGCGGATCGACCAGCGCGTGGTAGCGGTTGACGGACTGGGCCGGGTCGGTCCCCAACGGGCAGGACGGTGAGCGGGCGCAGTTCAGGGCGTAGTCGTTGAAAGCGGTTTGGAAGCCCGCCATTTGGCTGATGTTTTCCCGGATGGGCCCGACGGTGGGGTCGATGGCCCCGTCGAGCACCATCGACCGCACATGCTCGGGGAACGCTTCGAGGTAGGCGGTACCGAATTCGGTGCCGTAGCTGTAGCCGAGGTAGTTGATCTGGTTGTCACCCAGCGCCTGACGGACCATGTCCATGTCGCGCGCGGCCGAGGCGGTGCCGACGTTGGCCAGGAAGTCGGCGCCCATGCGGTTCACGCACTGCTGGGCCAGCTGCCGGTAGAGCTGCTCGATGTGGGCCACCCCGGCCGGGCTGTAATCGACCATCGGTTCGCGCCGGAACGCGTCGAACTCGGCATCGGTCCGACACCGCAGCGCCGGAGTCGAGTGGGCCACCCCTCGCGGGTCGAAGCCGACGATGTCGAAGTGGCGCCCGATGTCGGTGCCTTCCAGGGCCGAGGCCATCGCTGCCGCCATGTCCACCGCCGACGCCCCCGGGCCGCCGGGGTTGACCAGCAGCGGTCCGATCCGCCGGCCGCTGGCGGGCACCCGGATCACGGTCAGCTTGGCTTGCGGCCCACCGGGATTGCGGTAATCGACCGGGACCGCGACGGTGGTGCACCGCGCAGTGGCGGGAACGTCCCTGGTGCCGTTCAGCAGCGGGTCGCAGCTGCCCCAGTTCTGCGCGGGATTCGGGGTCTGGCCGGCGCCGGGCCCGGGTGCCGCACCGGCGACCGGCAGCACCGAGGGTGATTGCGCCCCGAGCAGGAGCCCGAACGAGAGCAGCGCCGAACTCCATGACCTCAGGCGCGACATGGCAGTCATCGTCGCAGCCGCGGGTACCTGTGGCGGCGCGAAAGGATTACGCCTTGATCTCGCTCTCCCCCGCAGCGACCCTGACGTCAGGGCCGGAAAGCGGCGAGAAGTCGGCCGAGGGACCGCCGCCGGATAATGGTCGGCGCGGGATTCAGCACTTGGCGCCGCGCGGGGGCGTGTCCCCGCCGATGAGGTAGGCGGTCACGTAGTTGTCGATGCAGCTGTCGCCCTGGAAGACGACGGTGTGCTGGGTGCCGTCATAGGTGAGCAGCGAGCTGCGCAGCTCGTTCGCCAGGTCGACGCCGGCCTTGTACGGCGTCGCCGGGTCGTGGGTGGTCGACACCACCACGGTCGGCGCCAGGTTGGGCACGGAGATGGCGTGGGGCTTGCTGGTGGGAGGCACCGGCCAGAACGCGCACGTGCCCAGGGGGGCGTCCCCGGTGAACTTCCCGTAGCTCATGAACGGGGCGATTTCACGCGAGCGGCGGTCCTCCTCGATGACCTTGGCTCGGTCCTTGACCGGCGGCTGGTCGACGCAGTTGATCGCCACCCGCGCGTCGGTGGCGTTGCTGTAATGGCCGTGCGGGTCGCGCCGCATGTACATGTCGGCCAGCGCGAGCAGGGTGTCGCCGCGGTCGTTTTCGAGCTCGGTCAGGCCGTCGGTCAGGTGGTGCCACAGCGTCGGCGAGTAC
>CAYVQQ010000109.1:0-10181 GCA_964453085.1 uncultured Mycobacterium sp.
CAGCGACGAAAGCGGGGCTGGATCAACCACTGCCGACGCACCGACCGCCACTACGAAACCACCCTGACCGCGCGCAAAGGCTTCATCTACCTCTACCTCAGCCAAATCGCCCTACTACTCCGGCGACTCGACCGCAGCCAGTTGTTCGACACGCTTTAGGTGATGCATGGACCAGATTTCGCGGGCATCTTGATTTGATGCATCACGGCCAAGCTGCGACCGGCATGTCGCAATTCACCCGCAGTCCCGGTCATCCCGCCGCCGGTGGGCGCGGAATCACCGTCACGTGGAACCCATATCGTGGTCCACTGCCGAAGTGGCGTCCGGCGGTGCTCACAGCGGGAACCCCGGGCAAACCGGGCACGCCCGTCGGGCTCTCCGGGAGCGCGGTGCTCGTCCAGCCGGCTCCTGGTAGCGCAGCACCCGCGTGATTTTCCACCTGGGCGGCTACCGTCCAACTCTGGGGTACGGACAATCGCCCGACCATCGCTGCCTGGTTTGAACCAGCCGAAACCCCAGTGCCCGCCGAACCGAGCGGCATGGCTGCTGAGCCGAACGGCATGGCTGCTGAGCCGAACGGCACGATTGCGGAGTTGGATGGGATCGGCAACCAGATAGGGTTCCCTTCGCCCGAGCCCATGGGCGGTAGCGCTTGGGTCTCCGGCGCTCCCCCGAGTGCGACCGCGTTGATGTCGGCCATCGTCGCCACGACGGCGGGTTCGACCATGGCGGGGTTGACGTATCCGCCCGAAACGACCCCGTTGACGAAGCTGCTGTCCAAAAAGTCCCAAACCGGGGTCGCCTGCGCCGTCGCCAGGGGCGATGAGAGTCCTTGCAGCGCGGTCGGTATGGCGGACATGACCTGGGTTACAGTCTGGGCGCCGGTGCCCGCCGCCGTGCCTGTGGTTTGTGCCACCGCCGAGGCCTGCCCGCCTAGTCCGGCCGGATCGGTGGTCTCCGCCGGTTGGTCGAACGGCGTCAGCTTCGAGGCGGCCGCCGAGCTGCCCGCATAGCCGTACATCGCCGCCGCGTCCTGGGCCCACATCTCGCCGTACTGCGCCTCGGTGGCGGCGATTGCCGGAGTGTTTTGCCCAAGAAAGTTGGTCGCCACCAGCGACATGAGCAGGGCCCGGTTGGCCGCTACCTCTGCCGGGGGCACCGTCATGGCAAACGCGGCCTCATAGGCGCCCGCCGCGGCTGCCGCCTGCCCGGAAGTCTGTTCGGCGAGCGCCCCGGTCGTGCTCATCCACCTCACGTAGGGGGCCGCCGCGGCCGCCATCGTTGCCGAAGCCGGCCCCATCCAGCCTTCACTGGTGAGGTGTGAAATCACCGCCTCGTATGAGGCTGCCGTCGCACCCAGCTCCGCCGCCAGCGCGGCCCATGCCGTCGCGGCAGCCATCATCGGTGCTGAGCCCGGCCCGGCATACATTCGGGCGGAGTTGACTTCCGGTGGCAATGCCCCGAAATCCATTGCCAGCACCCCCTTAGCCGGCCGCAGCAGCATCGGAAATTGCGGCGATCGCATTACGGGCGGCCACCAAGAGGACAACTTCCCAGAAATCCCGGACCGGTCCGGTCGGCGATTCCTGTTGCATCACACCAGAAGTCATCGGATTTCTCCTTCGAACGGATAGTCCGAACCAGCTGCGGGCCCTTGGCCGTTGCGCCTCTCGCCGTGCTGCCGAAAGCACAGGCGCTCGGCAGCACTGCATGCTTCATGTGTTCGGCGCCAGCCGATTCAACCGGCGGCAGGAGCGCCGCGACCGGATCGGAATAGAAGCGGTCATCCTGCTCATAAAGTCGCTGACAATTCCGTCAGTTCGCCCCACCTCCGATCGTGGCTAGGCCGCTCACGAGGATGGTGGTGTGTGATTCCCCCGGGCCGGGGCTTACCATGATGGACCCAAATCCCCTTCTGTAATCCAGTTTTGCCCCAAGAGTTCTCTCGGCGCGAGTGCATTCAACGCCATGGTGGCACCAGAATCCCACGCGGCAACGCGACTCGCTTGCGTTGCTGCGAATTAAAAGAGATCTCATATAAAACGCAAAAATTGAGGCTCTTCTGGGTAGCTATTCAGCTGGAGGCCAGTGCTGGGGGTTGCAGGGGCCGGTGGTGAAGAGTTGGCGGAGGGCGTCGAGGATGTCGATGCCCCATTTATTGGCGGTGTCGAGGTAGGAGCGCACGATGGCGAAGTCGGCGAGTCCTTGTAGGGTGCGCCAGGCGCCGCCGGAGGTGCGGTGGAAGCCACCACGTAGCCGTCGGGGCCGAAGATTTCGTCCGTCCAGCGCAACAACTCGGTCGCTCCCGCGTCCGGCAACTCCGACGCGCCGCGTGCGGCTAACTCCCGCAGTTCGGTCTGGGTGAAATGGCGGGCCCCGCCCGTTCATGCGCGTCTCGGCCCGCGGCCGTTGTGAACCGTTCATTGCCATGCCTCCGTCCTGCGACTTGTGCAGTTTCCCAGGGACATCGGATCATTCGAACGGTAGGCACTGAAGGCCTTTGCCTTCGGCATGGGCCGGGTCCATGCGCTCGCACCCCACCCGGACTCCCCCTGATCGGCGGTCAACCGCACCGACATTGGTGAACGAGGGCGCTTTGGCCGCCAGTCCGGCGACGGCGCGCTGGTCGCCCAGAACGCCTGTGGTTCGACCATTCTCGGCCATGCGCGCGGAACGGACCTCCGATCCCGCCAGCAACTCGGTGCATTGGAAGCCGGCGCAGATCGGTTGTCGCCGGCCGTCGCGGCGCGTCAGGAACACGGTCTCGCCTGGGCCTTGCAGATGGATGTCGAACAGGTAATCTGTTGTGCTCAAACAACTGTCGACACTACCGGACGGCGTCGGGCTCGCCCGGTATCCGTGGCCGCCGCTACGAGCGGCCGCTGCGTCCCCGCGTCACCGAGGCCGCCACCGTCGTCGCGATCCCGAGCAGCCAGCGCGCACCGCTACAGGGCACGAAGCAGCGCCACCCGCCCCCTGGTCCGCAACCGATGCAGCAGCGAACCGCGGTAGCGCTCCATCATGGCGGCCATCTTGGCACCGAGTTCCTCGAGTTCGGCGTCGGTGAGCTCGACCTCGGGGGGAGCCGGGATCAGGTCGCGTTCCTCCTCGTCGGCGTGCGCCTCCAGCACGGTCCTGAACGAGTGCCACTCCTGGTCGTACCCGGGCGCGCTCTGCGGGGTCTTCAGCAACACCGACAACTGGTCGAGTACCTGGCGATGTTCGGCATGGGCGATCGCGATCAACCTGCCGGCCTGCTTGAGAGCCGGGTAGTACAGGTCATCCTCGATGCGGAAATGGATGTCGAGTTCGGTCAGCATGTCGCCGAAAAGATGGTGCCGCTCTTGCGAGTTCACCGGCAACCGGCTGATTTTGGCGCCCAGCTCCTTGAGGACGATGTGGTGCTCCTTCAACACGTCATAGGCGTTCACTTGGATCTTCCCCTTCGAATCCCCGGCGCCCCGCCGACAGCGGGCGCGGCATCGCCGCGGACCTCGACCGTTCCGTCGACCAACCGGGCCCGGTAACGCGGCAACGGGGCCGCCGACGGTCCCCGCAGCACCTCACCGGAGGCGACCGAGAACCACGAGCCGTGCCAGGGGCACACGAGCCGGCCCCGGTCGACCCAGCCGTCGGCCATCGGAGCCGCCAGGTGCGGGCAGAACTCACCGAATGCCGCGACTTCGCCGGGCCCGGTCCGGCACACCACCAGCCCCACCCCGTCGACCTCCACCCGCACCGGTTTCCCGTTCAAGGAGTCGGCGGGCAGCACCGGTGTCCACTCCGTGACGCGCAGACGCTCGCCGGAGTGGTCGATCCCGATCCCGGACGCAAACACCAGGACCCCGCCGAGGTAGCTGCCGGCGACGGTGATGCCATAACCCAGTGCCGTCAAGGCGATTCCGCGGTAGTGACGACCCCGGCGCCGGTCCCACCAGGACCGCGCGTATAGCGCGGTCGCGGCCAGGTTCACCAGTCCGTGCACCAGCCCCACCCGGCGGTCCTCCTCGTGGATGTGCTGCCAGTCGGTGGCGCCGGTGACGGCCGACCCGACGCTCGCCAGGATGCCCACCCCCAGTGCCCGGCTCGCGAACCGTGCGGCGTCTCGGACTTCGGTGCGCCGCTGCCCGGGCAGCAGACTGAGTGCGTCCAGCGCGACGGTCGTACCGAGCGCGCCGCTGGTCAGCGACGCCAATGGCGGGTGCACCGGATGCCCCAGCCACACGCCGTGCAGCGCATTGGTGACGCGGTTGCGCGCACCGCCCAACCCGTTGTAGGCGAAGCTCAGCAAGTGCTCCAGTCGGTAGCTCGGCCGGTCCAGCCAATCCTGGCGTCCGATCGCGAACACCACCCACTCGCCGAGTCTCTCAAGCCGGCCACTTCGCGATCGACCAGTCATGTCACCCGCCCTTCCCCTGCCGAGAAAGACAACGACCCTGACCTCACCACAGTAACGCCGGACCCTCGTCTCCATCGGCGTCAACCACCTGTGAATTAACCCAAACAATTCTTGTAAAAAACTGGCTCCGCCGGACCTCTCGATTGACTTGGACGGTTGGCCGCAGGATCTGTCGTCGGTCTGGGCGAAAGCGAGCCGCTGATCCCCGCACGCGATGCAGTCCCCGCCGGCTTTGAATCCCTTGTCGTACACACACTCCTCGCCCTCGGGCGACGGCCGGGTTACAACGCATTTGCGCGCGGGCTGCTATTAGTCTCGGCTTCGTGTGCGGGGCTAATCGGGCCGGGTACTGCCGCTACGTCGCGATCGGTGACAGCCAGACCGAGGGCTTGTGGGACGGCGACGACACCGTCGGCCTGCTGGGCTTTGCCGACCGGCTCGCCGCGATGATCGATGCGCTGTACCCGGGCCTGCACTACGCCAACCTGGCGATCCGCGGCAAGCGGATCACCCACGTGCTCACCGAGCAGCTTCCCGAGGCCCTGGCGATGCGACCCGACCTGATCACGGTGTGCGCCGGAATGAACGACGTCATCCAGCCGGGTCGTTCGTTCGGCCGCGCTCTTGCCGACCTCGACCAGCTGCACGCCGCGCTCGCCGAATCGGAAGCGACGGTGGTGACGACGACGTTCCCGAACGTCGCGCAGTTCCTCCCGCTGGGGCGGCTGGTGTCGACGCGGCTCGCCGGCATCAATGAGGCGATCGGCGACGCCGCCCGACGTTACGGCTTCCGGCTGGTCGACCTGTACAACGCGGCGTCCATGCGCGAAGTGGACACCTGGGCGATCGACCGGGTGCACGCCTCCACCAGGGGGCACATCCTATTCGCCGCCGCGGCCGCCGAGGCGCTGAATCTGCCCGGCAGCAATCATGATTGGGCCAGCGCGAGCGCCGACCCGGGTCGGTCGTTCTTTTCGGCCGGCACGCTGGATCACCTGCGCTGGGCACACGAGAGTTTCGTGCCGTGGATCTGGCGTCGGATGCGTGGCCGGTCCTCTGCCGACGGCCGGGTGCCCAAACGTCCCCGGCTGGAGCGCCTCACTGCGCCGAGCGGGCCGCACAACGGCTCCGGCCTGCGAGAAGGCGGCTTTGCGCCGCGCGCCGGACAGGAGTCAGGCATTCTTGACCCATGAACGTGGAGGCCTTGCTGCAGTCGATCCCGCCACTGGCGGTGTACCTGGTGGTCGGAGCCGTTGTCGGGATCGAAAGCCTCGGCATCCCGCTTCCCGGGGAGATCGTGCTGGTCAGTGCGGCGCTGATGTCGTCGTACGATGACCTGGCCGTCAACCCCTTCTTCGTGGGCGCCGCCGCCGTGATCGGCGCGGTGGCCGGTGACTCCGTCGGTTACGCAATCGGGCGCCGGTTCGGCATGCCACTGTTCGCCCGGCTCGGCCGGCGGTTTCCGAGGCATTTCGGTCCCGGACACGTCGCGCTGGCCGAGCGGTTGTTCGTCCGCTGGGGTGTGCGGGCGGTTTTCTTCGGCCGCTTCATCGCGTTGCTGCGCATCTTCGCCGGGCCGTTGGCCGGAGCGCTCAATATGCGCTACCCGCGCTTCCTGGCGGCCAACGTGTCGGGCGCCATCTGCTGGGCGGGCGGCACCACCGCGCTGGTCTGCTTCGCCGGCATGGCCGCCGAACGCTGGATGGCGCGGTTCTCCTGGATCGCGCTCGTCATCGTCGTCGTGTGCGGTGCGACGGCGGCGCTCCTGCTCCGTGAACGCACATCCCGGGCGATCGCCGAACTCGAGGCCCAGCACGATCAGAGAACCGGCACCACCGCCGCTGACCCTGTATGAAACCCGATCGGGTCAGCCGGCCGCCTCGCCCGGATCGGTGTCCGTCGGGGTCGGTTCGTTTCGATGAAGGCGCCGGTGGCTGAACTTTTTACCACACCGTGGGTAGACAGACCACTGCGTCTCGTTATACAAAAGAGATTCGCACCTCGCGAAGTCTGTCTTCAGACAACAGGACGGACCACTATCGCAGCGTTTTTGACGCCAGCCGATCAGGGAGTCCAGCACATGAGTCCAGTGTTTACTGATACCACATCCACCGCCGCGTTGACCCTCAGCACGCGGCTCGTGTCCGAACTCGGTGACCCACACAGCAAGCTGCGCGCAACGACCGGCCGCGTCGGCGAGGCGGTGCTCGTCAACGCCGGTGGTGAGGTCGACGCCTGCAACGAGCACACCTGGCACCAGCTGGTCCGCGAAGCCGCGGTCGGCGTCACCGCACCCGGGCCACTGGTCATCGACGTAACCGGGCTCGAATTCATGGGCTGCTGCGCGTTCATGGCGCTGGCCGACGAAGCGGTACGGTGCCGCTCCCGCGGCGTAGAGCTGCGGCTGGTGAGCGGCGAGCCGCTGGTCGGCCGGGTCGTCAAGGCGTGCGGGCTAGGCGGTGTGCTCCCGCTCTACCCCACCGCCGACGCCGCACTCGCCACAACGGCCCACTGGTAGCCACTCGTGCAGCCCTCCGCGGCCCTCAACTCATAGCCGATTCACAGCGCCCAGCGGTGCCCGGACGGTAACGCCGCAGCCCTCAGCGGTGACAAACTTGGAGACGGTTTGTAGATGGCACGAGCGGGCGGCGCCCCGCAGCGGCGGGGCATGCCATAGGCGACTCGGGAGGCGCGGTGGACGTCGTACTAGGGATATCGATGGAATCTGCTGCGGTACGGATGGTGCTCCTCGAGGGCGAGAACGCCGACGGTGTGACCGTCGAGGAGGACACCGTCCGCATCGCCGCGGCGGACACCGCGACCCGCAACGCACCCGGACACGTGATCTCGGCGATCCTGCGCACCCGGCAGGGCGCCGCCGAAGGTGGTTACCGGCTGGCGTCGACGGGGGTGGTCTGCACGAACCCGATCGAGGCCACCGCACTGCAGGAAGCACTGGTCGCCAACAAGATCGGCGACGTCACCCTGGTTTCGGCGTTCCTGGCCGCCGCTGCGCTGACCCAGACCGTCGGCCAGGCGATCGGCTACCGCCACACCGCGATGCTGCTCGTCGACCCCAGTTTCGCCACCGTCGGCGTGGTCGACACCCAGGACGGTTCGATCACCGGGGTACGTAAGGAACGGCGTGCCCTTTCCCTTGCCGACACCACCGTCCAACTGGCCGCGATGATCTCTGGTTGTGACGCGTCGGAGACGCCGCCCGAGGGGGTGTTCCTGGTCGGTCAGGGTGTCGACACGGCCCGGCTCAAGGCCGGGTTGGAGGCGGTCACGCCGCTTGCCGTGAGCACGCCGGAAGAGCCGGAGGCGGCGCTGGCGCGCGGCGCGGCGCTGGCCTCGGCCAATGCGCCGCTGTTCGTGTTGTCCACCGAGGCACTGGCCTACGCGCAGGATCCCGGCACCGGCGAGGTGCCGCCCTACGTCATTGACGACCACCCCGCTGTGGCCGGCCCGGCGGGCGAGCTCCCCGTCGCGTACAGCGACGTCCCGGAGGAGTTGGCGGACGCCGAGACTGCGGGCGGGATCGACCACCAACATGTGGGTGCGGCGCTGAAACGCCGCAGGCCGGTGCTGGTGACGAGCAGCGTGCTGGCGGTGATCTTCACCTGCGCGGCGCTGGCGCTGGAAATCGCGTTGGCGATCAACATCCGCACGACCGTCGCGCTGCAGCCCAGCCCCGGGCAGAACATCATCGTCCCGACCCGCCAGGAGCCCACGCCGCACAGCCAGCCGACGCCGGTGACGCGGCCCATCCCCAAGGTCGTTGAGCCCAGGGTGGTGACGCCGGACCTGCCGAGGCCTGCCGTGGCGGCGCCCGCCCCTGCGGCCCCCCCGGTTCCCGCTGCGGCCCCGGTTCCCGCTGCGGCCCCGGTTCCGGTGCCGGTGCCGGTGCCCGAGCCGGTCGCGGCGCCACTGCCACCCGTCCCCGACGTCGCGCCGCTGCTGGCACCGCACCCGGTTGCCGTACCCTCGCTGCCTCTGCCCGCGCCGCCTGCGCTGCAGCTGCCCAAACCCCCGGCCGTGCAGCTGCCCAAACCCCCGGCCGTGCAGCTGCCCAAACCCCCGGCGCTGCAGCTGCCCAAACCCCCGGCGCTGCAGCTGCCCAAGCCCCCGGCGCTGCAGCTGCCGGCACCGCGGCCGCTGCAACTGCCGACGCCCGAGCTGCCGGAGGGGCCTGTCCTGCCCGCGCCGCCGCTGCCGGTTTTCCGCCCTCCCGCGCCGATCATGCCGCAGCTTCCGGCGCTGCCCCGGTTCCCGTCCGTGCTGCCGCGTTTCGGGTTCTGACCTCCGGCCTGCCGCGCCGTCACACCGGTCAGACGGGTGTTTGCGCACCGCGGGCCGAATCCCACTGCCCGGCAATCTTTACCTTGACGCCGCTCCCATTCGGTCCGCCGGAGCGGGCTGAACGGGCTGCCCCCGGCACACCCCGGCGGCGTGGCAGGCCCGTCGAGGCGACCGGGCACGCGTCACGGTCGGCAGTCGCCGGGGCGAAGTGCTTCTGTCGGATCGGGGTCTGCTAGGCGAAATCTAACCATATCGCGATTTTTACCTTACGATCTTGCGGAACCACCCGGGGTCATGAGGAGCCGCGATGTCACCAACGCCCATTCCGTCGTTTTTCGGTACCGCAAGGGCCGTGCGCGGCCTGCGGCCCGCCGCCGTCGCCGCCGTGACCGCGGCGGTCCTGCTCACCGGCGCGACCGGCCCGGCCGGGCAGCGTCCGCGCCCGTTGGCGCCGGCGGCGGTGGCGTTGCTGGCCGCCGACCCGGTCGAGATCGCGCTGGGCATCTCGATCACCCCCGCGCCGGGCTGGACGGTCGGTGACCGTGGCCCCGACTGGGTGGCACTCTACAACGCCGACAGCAGCGCGCAAATGCAGGTCGCGGTCAGGACGGCCAACGGGACCGATGTCGTCGCCGTGTTGCAGAGCGATGTCGACCAGTTGACCGGCAAGCCGTCGTCCGATTTGCTCAACTTGAGGAACCTGACCGCGCCAATCACAAAGACGGTGCAAGGAAACAACTTTCAACAGAAGGCCTCCATCGACTACACCGCCGACGTGTCGTCGCCGCGGCGCACCGTTCCCGTCCTCGGCACGTTCATCGAGTTGCTGAACCCGTCCACCCAACTGTCCGCGTTCATCGACTTCCGGCAGAACGACAACGCGACCATTCGGGCCGCCCGCGACGGCGGGGCCATGGTCGACTCCATGCTCTGACCTGATTTTTCGGGCGGCGACGGATTGAGGTCCGGGTCGTGACGCCGAAGCGTCCTTCCTGCAAGGGATGACCGCGTCCGGGGCAGGCGACGATGATCCCGAGCGGAAAGGGCCACCCACGTGGTGATGGCGGACTGCGGCCCGAACGCGTGCCGATAGACATCCGTGCGGTGCTCGATGCACCCGAGTCCCGTCAGGCTGTGGCGTGCGCGGATTTGGCCATGCCGCCGGAATCACCGTCAGCGATGAGGGAAAGCCATGATGAAGGGACTGGTACCGGCCTCATCGAGGGTGTCGCGCTAGATCGACTAGCGTTGCTAGCGTCACTAGCTCTATCCTGCTACGGTTGCACCGCGCCGGTCGAGAAAGTCAGCAGCACGGAGGCCAAGAATCAGCTCAACCGACTCCTGGCGGACGTCAAAGCCGGCAATGCGTTCATCATCACTAGCCACGGCGAACCTGTGGCGCAGCTCATACCGATCGTGGCAGTACCGCGACGCTTTCGCCAGTTGCCAAATCTGGTGGTACCCAGCGATTTTGATGAAG
>CAYVQQ010000110.1:0-10051 GCA_964453085.1 uncultured Mycobacterium sp.
TCGTACTCGGTTCTGCGGATTGCTGTGCCGTGCTTGGGAATACAGTCGGTTCTCACAGCGCCCGCAGCGCAACATCCCCGAGAGCAGGTAGGTGCGTGCGGTGCGGGATTTGGTCACCGAGCGTGCCGCCATCCGCGCCAACACCCGATCACGCTCTGCTGGGGTGATGATGGCGGGCCATACCGCCGCACCGATCACCTCCCCGCGGTGTTCCCGCAACCCGGCGATGCGGCCCGAGGACAACACCTGACGCACCGCGGTCGTCTGCCAGGACTTCGCCATGCTCGGGGCGATCTGCGATTCGTTGAGCCAGATCGTCAACGACCGCAAGGATTGGCCCGCCAGATACCGGTCCACCATCTCGCGGACCACTGCGGCCTCCGATGCGCGCACGGTGATCTTGTCCGGTTCATACCCGAACGGGCGCGCTGACCCATGCGGCAACCCGGCCTCGGCGTTTTGCAACATCTTGCGACGGATGCGCGCCGACTTGCGCCCGGACTCCTTGGCGGCGAATGCCGCGAAAATCCGGGCCATGAACAACCCATCGTCATTACCCAAGTCGATATCGGCGGTCACGGTCGCCAGATCCCGCACCCCCACCGACTCGCACAACGTGACGAACTCCTCCAACTCCACCGGACGCCGATGCAACCTGTCCAGGTTGTAGACGATCACCGCATCACGAGCACCGGACGCCAGGTCAGCCAACATCCGGGCGTACTCGCGACGTGGTTTACCGGAGAACGCCGACACGTCGTTGTCGACATACTCGGCCCCGACTGGCCACCCCCGATCAGTAGCGAGCTTGCGGCAGTCCTCCAACTGCCGCGCCACCCCCAACCCCGTCCCCTCGGCATCAGAGGAAATCCGGGCATAAATCGCCGCCGAGCACACCCCACCACGCTGACCCGCAGATTTCCTCGTAGACATGAGGGTAGTTTAACAACTTATGACCTTCGACGCCATGCTGTGGTGGTAGGCGCCGGTGCAGGCCACGGCCAGCAGGTCGCCGGGGCGCACGTCGGCCGGCAGCAGGACGTCGCGGGCGATCTCGTCACCGGACTCGCAATGCCGGCCGGCCACCGTGACGGGCCGCTTGGCCTCCATCGAACGCCGGTTTGCCAGCGCGACGGTGTATCGGGCGCCGTACAGCGACACCCGTGGGTTGTCGCTCAGGCCGCCGTCGACGGCAACGAACGTGCGCCCGCCCGCCTGGGTCTTGACCGAGCACACCCGGTACAGGGTGACGCCCGCCCGGCCGCTGATGGCCCGGCCGGGCTCGACGGCGACGACCGGCCGGGGGAAGTGCTCGGCGGCGCACGCTTCGTCCAGGGTGTCCTCGATGACGCCGGCCAGCGCGTCGACGTCGAGCGCGGCGTCGCCGGAGACATACGGGATGGCGTGGCCCCCGCCGATGTTCAGCTCGGTGAGGATGACGCCGTGCCGGGCGCGGACGTCGGCCATGGCGGCGATCATCCGGCGAATCGCCTCGCCGTAGAGGGCAGGGTCGCTGACCTGCGAGCCGATATGGCAGTGCAGGCCCACCAGGTCGAGGATGGGGTGCGCGAGCACGCGCTGCACGGCGTCGGCGGCATGGTCACCGCCGAGGGTGAACCCGAATTTCTGGTCGCTGACCCCGGTGGTCACCGCGCGGTGGCCGTGGATGTCGATGTCGGGGGTCACTCGGAGGGCGACCGCCTGGCGCCGACGGGCCAGCCCGGCGAGGTAGGCGATCTCGATCGTCGAGTCCAGCACGATGCGGCCCACCCCGGCGCGCACCGCGTCGCGCAACTCGTCCGGGGTTTTCGCGTTGCCGTGCATGACGATCCGGCCCGGGTCGACGCCGCCGGCGAGCGCGACCGCCAGTTCGCCGCCCGAGCACACGTCGATGCCCAGCCCCTCCTCATGGGCCCAGCGCGCCACCGCGGCGGTCAACAGCGACTTACCGGCGTAGACGATGTGCGTCCCGCGCAGCGCCTTGCGGTAACGGCGAGCGCGGCCCCGGAAGTCCGCTTCGTCGACGACGTAGGTCGGGGTGTGAAATTCGTCGGCGACGTCGGCCAGCGTTACGCCACCCACACAGAGCCGGCCGTCGTCGTCGCAGCGCAGCGTCGCCGGCCAGACAGCGGGATCGAACCGCGGGGGAGCTGCGTGACGGATGGACGGCAAGATGTCCAGCAAGGTCATGACATCCACGGTGCGCGCGCCGATCGACGGGGAGCACTTTCCTTACGGTCCGTTGACGAAGCCGGGCCCGATTTTGACGACGCTCGCCGCCCTTAGAATGGATTCACCATGACCGCTCCGGGGCCTGCTCGCCCAGAAACCCCGATCGCGGGGCTCGTCGAATTGGCGCTCACCGCGCCGACTTTCCGGCAGCTCATCGACAGCGCGGCCACCCGTCCGGCCGAACTGCGGATGGTCGGCCCGGCCGCCGCACGGGTGTTCGTCGCGGCCGCGCTGGCGCGAGGGGGTCCGCTGCTGGTGGTCACCGCGACCGGCCGGGAAGCCGACGATCTCGCGGCCGAGTTGCGCGGCGTGCTCGGGGATGCGGTGGCGGCCTTCCCCTCCTGGGAAACCCTGCCGCACGAGCGACTTTCGCCGGGCGTCGACACCGTCGGCGCCCGGCTGACCGTGCTGCGCCGGCTGGCCCATCCCGACGACATCCGGTTAGGCCCCCCGCTGCAGGTGGTGGTGACCGGGGTGCGCTCCCTGCTGCAGCCGATGACCCCACGGCTCGGCCTGATCGAGCCCGTCACCATGACGGTCGGTCAGGGGATCGCGTTCGAAGACGTGGTCTCCCGGCTGGTCGAGCTGGCCTACAGCCGAGTCGACATGGTGGGCCGGCGGGGTGAATTCGCCGTGCGCGGCGGGATTCTCGACATCTTCCCGCCCACCGCCGAACACCCGGTACGCGTCGAGTTCTGGGGCGACGAGGTCAGCGAGATGCGGATGTTCTCGGTCGCCGATCAGCGGTCGCTCCCGGAACCGGAGGTCGAGACGGTCGTCGCGGTTCCCTGCCGCGAGCTGCTGCTGACCGACGAGGTCCGGCGACGCGCCGCCGACCTGGCGGCGCAGCACCCCGCCACCGAACCCGCCGTCACCACCGGCGGCGTCGGCGACATGCTGGCCAAGCTCGCCGAGGGCATCCCGGTCGACGGCATGGAGGCCCTGCTCTCGGTGCTGCATCCCGAGGAGAATGGGGCGCATGCGCTGCTGACCGATCAGCTGGCCCCCGGGACGCCGGTGTTGGTGTGCGATCCCGAAAAGGTGCGCAGCCGCGCGGCCGACCTGATCAAGACCGGCCGGGAATTCCTGGAGGCGTCGTGGTCGGTCGCGGCGCTGGGAAGTGATGCGCCTGTCGACGTCGAGCAGTTCGGCGGGTCGGGCTTCGTCGAACTGGACGACGTGCGGGCCGCCGCGGCGCGCCGCGATCATCCCTGGTGGACTCTGAGTCAACTTTCCGACGAGTCGGCCGTGGAGCTCGAGCTGCGGCCGTCGCCTTCGGCCCGCGGGCACCAGCACGACGTCGACGAGATCTTCGCGATGCTGCGGGCCCACGTCGCGGCCGGCGGCTGCGCGGCGGTGGTCGCGCCCGGGGCCGGGACGGCCCACCGCGTGGTGGAGCGGCTGGCCGAAAGCGACACCCCCGCTGCGATGCTGGACAGCGGTGCCGCGCCCAAGCCGGGCGTGGTCGGGGTGCTCAAGGGGCCGCTGCACGAGGGCGTCGTCGTCGACGGCGCCAATCTCGTCGTGATCACCGAGACTGATCTGACCGGAAACCGGGCCACCGCCGTCGAGGGCAAACGGCTGGCGGCCAAGCGGCGCAACACCGTCGACCCGCTGGCGCTGACGGCCGGTGACCTGGTGGTGCACGATCAGCACGGCATCGGGCGGTTCGTTGAGATGACCGAGCGCACCGTCGGCGGGGCCCGGCGCGAGTACGTGGTGCTGGAGTACGCCTCCAGCAAGCGGCGCGCAGGCTCCGACAAGCTCTACGTGCCGATGGATTCCCTGGACCAGCTGTCGCGCTACGTCGGCGGGCAGGCACCGGCGCTGAGCAGGCTCGGCGGTAGCGACTGGGCCAACACCAAGGCCAAGGCGCGCCGCGCGGTGCGCGAGATCGCCGGCGAACTGGTGGCGCTGTACGCCAAGCGGCAGGCCAGCCCCGGACACGCGTTCGGCCCGGACACCCCGTGGCAGGCCGAGATGGAGGACGCGTTCGGGTTCACCGAGACCGTCGACCAGCTCACCGCCATCTCCGAGGTCAAATCCGACATGGAGAAGCCGATCCCGATGGACCGGGTGATCTGCGGCGACGTCGGCTACGGCAAGACCGAGATCGCGGTGCGGGCCGCGTTCAAGGCCGTCCAGGACGGCAAGCAGGTCGCCGTGCTGGTCCCCACGACGCTGCTGGCCGACCAGCACCTGCAGACGTTCACCGACCGGATGGCCGGTTTCCCGGTGACCGTCAAGGGGCTGTCGCGGTTCACCGACGCCGCCGAGTCCCGAGCCGTCATCGAGGGCCTGGCCGACGGCTCGGTGGATGTCGTGATCGGCACCCACCGCCTGCTGCAGACCGGGGTGCGCTGGAAAGACCTCGGTCTGGTGATCGTCGACGAGGAGCAGCGGTTCGGCGTCGAACACAAGGAACACATCAAGTCGCTGCGTACCCACGTCGACGTGCTGACCATGAGCGCGACCCCGATCCCGCGCACCCTGGAGATGAGCCTGGCCGGGATCCGGGAGATGTCGACGATCCTGACGCCGCCCGAGGAGCGCTACCCGGTGCTGACCTACGTCGGCCCGCACGACGACAGGCAGGTTGCGGCTGCGCTGCGGCGTGAGCTGATGCGCGACGGGCAGGCCTTCTACGTGCACAACCGGGTCAGCTCGATCGACCGGGCCGCGACGCGGCTGCGCGAGCTGGTGCCCGAGGCGCGGATCGTCGTCGCGCACGGGCAGATGCCCGAGGAGCGGCTGGAGCGCACGGTGCAGGGGTTCTGGAACCGCGAATTCGACGTTCTGGTGTGCACCACGATCGTGGAGACCGGGCTGGACATCTCCAACGCCAACACGCTGATCGTCGAGCGCGCCGACACCTTCGGGCTGTCCCAGCTGCACCAGCTGCGGGGCCGGGTGGGGCGTAGCCGGGAGCGGGGCTACGCCTACTTCCTCTATCGGCCGCACACGCCGCTGACGGAGACCGCCTACGACCGGCTGGCGACGATCGCGCAGAACAACGAGCTGGGCGCCGGCATGGCGGTCGCGCTCAAGGACCTCGAGATCCGCGGCGCCGGCAACGTGCTGGGCGTCGAGCAGTCGGGTCACGTCGCCGGCGTCGGGTTCGACCTCTACGTACGGCTGGTGGGCGAGGCCGTTGAAGCGTATCGAGCGGCCTACTCCGCTGCGGCCGACGGCCAGACGATCACCACGGCCGAAGAGCCCAAGGACGTGCGGATCGACCTGCCGGTGGACGCGCACCTGCCGCCGGATTACATCGCCAGCGACCGGCTGCGGTTGGAGGCTTACCGGCGGCTGGCCGCGGCCGCGGACGACGCGGCCGTCGGCGCGGTCGTCGACGAACTCGTCGACCGCTACGGGGCGCCGCCCGAACCCGCCCTGCGGCTGGTGGCGGTGGCGCGAGTCCGGTTGCTGTGCCGCGCCGCCGGGATCACCGAGGTGTCGGCACCGTCGGCGGCGACGGTGCGGCTGTCCCCGGTCACGCTGCAGGACTCCGCCCAGGTGCGCCTGGCGCGCATGTATCCGGCGGCGAACTACCGCGCCACGAGTGCCACCGTGCAGGTCCCGATCCCCCGGGCCGGCGGCGTCGGCGCGCCGCGCATCCGCGACGTCGAGCTGCTGCAGATGGTGGCCGATCTGGTCACCGCCCTGCAGGGGAAACCGCGGGTCGAAATCGGTGTCACAGGTGTGACGCCCGCACCGAGGCCGAATGAGGAGCGGCGGGCGCTGTGATCGTCGTCTTGCTCGACCCTCGCCGGCCATCCATGGTGCCCGTCGAAGCCGTCGAGCACCTCGGCGGGGAGGTGCAGTACACCGAGGAGATGCCGGTCGCGGTTCGGTGGTCGTTGCCCTCCGCCCACCCGGTGGGCGCCGGCGACGAGGCGCCGGTGCTGCTGTCCTCCGACCCCGACCACCCGGCCGTCCTCGCCCGGCTGGCCGCCGGAGCCCGGCTGATTTCAGCCCCGCAGAGTCCGCCCGGCGAACGCCTGCTCGACGCCGTGGCCATGATGGACAAACTGCGCACCGCCGGGCCCTGGGAGAGCGAGCAAACCCACGACTCGTTGCGCCGCTACCTGCTGGAGGAGACCTACGAGCTGCTGGACGCGGTCCGCAGCGGCGACGCCGATCAGTTGTGCGAGGAGCTCGGCGACGTACTGCTTCAGGTGCTCTTCCACGCCCGCATCGCCGAGGAGGCGCCGCAGCACGCGTTCACCATCGACGATGTCGCGCTGGCGCTGACGCGTAAGCTCGGCAACCGGGTACCGGGAGTGCTTGCCGGCCAACCGATTTCGCTTGAGGAGCAGTTGGCCCAGTGGGAGGCGCGCAAGGCTGCCGAGAAGCCGCGCAGTTCCGTGATGGACGAGGTCCACACCGGGCAGCCGGCGTTGGCTCTGGCGCAGAAGGTGATGCAGCGTGCGCAGCGGGCAGGCCTGCCGGCCGACCTGATCCCCGCCGAGATCACCTCGGTCGCCGTGTCGGCCGACATCGACGCGGAAAACGTGCTGCGCACAGCGGTTCTGGGTTTCGTGGACACCTTCCGCATCGCCGAGCGGTCGATCGCCGCCACCCGCCGCGGGGATGTCGTCCCCGCAGAACTCGACGTGACCCCGCTGGGGGCGGTGAGCGAGCAGGAGTGGCGGGACCACTGGCCGCCCGCCGCGTCGGCGGCCACCGCTACCGCCGGAGGCTAACCGTACGGCGGTGGCGGCGCCGTGTGTGCCGCCCCGGCCGCACAGTGTCGCCGGCGACCTCGGCGGCGTTCGCCGATTTCTCGTCGATCGCAGCTATTGTGGCACGTGAGGCGATAAATCGAACCGCCGACAGCTAATCGACAATTCGCCGTAATCGGTGCCGCGGCGAGGCGTCGCGGTCCCGGAATTGCCGAGTTCACCTGAAGCGCATGGGACGATGGTCACGAGGGAAGTTGATCCAGGGGAGTTGCAGGGGAGCTTGGTGTCGCCGAGGCATTGGGTGCGTGCGGTCGCCGTGATCGGCGCGACCGCCATGCTGTTGGCGTCGAGTTGCACTTGGCAGCTCAGCCTGTTCATACCCGAGGGCGTGCCGCCCCCGGCGGGGGCTCCGGTGCCACCCGTCGACACCCACGGCGGCGGCCGGCCGGCCGACCAGTTGCGTGACTGGGCCGAGCAGCGCTCGGGCACGCTGGAGATCCCGGTCATCGCGCTGGAGGCCTACGCCTATGCCGCCCGGGTCGCCGAGGTCGAGAACCCGAAGTGCCACATCTCGTGGACCACGCTCGCGGGAATCGGGCAGGTCGAGAGCCACCACGGCACCTACCGGGGCGCGACGCTGTCCGCGAACGGGGATGTGAGCCCGCCCATCCGGGGCGTCCGCCTGGACGGCACCGGCGGCAACCTGCGCATCGTGGACGCCCAGGAGGACGTCACCGACACCGACGGCGTGGCGCGCGCGATGGGACCGATGCAGTTCATCCCGGAGACGTGGCGGTTGTACGGGGTCGACGCCCACAACGACGGGATCGTCAGCCCCGACAACATCGACGACGCGGCCCTGGCCGCGGCCGGTTACCTGTGCTGGCGCGGCAAGGATCTCGCGACGCCGCGCGGTTGGGTCACGGCCCTGCGCGCCTACAACAACTCCCGTGTGTACGCGCGGGTGGTCCGGGACTGGGCGACCGCTTACGCGGCGGGCCACCCGCTGTAGCAGGATGTATCGCTGAACGCGATGCGACGTGCAGCACCGGCTACCACGCAAGGAGAACCCAATGCCAGTTGTCGAGCAGGTCGGGGCCCGCGAGATTCTCGACTCGCGTGGCAACCCTACGATCGAGGTCGAGATCGTTCTCAGCGACGAGACTTTTGCCCGCGCGGCGGTGCCGTCGGGGGCGTCGACCGGCGAACACGAGGCCGTCGAGTTGCGCGACGGCGGTGAGCGCTACGGCGGCAAGGGGGTGCGCAAGGCGGTCGAGGCTGTGCTCGACGAGATCGGCCCGGCGGTGATCGGCCTGAGCGCCGACGACCAGCGGTTGCTGGACCAGGCGCTGGTCGACCTCGACGGCACCCCCGACAAGTCGCGGTTGGGCGCCAACGCGATCCTGGGTGTCTCGCTGGCGGTCGCCAAGGCGGCCGCGGACTCCGCCGAGCTCCCGCTGTTCCGTTATCTCGGCGGCCCCAACGCTCACATCCTGCCGGTGCCGATGATGAACATCCTCAACGGAGGCGCGCATGCCGACACCGGTGTGGACGTCCAGGAGTTCATGGTGGCGCCGATCGGGGCGTCCAGTTTCGGCGAGGCGCTGCGCTGGGGCGCCGAGGTGTACCACGCGCTGAAGTCGGTGCTGAAGAAGCAGGGACTGTCCACCGGCCTGGGCGACGAAGGCGGGTTCGCGCCGGACGTGGCCGGCACGACCGCGGCGCTGGACCTGATCAGCTGCGCGATCGAGTCGGCGGGTCTGAAACCGGGTTCCGACGTGGCGCTGGCGCTGGATGCGGCGGCCAACGAGTTCCATGCCGACGGCACCGGCTACCACTTCGAGGGCAACGCACGCACCGCCGAGCAGATGACGCAGTTCTACGCGGGCCTCCTCGACTCCTACCCGCTGGTGTCGCTGGAAGACCCGCTGTTCGAAGGGGACTGGGATGGTTGGGCCGCCCTGACGGCTGCGATCGGCGACCGGGTGCAGATCGTCGGCGACGACATCTTCGTCACCAACCCCGAGCGGCTCGAGGAGGGCATCGAAAAGGGTGTGGCGAACGCTTTGCTGGTCAAGGTGAATCAGATCGGCACGCTCACCGAGACGCTCGACGCAGTCGCGCTCGCGCATCACAACGGGTACCGCACGATGATCAGCCACCGCAGCGGTGAGACCGAGGACACCACGATCGCCGATCTCGCGGTGGCCGTCGGCAGCGGGCAGATCAAGACCGGTGCGCCCGCCCGTGGCGAGCGCGTCGCCAAGTACAACCAGTTGCTGCGGATCGAGGAGACCCTCGGCGACGCCGCCCGCTACGCCGGCGATCTGGTGTTCCCGCGGTTCGCGTTGGGGGCGAAGTAGCTTGGCGCCTGACCCTGGATGCGGCTGACGCAGCGATGCCGGAAGCCAAGCGGCCAGATCCGAAGCGCCGGTCACCGGCGTCGCGTCCGGGTAAGCCCGGCGCCGCGGCTCGGCGTCGCCGCGCCGCCAAGGCTTCCCGGCCGGCGCAGACGGCGACCCGAGCGGCCCGCGACTCGAGGCGGACACTGGCCGAGCTTGTCGTCGAACCGATCAAGCGCCAGATCGCCGAATCCGTCGAGCAGCGGGCCGACCAGCGACTGGGCTTCACCGCGCGGCGCGCGGCGGTGCTGGCCGCGGTGGTCTGCGTGCTGACGCTGACCATCGCCGGGCCGGTCCGCACCTACTTCGCGCAGCGCACCGAAATGGACCAGCTGGCCGCGAGCCAGGCCGCGTTGCGCCGTCAGATCGCCGAACTGGAGCAGAAGAAGGGAAAGCTCGCCGACCCGGCGTACATCGCGGCGCAGGCTCGCGAGCGTCTGGGCTTCGTGATGCCCGGGGACACACCGTTTCAGGTGCAACTCCCGCCCGGCGAGGCAGCCGCGCCGCCGCCGGGTTCCGAGGCGGGGAAGCCGGCCAACAACCAGCCGTGGTACACCGCGCTGTGGCACACCATCGCCGATGACCCGCACCTGCCGCCGGCCAAGACCCCTGCACCTCCGGCCGCGCCAAACCCCCCGGCCGCACCAACCTCCCCGGCGCCCGGTGGTTGACCGTGCCGACCTGGAGGCGGTGGCGCGCCAGCTCGGGCGCGAGCCGCGCGGCGTGCTGGAG
>CAYVQQ010000111.1:0-9881 GCA_964453085.1 uncultured Mycobacterium sp.
GGCGAGGTAAGCCAGCCGCGGGGAGAGGGCATGCCGAATTCAGCTCCTACGGTCGTCGTCGGCGTGGACGGGTCCAAGGCGGCCGGCGACGCCGTCTGGTGGGCGGTCGACGAGGCGGTCAGCCGGGACGTGCCACTGCGGTTGGTGTATGTCGTCGAGTCGTCGCACCCGGCCGGCGTGGACGTCGACGCGGGCGGGCACGCCGCCGCCGGGTCGGTCCTGCGCGAGGCGCGGCGCGCCGCCGAGGCAACCGGTAAGCCGGTGAAGGTCGAAACCGAAATCCTCACCGGTAAGCCACTTGTCGTGTTCATCGAGGAGTCCAGGACCGCGGCGATGATCTGTGTCGGCGCCCTCGGGCTCGACCACGCCCACCACGGCGTCGGTTCGCTGGCGGCGGCCGTGGCGGCCTCGGCGTTGTGTCCGGTGGCGGTGATCCGGCGGGCGCCGGGCCGGCCGGCAGATCATCCGGTCAGCCGGGTCGTCGTCGAGGCGGACAACGCCGCGCTGCTGCGGTGCGCCTTCGACGAGGCCAGACTGCGGCGTGCCCCGCTGCGGGCGATATCGGTGGCGGTCGCCGCGGCGCCGGACAACGCCGACGGCCAGCGGCTGGCGCAGGCTGCGCTGAGCCGGCGCGTCGCCCCTTGGGTGCGCCTGTACCCCGATGTGCCGGTCGAATCCGTCGCCGTACGCGGAACCGTCGCGGAGTACCTGGCCGCCGACAGCGAGTCAGACCAACTGTTCGTCACAGACTCGCGCGCCTGCCGCGAGTTGTGCGGTGCTCCCAACACCAAACACTCCGTGCTGGTTCTGCGTTTCGGAAACCTGTAGGCGGCCCGGCGAACGCGCCTGGGCCGGGATGGACGCGGCTCCCGCTGGGGATGCAGGCGACGCCTGCGGCCGCTGCTGGTCGACGACGGCGACCTGAGAATTCGCCGCGCGCCGTCGCGCCGGTAACGTGGTCGGTTGTGGAACCCGACCGTCAAGCCGACATCGCCGCCCTCGACTCCACCCTGACCACGGTGGAGCGGGTGCTCGATGTGGCTGGTCTGCGCACCCGCGTTGAGAAGCTCGAGCACGAGGCCTCCGATCCGCAGCTGTGGGACGACCAGACCCGGGCCCAGCGGGTGACCAGCGAGCTGTCACACGCGCAAGGAGAGCTGCGCCGTGTCGAGGAGCTGCGGCGGCGCCTCGACGACCTGCCGGTGCTCTACGAGCTGGCCGCCGAGGAGGAGGGCGGGGCCGGCGCCGAAGCGCTGGCCGAGGCCGACGCCGAGCTTGCGGCGCTGCGCGCGGACATCGAGGCCACCGAGGTGCGCACCCTGTTGTCGGGCGAGTACGACGAGCGGGAGGCGCTGGTCACCATCCGTTCCGGCGCCGGTGGGGTGGACGCCGCGGACTGGGCCGAGATGCTGATGCGGATGTACGTCCGGTGGGCCGAGCAGCACAAGTACCCGGTCGAGGTGTTCGACATCTCCTACGCCGAGGAGGCGGGCATCAAAAGCGCCACCTTCGCCGTGCATACGCCGTACGCCTACGGCACGTTGTCGGTGGAGCAGGGCACCCATCGGCTGGTCCGGATCAGCCCGTTCGACAATCAGAGCCGGCGTCAGACGTCGTTCGCCGAAGTCGAGGTACTCCCGGTCGTGGACACCACCGACCACATCGACATCCCCGAGGGCGACGTCCGCGTGGACGTCTACCGTTCCAGCGGACCCGGGGGGCAGTCGGTGAACACCACAGACTCCGCGGTACGCCTGACCCACATCCCGACGGGGATCGTCGTGACCTGCCAGAACGAGAAGTCCCAGCTGCAGAACAAGGTTTCGGCGATGCGGGTGTTGCAGGCGAGGCTGCTGGAGCGCAAGCGCTCCGAGGAGCGCGCCGAGATGGACGCCCTGAAAGGCGAGGGCGGCAGCTCTTGGGGCAACCAGATGCGCTCCTATGTACTGCACCCGTATCAGATGGTCAAGGACCTGCGTACCGAGTACGAGGTGGGCAATCCCGCGGCGGTCCTCGACGGAGACATCGACGGGTTCCTGGAAGCGGGAATCCGCTGGCGCAACCGAAAAGATGACGACTGATACTGATCCCACCGCTTTCGCCGTAGTCGGCGTTTCGGCGGCCTCCGCGACCCAGCGCTGGCACGACTTCTGGCGCGGTGAGCTCGGCGAATGGATCATCACCAGGGGTCTGCGGATCGTCATGGTGTTGATCGCGGCGGTGCTGGCGGCCCGCTTCGTCACCTGGGTGGCCCAACAGGTGACCCGGAAGCTTGACATCGGATTCGCCGAGAGCGACGCGCTGGTGCGTTCGGAGGCCACCAAGCACCGGCAGGCCGTGGCGTCAGTGATCTCCTGGGTGTCGATCGTCATCATCGGTATCTGGGTGATGCTGCAGATCGCCGATGTGCTGCGGTTCTCGGTGGGAGGCCTGATAGCGCCGGCGACCGTGGTGGGCGCCGCGCTCGGCTTCGGTGCCCAGCAGCTGGTCAGGGACCTGCTGAGCGGGTTCTTCATCATCGTCGAGAAGCAGTACGGCTTCGGTGACCTGGTCACCCTGACCGTGGTGGCCTCGACGGAAGCCAGCGGCACGGTCGAGAACGTGACGCTGCGGGTGACCCGGCTGCGTTCGGCGGACGGTGAGGTGTTGACCATCCCCAACGGCCAGATCGTGAAGGTGGTGAACCTGTCCAAGGACTGGGCGCGTGCGGTGGTGGACATACCCGTGCCCACCAGCGCCGACCTCAACCGGGTGAACGAGGTCCTGCACCAGGAATGCGAACGTGCCATGGACAACCCGGTGCTCAAGGACCTGCTGCTGGACGCGCCCACCGTGATGGGCGTGGAAAGCATTCAGGTCGACACCGTCACCTTGCGTCTGGTGGCCCGCACGCTGCCCGGCAAGCAGTTCGAGGTGGGTCGGCAGTTGCGGGTGCTCGTGATCCGGGCGCTGGGCCGCGTCGGCGTCGTCACCGCGGCAGAGGTGACGCAGCGTCTGGTCGAGGACGACCCCGCGCTGCCGGTCGCCGAGGCCGCTCTCGGGAAGACGCCGACGGCCCGGGACGACAGCCCCGTTGCCGGTGACACGACCACCGACGCGGGGCGACGGCAGTGAAGGTCACTCTCAACGTTCTCGAGAACCACGGTGCCGAGCAGGGACGGCGCTGGCCGGGTCACCTGTTCGGCGGGCGTGTGCGCACGTCGACGCTGGTGCTGCTCGTCGCGTTTCTGGCGGTGTGGTGGGTCTACGACACTTATCGCCCACCGCCGCCCGTCAAGCCGCCGGCCCCGGCGGTGGTGCCGCCGGGTTTCGTACCCGACCCGAACTACACCTGGGTGCCGCGCACCCGGGTGCAACCGCCGCCCACCGCCAGGTACACGCCGATCCCGACCGCGACGGTGCCGTCGCCGACCACGACCGAGTCGCCCCCGACCACGACCGAGTCGCCGCCCGTCACGACGACCACGGCGTCGGCGCCGTTCGCGCCGCCGCAGCTGCCGTGCCTGCTGCCGCCGCCCTTCTGCCCGCCCAGCACCACCCCGACCACCCCGCCGCCGGGCCCCGGCCCGGAGGCCCCTGCACCGCCGCCGGCCAGTTGACGTCGTCCGCCGGTGAAATTCACCGCTACACTGGCGTGCCGTGATGATCACCCTGGACCATGTCAGTAAGAAGTACAAAGCGTCGGCCCGTCCGGCGCTGGAGGACGTGAACGTCGAGGTCGGCAAGGGTGAATTCGTCTTCCTGATCGGACCGTCGGGTTCGGGCAAGTCGACGTTCATGCGACTGCTCCTGGGTGCGGAGTCACCGACCGCCGGCGACGTGCGGGTGTCGAAGTTCCATGTCAACAAGCTCCCCGGCCGCCACATCCCGAAGCTGCGCCAAGTGATCGGGTGCGTGTTCCAGGACTTCCGGCTGCTGCAGCAGAAGACGGTGTACGAGAACGTGGCCTTCGCGCTGGAGGTGATCGGCAAACGCAGCGACGCCATCAACCGGGTCGTGCCGGAGGTGCTCGAAACGGTCGGCCTGTTGGGCAAGGCCAACCGGTTGCCGAACGAGCTGTCGGGCGGTGAGCAGCAGCGGGTCGCGATCGCCCGCGCGTTCGTCAACCGGCCCCTGCTGTTGCTGGCCGACGAACCCACCGGCAACCTCGATCCGGATACCAGCAACGACATCATGGACCTGCTGGAGCGAATCAACCGGACCGGGACCACGGTGCTGATGGCCACTCACGATCACCACATCGTCGACTCGATGCGGCAGCGGGTCATCGAGTTGTCGTTGGGCAGGCTGGTTCGCGACGAACCCCGCGGCGTCTACGGGATGGACCGCTAAGTGCGCTTCGGCTTCCTGCTCAACGAGGTCCTCACCGGTCTTCGTCGCAACATCACGATGACCGCAGCGATGATCCTGACGACGGCGATCTCGATCGGGCTGTTCGGCGGTGGTCTGCTGGTGGTCCGGTTGGCCGACAACTCGGGCCATCTACCTCGACCGCGTCGAGACGCAGGTCTTCCTCACCGAGGACGTCTCCGCCAACGACCCGGACTGCACCGCCGACCCCTGCAAGGCGCTGCGGAAGCGCATCGATACACGCAATGACGTCAAGTCGGTGCGGTTCCTCAATCGCAAGGACGCCTACGAGGACGCCATCCGGAAGTTCCCCCAGTACAAGGAGGTCGCCGGCAAAGACTCCTTCCCGGCGTCGTTCATCGTCAAGCTCAACAATCCCGAGCAGCACAAGGACTTCGACACGGCCATGCAGGGCCAGCCGGGGGTGCAGTCGGTGCTCAACCAGAAGGACCTGATCGACCGGCTGTTCGCGGTCCTGGACGGACTGAGCAACGTGGCGTTCGCGGTCGCGCTGGTGCAGGCGATTGGGGCCGTTCTGCTGATCGCCAACATGGTCCAGGTCGCGGCGTACACGCGGCGAACCGAGAGCGGGATCATGCGCCTGGTCGGGGCCAGTCGCTGGTACACCCAGCTGCCCTTCCTGGTGGAGGCGATGTTCGCGGCCGCCGTCGGGGTGGCAGTGGCAATCGTCGGGCTTATCCTGGTGCGGGCGTGGTTCCTGGACGGCGCCCTGAACCAGTTCTACCAAGCAAACTTGATCACGCGGGTGGACTACGCCGACATCCTGTACATCTCGCCGTGGCTGTTCCTGCTTGGTGTGTCGATGGCCGGGATCACGGCGTACGCGACTTTGCGGCTTTACGTTCGGGAGTAGCTATGGTCAACAATTCCGGGCGGGGCAAGGCGATGGGCGACAAGCGCGGCGGGAAGCGAATCGTCGCGACCAATCGCAAAGCGCGTCACAACTATTCGATCGTCGACGTGTTCGAGGCGGGGGTTGCTTTGCAGGGTACGGAGGTGAAGAGCCTGCGCGAGGGTCACGCCTCGCTGGCCGATGCTTTCGCGCTCGTCGAAGACGGCGAAGTGTGGCTGCACAACGTGCACATCCCGGAGTACCAGCACGGCAGCTGGACCAACCATGTGCCTCGCCGCAAACGAAAGTTGCTGTTGCACCGCCGCCAGATCGACACACTGATCGGTAAGATCCGCGATGGTAACCTCGCGCTGGTGCCGTTGTCGTTGTATTTCTCCGAGGGCAAGGTCAAGGTTGAACTCGCATTGGCGCGCGGCAAGCGGGCGTACGACAAGCGCCAGGACATGGCTCGTCGCGACGCCCACCGGGAAGTGGTTCGTGAACTGGGCCGCCGGGCAAAGGGGCTGAGTTGATCGGCGCCGCCTACGCTCAGCTTTCGGCCGTTTCCTACGGCGTCAGCGATTTCGTGGGCGGGGTGGCCGCACGCCGCGTCGCGGCGGTCAGGGTGTTGCTGGTCTCCTACCCGGTGGAAGTCGTGCTGCTGGCCGCGCTGGCCGCCGGTGCGGGTGGTCCGATCCGTGTCGGTGCCCTGGTATGGGGCGCGCTGTACGGCATCAGCCAGGCGCTGGGCATGTGGGCGTTCTTCGCCGCGGTCGGGTCGGGCCCGATTTCGGTGGTGTCGCCGCTGGCAGCGGTGCTGAACGCCGCCGTGCCCGTGGCTGTCGGCGTGGTGCTGGGGGAGCGGCCGGGGCAGATGGCGTCGGTGGGTGTCATTCTGGCAATGTTCGCGGTGCTTCTGGTCAGTCGCGAGGCCACCGGGGAGGGCGCGACGCCCTACCGGTTCACGCCCAGGGTGGCCTGGCTCACCGTCGCAGCCGGGGTCGCCTTCGGATTGGACCTGGTGTTCCTGCACCAGGCGCCGCACGAATGCCGGTTGTGGCCGCTGTTCTTCGCCCGCCTCCTGGCTACTGCGGTGGTACTGGTGCTCGCCACAACGAGCAGGAACCTCCGGCTGCCCCGCGGGAAGACGCTGATGCTCGCCGGCGTGGTGGCGACGCTGGACATCGTCGCCAACCTCTCCATGCTCGCCGCGCTGCGCTCGTGGCTGCTGTCGCTGGCGAGCATACTCATCTCGCTGTACCCGGCGGCGACGGTCGTGCTGGCGATGGTGGTGCTCCGCGAGCGATTGACTCGCTGGCAGGGCGTCGGCATGCTCCTGGCGATGGGTTCGGTGGCGATGATCGCCTCGACGTGACCGGCGGCCTTCGTCGGACGCCGAGCGCGACGGCGGACACCTGTCGTCGGACGCGCTGGTGTTCGGGAACAATACTGGGTCGGCGCCGGTTGGGAATGGAGTAACATAAGAAGTCCTGCCGAAAGTCGGCGGGGATGCTCGAAGACATGGGGCTGAACGGTTTCGACTTCGCGCATCGAATCAGGGGAAGCGTGCCGGTGCAGGCAAGAGACCACCGTAAGCGTCGTTGCAAACAGATAAGCGCCGATTCACATCAGCGCGACTACGCTCTCGCTGCCTAAGCGACAGCTAGTCCGTCAGACCGGGAAAGCCCTCGACCCGGACCCTGGCGTCAGCTAGAGGGATCCACCGATGAGTCCGGTCGCGGGATTCATCGGGACACTCACAGCGACTGGGATCGTCATCCTGGCTGGTTCGCGTGACCGGGAGATCCAAGTAGAGACATAGCGGACTGCGCACGGAGAAGCCTTGAGGGAATGCCGTAGGACCCGGGTTCGATTCCCGGCAGCTCCACTTCTACGAATAATCTCCATATCGAGAACCTCCTTGCCGACAGGAAACGGTGTCGTCTCCGTGGTGCGTCACCGGGGAACCAGTTGGCGAGGAGGTTCCTCGTGCGCGCTTGCTTACGGTCGGCGGCGCACGCCCGCTGAAAGGTCGACCGACGTGACGGGCCCTGGTGGCCGTTTCGTCAGGGTCGGCGGCCCGACGTAACCTGCCGTACCCCCTCGCCGCCGACGGCGTCCTTCCGAGCCCCGAATTTCCCGTGGGCACGAGACGGTGCGCTCGGCCCAGGTGCTCAGAACGGCATCGGTGCGCTGTAGACGGTGGCGGTTTGGTTCTGAACGGGGTCGGTGCAGCTGATCGTGACGTTCCACAGCGTGCCCGTCGGCAGCTCGGGCGCGAAGTTGAGCTCCTGCTGACCGCCTTGGGGCAATTCGAAAGTCTGGTCCAGCGGTGCCATCGGAGTGCCGATGCCCTGCAGCACGTTCATGGTCCCCAGCGTCGGAGTGGCATTGAAAGTGCAGGACCCGTACGTGCCGGGGTTTCCGTTTCCGCTGGTGTCCGTGACGGTGACCCGTAGCCCCGGAACGTTGTTGATCGTCGTCGGTTGGAACTTGACGTTGGCGGTGTTGATGCTGGCGGTGTCGGCCTGAGCGGTTGCCGCGCCCGTGCCCAAGGCGGCGAGCACGGCGAAGCCCAACATCGACAGGGCCTGTTTCTTGGTCGTGCTGCAGGGGTTCACGGGTGCGTCCTTTCTGCGGTCGCGGTGTCCCCCCACAGGATTCGACAGCCCGAGGGTAGCAAGGGCACCGGCCCGGTGGCGCTCGCCACGCCGGACGCGAGAACAGCCTTTCGCGGGACCGCGGGTGGGCACTGACCCGAGCCGAACCGCGCGGCCGCGCCCCGCACCGTGCGTTCGGATGGCCGACACGTGCGCCGTCGATTATCTCAACCCGTGACGCCGGACGTCTGCCATAGGACGGAGCCCGACAGCCGTCGCCGGCAGTCGCCGGCCGCGGCGTGCGACCTGGGAACCCGGTTCGCCGTCGCACCCAAATGCGGAGCGGGGCGCCGCGGATTAAGCGCGAATTGCTAGGACAATTTGCATCTGTCGACGATATTCCGGCGGTAGATTCGGATTCCTTCTCGGCAATGGGAAATTTCCAACGAGCAATACGGCGGCACCGTGGTCATGGCCCCCACAAAGCGCAGGATTCATTCCCCGAGAAGAAACCAACGGGATAAGCCTCCGACGGCTTACCGATCACGATGGAAAACCAGCGTGGATCGCCAGGCGGGCACGTTTGAAAAGGGGAATCTCCAGGGCATGGCGCATGATCGCTCCTCGATGCCGCTGGTGTGCTAGGTTCACATGGTCGGGTTCGATGTCAAACGGAGTATAAAGGCACATGAGTGTTGTTATTTACACCCTGCCGGGTTGCATGCGCTGCCGGATTGTGAAGGGCTGCCTGCACGAAAACGACATCGACTACATCGAAAAAGACATAAGAGCGGACGGCAGGGACGATTTCGTCCAATTTTATCGGGAAAATCACAGTAGAATCATCCGCGGTCCCGATGGCATCGTGTTCCCGATCATCTCAGACGGAGAAGTCGTACAGCAAGGGCTTGGGAAGGGCGTCGCCTATCTCAAGTACCGAGCAAAATTGAATGGCTACTTCGGCGTCGGGATTTTGCATCACGAGTGGATCGACGCGATTCACATATCAGCCGGGAGTCCAGATTATGTGGACGAATTCATCGACGTGCTGCGATATCTGAAAACCAAGGCCTTAAAATTGCAAGTCGACACCTGTGGCGTCAACAGTGGCGCGCTCAAATCGGTCATCGACCACAAGCTTGCGGATGTATTGATCATGGACGTTCTGGGTCCGCTCAGATTATATCCACAGATTTTCGGCCGGCCGGTGAAGGAGGATGACATCAAGCAGAGCCTCCGTCTCCTGCCACACGCATACAATCCAAAACTGGAAACAGTGATCCGACCGGTGAAGCGCGACGATGGCACCATGTCGTACATCACTCCGGATGAACTTGCTGAGGCCGCGCAACTCATCGAGGAAGAAACCGGAAGCAACAAGTGGCACTACCGGATCAGGAAATTGCATTCGTATGATCGGGCGCACGACGAGGCGAGGGGCTTGCCGACCGTCACCGATGGCGATCTCCTCCGCTATCGCTCGCGAGCCAGAAAGTATCTGGTACACGCAGACGTCGAAAGGATGCAGGGTCCGCAGATCTAACCGATTAGTCGGCCTTCGCTCATCGTGGATAATTTGCGCTCGGAGTTCTGGAAGCTCAGATCGAACAGAGGAACTTTGTGTAATGGGAATTCCAACGATATACCCAACTGGAACTACTGTATACAACCCCGACAAGGCTTCAAACGGTTACACGGTCTTTCCCGCGCAAGATTACGGCGCCCTGCTGATCGACATGAACGGCCGCGAAGTCAAACTATGGAAGGGCTTGCACGGGTTTCCCAATAAAATGCTTCCCGGAGGACATGTAGTAGGCCATCGAGGAATGCGGGACAGCGACTTCGGGTACCAGGACTATGTGGATCTGATCCAGGTCGATTGGGACGGCAACGTAGTATGGGAGTTCAATCAGTACGAGTATATCGAAGATCCGGGTACCACGCCGCAGTGGATGGCGCGTGTGCATCACGACTATCAGAGAGAAGGGAACCCGGTAGGGTACTACACGCCCGGCATGGAACCTCAAATCGACAGTGGAAACACGCTGCTTCTCTACCATAAAAATGTTTCCAATCGC
>CAYVQQ010000112.1:0-9864 GCA_964453085.1 uncultured Mycobacterium sp.
CGCGCAGCTCGGCGGCGCCATCCGCCAGTCCCACGCCGGCGCGCCACGCCGTGACCGCCCGGACCCGGCCGTCGGCGGGACGCAGCACCGCGATCTCGGTCAGCCTGCGGGCGCCGGCGCTGTCGCGGGCCACATGCAGCAGCACCTGCACCGCGGCGGCGAGCTGGCTGTGCAGCGCGGCCCGGTCGAGGCCGCCGAGCGCCGCCAGCGCCTCCAGCCGGGCGGGAACCTCGGCCGGGTTGTTGGCGTGCACGGTACCCGCCCCACCGTCGTGGCCGGTGTTCAGCGCGGCCAGCAGATCGACGACCTCGGCGCCCCGCACCTCCCCCACGACGATCCGGTCGGGCCGCATACGCAGCGCCTGCCGGACGAGCTGGCGCACCGGGACCTCGCCGACCCCTTCGACGTTGGCGCAGCGCGCGACCAGCTTGACCAGGTGGGGGTGCCGGGGTGCCAGTTCGGCGGCGTCCTCGACGCAGACGATCCGCTCGGTGGGCGCGACCGCACCCAACATCGCCGCCAGCAACGTCGTCTTGCCCGCCCCCGTGCCGCCGCACACCAGGAAGGCCAGCCGGGCCGCGATGATGCCGGTGACCAGCGCGGCGGCCTCGGGTTCGAGCGTGCCCGCCGCGGCCAGGGCCGCCAGGTCCTGGGCGGCGGGCCGCAGCACCCGCAGGGACAGGCAGGTCCCCGCCGGGGCCACCGGCGGCAGCACCGCATGCAGGCGCACCGCGAACCCCGCGCCGCCGACCCCGGTGAGCTGGCCGTCCACCCACGGCTGGGCGTCGTCGAGACGCCGGCCCGCGGCCAGCGCCAGGCGCTGCGCCAAACGCCGCACCGCGGCCTCGTCGGAGAAACGGATCCCGGTGCGCCGCAGGCCGTTTCCGTCGTCGACCCACACCGCGTCCGGTGCGGTCACCAACACGTCTGTCGTGCCGTCCGCGCACAGCAGGGGTTCGAGGATGCCGGCGCCGGTCAGTTCGGTCTCCAGCACCCGCAGATGGGCGAGCACCTCGGCGTCGCCGAGCATCCCGCCGGATTCGGCGCGGATGGCGGCGGCGATCACCCCGGGCCGCAGAGCGAAGCCCGGCGGGGCTGGCTCCGCGGCCAGCCGCTCACGCACGCGTTCGATCAGCGATCCGCTCACGCCGCCGCGCCGATCTGCGGCGACCCGGCCCGGGGCAACAGGGCAAGCACCCGGCGGGCCGCCGCCGCCAGCGCCGACCGCCGCCGGGGCCGCAAACCGCCGCGCTCGAGCTGGTCGGCGAGTTGCGGCTGCGCCTTCATCGCCGCCAGCAGCGGCAGGCCGGTGACCTCGGCGACCTCGGCGGCCCGCAGCCCGCCCGGCGCCGGGCCCCGCACCACCAACCCGACGTTGGGGTTGATCGCCGTCAACGGCGCGGCCATCGCCGCGGTGGCGGCACACGCGCGCACCTGGCACGGGCTGACCACCACGACGAGATCGGCCGCGTCGAGCGCGGCCTGCACCGCGTCGGCCGGGCGGCGGGGCAGGTCGCACACCACGGTGACCCCCCCGCGCCGGCCCGCATCGATCACGGCGTCGACCGGTCCGGGCGCGAGGTCCTCGAGGTCGTAGCCGCGCCGGGTGCCGGACAGCACGCTGACGCCGCGATGGCGGGGCAGGGCATCGCGCACGGCCGGCCAGGTCAGCCGACCGCCCTGCAACGCCAGGTCGGGCCAGCGCAGGCCCGGTGCGGTCTCGCACCCCACCAGCAGGTCCAGGCCACCGCCCCACGGGTCGAGATCCACCAGCAGCGCGCCGGCCGCCGCGTGCGCCAGCGCGGTCGCGAACAACGAGGCGCCGGCCCCGCCGCACCCCCCGACGACGGCGACCACGTCGCCGCGCAACCCATCGTCGCGCACCGCCTCCTCGGCGTCGGCGAGTGCGCGGATCAGCTCGTGCTCCTGCCCCGGCAGGATCAGCACCCGTTCGGCGCCGACCGCGATGGCCGCCGACCACGTCGCCGGGACGGGCTCGGCGGCGGTCACCACGAAGACGCGGGCGCGCCGGGGCAGCGCCGCCTGCCCGCACCGCCGCGCCGCCGCCTCGTCGAGCAGCACCGCGGCGGCGGCCGCCCAGTTCTTGCGGCTCACCGCCCGGCTCACCGCCCCGGTCACCTCCGGAGCACCACCCGCGTGCACGATCCGGACGCCGACGGCCGCGGCCATCCGGTCCAGCTCGCCGCGCAGCGACGGCTCGGTCACCACCGCCAACACCCCCGACGAACCCGCCGCCGCGGCGCGCACAGTACCGGTCACCCACCCACCGTGCGCGGCGGCGGCCACGGGACACCAGTCGCAAGATCCGCAGCTGTGGATGGCGGTGAGACTGTGCACCGTGTTCCGGGAACGCGCGCACGGGGAAGCGGGCGCACACCGGCAAACGGATCGGCGGGGCCGGCGAAGAGATTTCCCACCCGGAAAAAGGGACGACCCCCGCCAGGGGGGGAGGAGGCGAGGGTCGTCGTGCATCAGCCCCGGGGGGTCGGGCTGATGCACCCTCGGCTCAGGGCCGAGTAATGCTTACTATACACATGACAGTGAGGGCTGACGCAAGTGGCCGGTGGCCGTTCCGGCACCGCGGCCTATGCTGGGGCGGTGACCGTCTCCGATCCGGCCGCACAGCAGCAGGCAGCACCGGCAGCACTGGCGGACGGCTCCCCGCAGGCCCACACCGCGGCCTTCTTCGACCTGGACAAAACGATCATCGCCAAGTCCAGCACGCTGGCATTCAGCAAACCTTTTTTCGATCAGGGTCTGCTGAACCGCCGCGCCGTGCTCAAGTCCAGCTACGCCCAGTTCATCTTTCTGCTCTCCGGCGCCGATCATGACCAGATGGACCGGATGCGGGCGCACATGACGAGCATGTGCACCGGCTGGGACGTCGAACAGGTCCGGGCCGTCGTCAACGAGACCCTGCACGACATCGTGACCCCACTGGTGTTCGCCGAGGCCGCCGACCTGATCGCGGCGCACAAGTTGTGCGGCCGGGACGTGGTGCTGGTCTCGGCCTCCGGAGAGGAGATCGTCGCACCGATCGCCCGGGCCCTGGGCGCCACCCACGCGATGGCGACCCGAATGGTCGTCGAGGACGGCAGGTACACCGGCGAGATCGCGTTCTACTGCTACGGCGAGGGCAAGGCACAGGCGATCAAGGAGCTGGCCGCCCGCGAGGGCTACCCGCTGGAACGCTGCTACGCCTACTCCGACTCCATCACCGACCTGCCCATGCTGGAGGCCGTCGGCAATCCCAGCGTGGTCAATCCCGACCGCAGCCTGCGCAAGGAAGCCGTCGAGCGTGGATGGCCGGTGTTGGTGTTCTCCCGGCCGGTGTCGCTGCGCGACCGGATTCCGGCCCCGTCGGGCGCGGCGATCGCCGCCACCGCCGCGGTCGGTATCAGCGCGCTGGCCGCCGGGGCGGTCACCTACTCGCTGCTGCGCCGCTGCGGCGTCTGACCGCAGCAAAACCGCGCGGCCCGGGCCTCGGGCGTGTGTTCGCGATCTTTGTGGATTCGGGCCTTGCCGCGCCGGCGGTCTGGGAGTACAAAGGAACCACGGAAGCCCGGCGAGGCCAGGATCGATCCGGAAGAGAAGGGCCGATCTCCCGACCCGGGCGCCCAGCACGGTTCCCGGCACCCACGCGGAGTCATAGCCGCGACAATGGCAGAAGTGTTGTGGGCCTGCGTGATTGCGAATCTCGACGGCGCCGACGGTCCTTTGGGTGGGATCGCAGCCGGAGGGGCCGCAAGATCGCCGAGGCCAACCCACGCAACCCACAGATGCACGCTTGGTAACCCGGATCCCGTGCTGGCGGGCGGCGCGCCGACGGAGTCGGAACGCCGCCCGCTTCGTGTTCTCGGACGGCTCACCCGGCGCGGTTTCCGGGTGCCGCCGGCCCCCGATCGGCTACCGGCCCGCCACGGCGTCGGCGATCGCCACCGCCTCCTGCGCCCCGGCTTGCAGCGCCCGGCAACAGAGCAACAGCCAGGCCCGGATCCCCTCGGGCGAACCCTCGGCGAACCCCTCGGCCGCGTCGCGGTACTGCGCCGGGTGGCGCATCCACGCGACCTCGGGCACCCCCAGCCCGTGCGGGTCCAGCCCGCCGGCGATCGTCACCAGCCGCGACACCGCGCGGGCCACCACGCCGTCGGCGCTGCCGAACGGCTTGAGCGCCAACAGTTCTCCGTGCGCCACCGCCGCGACCACCGGTGCCGGCGCCCGGGTGCGGCCGGCGGCCAGGCCGGCCAGCAGGTGCAGCCGCGGCCCGACGTCGGCGCCGGCCCGCGGGCGGCCCAGCCGCTCGTCGTCAACCTGGCCGGCGGCCGCCAGCACGTGCAGCCGGGCCAGCGCCTGCAGCGGCGCCCGCCGCCAGACCCCGACCAGCGGCCCCTCGCCACCCTCCAGCGCCTGCGCCACCCGGATCGCCCCCGCCAACACCGGATCGCCGAACCGGGAGACCTCGCCCGGATCGTCGCCCCGCCCAGGCCCGCCGTCGAGCACCGACGAGGCGCGCGCCGCCCGCAGCGCGGCTTCGGCGGACGTGACCGGCCACCCCCGCAGGTTGGCCCGGTGCCGGTGCGCCCGGCTCAGCGCGTCGCGGGCGCCCTCGCCGGCCTCGGCGACACCGGGCAGGCCCAGCAGCGGAGCCAGCGGGTCATCGGTCACGGGTGCTCAACCTATCCGGGCAGGCCGGGGCGCGCGGGATGGCGTCCAGCAGCTGCCGGGTGTACTCGTGGCGGGGCCGGGCGAACAACTCGTCGGCGGGCGCGCACTCCACCGCCCGGCCGGCCCGCATCACCAGCACCTCGTCGGCGATCTGGCGGATCACCGCCAGATCGTGGCTGATGAACAAATACGCCAGGCCCAGCTCGGCCTGCAGCTCGGCCAGCAGGTCCAGGATCTGCGCCTGCACCACGACATCGAGCGCCGAGACCGCCTCGTCGCAGACCAGCACGTCGGGCCGAAGCGCCAGCGCCCGGGCGATGGCGACCCGCTGGCGCTGGCCCCCCGACAGCTCGCGGGGCAGCCGCCCCAGCACCGACGACGGCAGCGCCACCTGGTCGACGAGGTCACCGACGGCCCGCGCGCGCCCGGCGCGGTCGCCGACCCGGTGGATCCGCAACGGCTCCTCGATGGCGCGGAACACCGTGTACCTGGGATCCAGGCTGCGGTAGGGGTTTTGGAACACCGGCTGCACGCGGCGGCGGAAGGCGAGCTCGGCGCCGCGGGCCATCGGGCCGTCGACACGGGTGCCGTCGAACACCACCGTGCCCGAGGTCGGTGGCAGCAGACCGAGCACCATCCGCGCCAGGGTCGACTTGCCGGATCCCGATTCTCCGGCGACCGCCAGGGTGCCCGCCCTGCGCAGCCGGAACGACACGGCGTCGACGGCACGAAACTCGGTCCGCCGCCACGGCGCCCCCCGCGACTCGCGGTACACCTTCGTCAGCGCGGAGGCGACGAGGATGTCGCCGCCCGCGGCGCCGCCGGACTTTCGGCACGGGTTGCGGACCGTCAGCGACGGGGCCGCGGCCACCAGCCGCCGGGTGTACTCGTGCTGCGGTGTCCGCAGGATCGCCGCGGCGGCACCGGATTCCACGACCGCGCCGCGGTGGACGACGACCACCGACCCGGCGCGTTCGGCGGCCAGGGCCAGGTCGTGGGTGATCAGCAGCAGCGCGGTGCCCGACTGCGCGGTGAGCCGCTGGAGGTGGTCGAGAACCTGCCGCTGGACCGTGACGTCCAGCGCGGACGTCGGCTCGTCGGCGATCAGCAGCCGGGGTCCCCCGGCCAGCGCGATCGCGATCAGCGCCCGCTGACACATCCCGCCCGAGAGTTGGTGGGGGTACTTGCCGGCCTGCTGCTCGGGGTCCGGCATCCCCGCCGCGGCGAGCAACTCCACCGCACGCCGCCGCGCCGCTCGGCTGCCGGCGTTGGCCCGCAACGCTTCCCGGACCTGGAAACCGACGCTCCAGACCGGGTTCAGGCTGGTCGTGGGGTCCTGGGGCACATACCCGATCGAGCGGCCCCGAAGCGACCGCAGCAGCCGGCGATCGGGTCCGCGACCGGCCGACACGATGTCGCGCCCGTCGAACACGATGCGCCCGGCGGTGATCCGCCCGCCGGGCGGCAGCAGCCCGAGGATCGCGGCGGCCGTGGTGGATTTCCCCGAGCCCGACTCGCCCACGACGGCGACCGTCTGCCCGGGCAGCACCCGCACGTCCAGCCCGCGGAGCACCGGCCGGCCACCGAACGTGACCTCCAGCCCCTCCACCGACAGCAGCGGCGACGCCGCGGCGCTCACGGCCGCCACGCCCGGGACGCCGGATCCAGCGCGTCGCGCAACGCGTCGCCCATCATCATGAAGGCCAACACCGTGACCGCCAGCGCGCCGGCCGGATAGAACAAGATGGGCGAGCCCGACCGCAGGCGGGTCTGCGCGACGCTGATGTCACCGCCCCAGGACACCACCGACGCCGGCAGCCCGATCCCCAGGTAGGACAGCGTGGCCTCGGTGACGATGAACAGGCCCAGGGCGAGGGTGGACACCGCGACCACCGGGCCCAGGGCGTTGGGCAGGGCGTGCCGCAGCAGGATCTGAAAGTTGTTCATGCCCAACGCCCGGGCCGCGAGGACGTAGTCGGCGGCCCGGACCTCCAGCACCGCGCCGCGGGCGATCCGGGCGATCTGCGGCCAGCCGAACAGGGCCAGGATCGTGATCACCGTCCACACCGTGCGCTGGCGCAGGACCTGCATCAGCACGATGGCCGCCAGCAGCAGCGGCAGCCCGAAGAACACGTCGGTGATGCGCGAGACCACCGCGTCCACCCAGCCGCCGTAGAACCCGGCCAGCGCGCCCAGTGCGCCGCCGACGACGAACACCGCCAGGGTGGCCCCCAGGCCCACGGTGACCGAGGCCCGGGCCCCGTAGACGGTGCGCGCGTAGATGTCGTGGCCCTGCAGGTCGGTGCCGAACCAGTGGGCCGCCGACGGCGGCAGCAGGCTCTGGGCGGGGTCGGCGTACTCCGGGTCGGCGGCGGTGAACAACGCCGGGAACGCGGCGACGGCGAGGATCAGCAGGATCAGCGCGGCGGCCGCGACGAACTGGGGCCGCCGGCGCAGCCCGGCCCAGGTGTCCCGCCAGAATCCGCCCTCACCCATACCGGATCCGCGGGTCCAGGGCGGCGTAGAGCAGATCCACCGCCAGGTTGGTGACCAGGTAGATCAGCACCAGCACCGTCACGATCGACACCACCGTCGGCGCCTCCTGCCGGGTGACCGCCTGGTAGAGCACGCCGCCGACGCCGTGGATGTTGAAGATGCCCTCGGTCACCATCGCCCCGCCCATCAGGGCCCCCAGGTCGGCACCCAGGAACGTCACCACCGGGATCAGCGAGTTGCGCAGGATGTGCACCGCCACGACGCGGGGCCGCGACAGGCCCTTGGCGGTGGCGGTGCGGACGTGGTCGGTGTGGGCGTTGGCCGCGACGGCGGACCGGGTCAACCGCAGCACGTAGGCGAACGACGCCGATCCCAGCACGATCCCGGGCAGCACCAGGCGCGCGAACGTCGACCGCTCCCCCACCGTGACCGGGGCGATGCCCAGCCAGATTCCGAACACGAACTGGGCCAGGAAACCCAGCACGAAGACCGGGATCGCGATCAGGATCAACCCGCCCAGCAGCACGGTGGCGTCGAAGACACCGCCCCGGCGCAGGCCGGCGACCACCCCGAACCCCACCCCCAGCACCGTCTCGACGGAAAACGCGATGAGCGCCAGCCGCAGTGTCACCGGAAAGGCATGGGCCAGAACGTCGCTCACCGGCAGGCCGGAGTAGGCGCGCCCCAGGTCGCCGTGCAGCACGCCGCCCAGGTAGCGCAGGTACTGCACCAGGAACGGGTCGTCGAGGTGGTAGCGGGCCCGCAGCTGCGCGGCCACCTCCGGGGTCAGCGGCCGGTCCCCGGCGATCGCGGCCACCGGGTCGCCGGGCAGCAGGAACACCATTCCGTAAATGAGCAGCGTGGCCCCGAGGAACACGGGCACCATGGCGGCGACGCGGCGCGCGACGTACCGGCCCATCTCGTCACGCCTTGACGATGCGCTCGTAGTCGGGCAGGCCGTTCCAGGTGACCACCACGCCGCTCACCTGCGGCGACCACCCCACCACGCCGATGTAGTCCCACAGCGGGACGACGGGCATGTCGTGCAACAGGATTCGCTGCGCGTCGTTGGCCAGCGCGTCCGCCTCCCGCGGGCCGGCCGCGGCTTCGGCGGCCGTCAGCGCCGCGTCGAACCTCGCGCTGGAGTACCCGACGTCGTTGGATCCCGCCCCGGTGGCGAACAGCGGGGCGAGGAACTCGATCATCGACGGGTAGTCACCCTGCCAGCCGGCGCGGAACGCGGTGCCGATGGTGCGGTTGGTGATCTGGCTGCGGAACCCGGCGAACGTCGGCTGCGGCGCCCCGGCGGCGTCGATGCGCAGCACGTTCTTGATGCTGTTCGCCACGGCGTCCACCCACTCCCGATGCCCGGCGTCGGCGTTGTAGGCGATCTCGTACCGGCCGCTCCACGCCGACATCCGGTCGGCCTGGGCCCAGAGTTCGCGCGCCCGGTCGGGGTCGAAGTCCAGGGCGTCGTTGCCGGGCAGGTTCGGGTCGAACCCCGGCAGCGACCGGGCGGTGAAATCCCTCGCCGGGCTTCGTGTCCCGGCGAAAATCTGCCTGCAGATCTGTGGCCGGTTGATGGCGGCCGACAACGCCAGGCGCCGCAACCGGCCCTCCTCACCGCCGAAATGCGGCAGCCGCAACGGGGTGTCGAGGGTCTGGTTGATCGCCGCCGGACCGGCGGCGACGCGGTCGCCCAGGTCGCGCGCGTAGATCGGCAGCGCGCTCGGCGGCATCGTGTCCAGGACGTCGAGATTGCCGGACAGCAGGTCGGCGTAGGCGGTGTCGAGGTTGGAGTAGAACTCGAAGCGCAGCCCCTTGTTCCGCGGCCTGCGGTTGCCGCGGTAGGCGGGGTTGGGGCGCAGGTCGATGCGGACATTGTGCTCCCAGGCCGGGCCGTCCGGGCCGTCGGCCAGCTGGTAGGGCCCGTCGCCGACGGGATGGCGGCCGAAGGCGGCCATGTCCCGGAACGCCGCGGCCGGCAGCGGATAGAACGCGCTATAGCCCAGCCGCAGCTCGAAGTCGACGGTCGGCGCCTTCAACCGCACGGTGAAGTCCAGGTCGTCGACCACGCGCAGCCCGGACATGGTCGTCGGCCCCGGCGTCGCGCCGGCCCGGCCGGCGACCTCGTCGAACCCCTCGATCGGGCTGAAAAAGCCCTGCTGCAGTTGGGCGTTGGCGCCCAGCGCCGCGTAGTTCCAGGCGTCGACGAAGGAGTGGGCGGTCACCGGGGAGCCGTCGGTGAACGTCCAGCCCGGTTTCAAGGCGATCCGGTAGGTGAGGTTGTCGGTGGTCTCGATCGAGCGGGCCACCTCGTTCGCCGGCCTCCCGTGGTCGTCGTAGGACAGCAACCCGGCGAAGATCCGGTCGATGATCCTGCCGCCGTTGCCGTCGTTGGTGGCGGCCGGGACGAGCGGGTTCGGCGGCTCCCCGCCGTTGACCACCACCAGGTCGGGGCTGAGGATCCCGCCGCCGCACCCGGTCAAGCAGCCGGCCGGTAGCGCGACCGCCAGCATGGCGGCGGCGACCAGCAGCAGCCGTGCCCGCATCCCACGCATGACACCCGACCTTAAAGGTCGGGTGGCCCGGCTTGCCCGCGCGTGCGGGTCGGCGCGCTCAGGTGTGGGTGTGGACCTGGTCCCAGCCTTCGACGGCCTCGGGGCTGCGTGGCCCGGGTCC
>CAYVQQ010000113.1:0-9857 GCA_964453085.1 uncultured Mycobacterium sp.
GGCGAACAGGCCAGCAACCCGGCCGCGGCGACGGCCGCGCCCAACCGCCGGAACCGACGACCGCAGCGGCGCACGATGCCAATCTATGCAACACTGGTCGCCATGACGGAGTACTTCGGATTGTGGCGGTGTTGTCGGCCGTAACACCGCGCCGAGCACCTTGTCCGTTTCCGCCTCCGGAGTTCCCCGATGCTTCCGCCTGTCACCGCCCGTTCCAGCCTGCGCCCACGCAACCTCTCGTCCCCGTCGTCCGGGCCGACGCGGCTGCGGGTGACCGACCTCCTGTACGCCACCGACCGAGCCGCCGACGACGTGCTGAGCGGACGCTGCGACCACCTGCTGCCCCCCGGCGGCATCCCGGAGTCGCGGCGCTGGTACACCCGCATCGACGGTGACGACGAACTCGATGTCTGGCTGATCAGCTGGATGCCGGGCCACGCCACCGATCTGCACGACCACGGCGGGTCGCTCGGGGCACTGACCGTGTTGTCCGGAGCGCTCGACGAATTCCGCTGGGAAGGAAGGCGGTTACGGCGTCGTCGGCTCGAGGCCGGAGATCAGGCCGGGTTTCCGCTGGGCTGGGTACATGACGTGGGATGGGCGGGCGGCGACGACGGCCGGGGCGGGCCGGCGCTGAGCGTGCATGCCTATTCACCGCCGCTGACCGCGATGTCGTACTACGAGGTCACCGGCGCCGGCACGTTGCGCCGCAGCCGATCCGAACTGACCGACCACCCCGAAGGGGCGTGATGAGCCGCATCGACATCGTCCTTCGATCCGCCCGGCGCCGCCACCGCCGGCTTGCCGCCGCCGAGGTGCCCGAGGCGCTCCGCCGCGGGGCGGTGCTCGTCGACATCCGGCCGCAGGAGCAGCGATCCCGCGAGGGAGAGGTGCCCGGCGCGCTGGTCGTCGAACGCAACGTCCTGGAATGGCGCTGCGATCCGACCAGCGATGCCAGGCTGCCGGAAGCCGTCGGCGACGACGTGGAATGGGTGATCGTGTGCTCGCAGGGCTACGCCTCGAGCCTGGCGGCGCCGCGCTGCTCGACATCGGTCTGCACCGGGCCACCGACGTCGTCGGCGGCTATCGCGCGCCGGCGGATGCCGGGGTGCTGGGCCGGTTGTCCGCCGGTTCGGCGGCGTGGGCCGACACCGGCCTCACGCGCCGCTGGATCTAGTCGCTGGAGTGCAGCAGCGGCCGCAGCCGGTCGGTCTTGTCCGGTGTCCAGCCCGGGGGCGACAGGACGGCGGCCCAGCCGTTGGCGACGTCGGCGACGTACCGGTGGCCATGTCCCTCCGGTACGTCGAGGGCGACCGCCATGTCGGCGGTGACTTGCAGGAACGTCACCACCGGGATCCAGCGGGTCTGCGGCAGCACGTCGTAGCCGCGCTTCTCCTTCAGCCAGTCCGGCTCCTTGAACAGCAGGCTGGGCCTCCACCAGGCGATGGGGTCCGACGCGTGCTGCAGGTAGACCACGCGCGGGACGTCCCACGGGGCGTCCGGGCGGGCGAAGTTGCTCGCGCGGGCGACGAACCGGACGTTCTTGCCGTCGTGGTAGATCGGCAGCCACTCCGGGGAGCCGGCGTCGCGGGTGGCGGTCAGGTCCGTCCAGATGGTGTTGTTGAACGTCGGCCCGCTGAACAGCGCCCCGTCGGTGCGGGCCAGCAGGTTGTTGAGGCTCATGAACGGCGCTTCGGCGCCGAACGATCCCAGGCTTTCGCCGAACACCACCAGTTTGGGGCGATGGCCTTCGGGCATCAGCCGGATCAGCCGGTCGACGGCCTCGAAGAGCGCCTGACCCGCATGCCGGGCGTTCTCCTTGTCCACCAGGAACGACAGCCAGCTCGGCAGAAACGAGTACTGCATGCTCACCACCGCGGTGTTGCCGTTGTACATGTACTCCAGCGCCGAGGCCTCGGCCTCGTTGATCCAGCCGGTGCCGGTGGTGGTGCCCACCGCGACGACGGCGCGTTGCAGCCCGCCCGCGCGCTGCAACTCCTGGGCCGCCAGCTCGGCGGTCGCGGTGATGCCTGAGGCGGAGTTCAGGCCCGCATAGGCCCGGATCGGCTCGGTGGCCTGAACCCCGTTGAACGCGGTGAGCTGCCCGACGGTCGGGCCGCCCTCGACGAAGATGCGGCCCTCCCGGCCCAGCGAGTCCCAGGACGCCAGCGATCCCGGGCCACCGGATCGCAGTGGGGTTTTCGGCGGCGCGGTGTCGGGGTTCTCCTCGTTGTTGGCCGAGGCGAAGGTGTTGTTCATGGTGCGCATCGCGACCTTGAGTACGACCCCGTTGAGCAATGTGATCGTCAGCACCGCCAGGGCGACCACCACGATGGTCGCCGAAAGCCGGAACGGCGCCACCCGGTCGACCCGATCGACCAGGAAGCTGACCAGCCGGCGGGCGGACTGCCCGACCTCGACCAGGGTGAACAGCACCACGAGCGACAGCCCCGCGGCCACCGGGTAGTCGTACCAGGGCAGGTGCGGGACGCCCATCAGGTCGCGCACGGCGTCCTGCCAGACGCGGAAGCGGATCGCCATGATCACCATGCCGACCGCCCCGACGGGGATCAGCACCGTCCACGCCCACCGCGGCGCCGGCGGGCTGGACTGCCGGTCGCACATGTAGCGGACCAGCCAGACCGCGAAGACGCCGATGCCGTAGCCGATGGCTCCGGAGATCCCGCTGACCAGGCCCTGGAACAGCGCGCTGCGGGGCAGCAGCGACGGTGTCATCGAGCACCACACGAAGATCAGGCCGACGGTGGTTCCGGTGAAGGTGTAGCGCCGCAGCCACCACCGCCGGCCGGCCGGGCGGCGCTCGGCGGCGCTCGGGGGTTCCGCTGATTCGGGAACGCCTGATTCGGGAACGCCTGATTCGGGGACGCCCGATTCGGGAATGTTGCGGGGGTCGACCTCCGGACCGGTCGGGGTCGCCGGTTGGTGGCCGGCGGTGTTGGTCGCGGAGCGCGGGTGGTTCATCGGAAGCCCTACCGGTGGCGGAAGTTCGGCGTGCGTTTCTCGATGAAGGCGGCCATGCCCTCGGACTGATCCTCGGTGGCGAATGTTGAGTGGAACAGCCGGCGTTCGTAGAGGAGCCCCTCGGACAGGGTGGACTCGAACGAACGGTTGACGGCCTCCTTGGCCATCCGGGCCGCCGAGCGCGACATCCGCGAGATCGTGGCGGCGACGGCCTTGGCCTCGGTCATCAGGTCGTCGGCCGGCACAACGCGCGAGACCAGGCCGCTGCGTTCGGCCTCCGCGGCGTCGATGGTGCGCCCGGTCAGGATGAGGTCCATGGCCTTGGCCTTGCCGATGGCGCGGGTCAGCCGTTGGGAGCCACCCATGCCCGGCAGCACACCGAGTTTGATCTCGGGCTGGCCGAACTTGGCCGTGTCGGCCGCGATCAGCAGGTCGCACATCATCGCGAGCTCGCAGCCACCGCCGAGGGCGTGGCCCGCGACCGCGGCGATCGTCGGGGTGCGTACGGCCGCCAGCTTGGCCCAGGGGGCGAACAAGTCGGCGGCGAAGGCGTCGGCGAAGGTCAGCCCGGCCATCTCCTTGATGTCGGCACCGGCGGCGAACGCCTTGGCCGATCCGGTGATGATGATCGCCCCGATACCGGGGTCGTCGTCGAATTCGATTGCAGCGCAGGTTACTTCATTCATCACCTGGCTGTTGAGGGCGTTGAGTACCTGCGGCCGGTTCAGCGTGACGATGCCGACCCGCTCGTCGCGCTCGACGAGAATGGTCTCGAATCTCGAGTCTGTCACCGAATCCGCCTTTCTCAAAAACTCAAGTCGTCGTCGACCGGCGCGAAATACGCGTCGACGTCGGCCGTGCTGACCTCGGCCAGCGTCGCCGGCGACCACTTCGGGCTGCGGTCCTTGTCGATCAGCTGTGCGCGGATGCCCTCCACCAGGTCGTGTGAGCGCAGCGAGGCGCTCGACACCCGAAAGTCCTGCACCAGAACATCTTCCAGTGTTTCCAGGTTTTCGGCTCGGCGCACCGCCGCCAGCGTCACCGACACCGCGACGGGGGAGCGGGTGGCGATCAGGTCGGCGGCATCCCGTGCGGCCGCTGCGCCGTGCCCGCGGAGGGCGGCGAGGATGTCCTCGACGCTGTCGCCGGCGTAGCATTCGTCGATCCAGTCCCGTTGTGCGGCAAGCTCACTCGGTGGAGGTTCGACCGCGTACCGGGCCAGCGCGCTGTCGGGCCCATTGTCGATGACCGCCCGGGTGAACGCCTCGAGGTCGCCATGCGGCACGTAATGGTCGGCGAATCCCATCGCGATGGCGTCGGCACCGGAAAACGGCGCGCCGGTGAGGGCGGCGTGCAGGCCCATCCCGCCCGGCGCGCGGGACAGCAGGAACACCCCGCCCACGTCGGGAATGAACCCGATGCCCACCTCGGGCATGGCAACCTTGGAGGTGTCGGTCACCACCCGCGTGTTCGCGTGCGCGCTGACGCCGACCCCGCCGCCCATCACGATGCCGTCCATCAACGCGACGTACGGCTTGGCGAACCGCCCGATCTGCGCGTTCATCAGGTACTCGTCGCGCCAGAAGCGCCGCGCCGCCACCCCGTCCTTGCGAGCGCTGTGGTAGACCGCGACGACGTCGCCGCCGGCGCACAGTCCGCGTTCGCCCGCACCTGAGAGCACCACCGCGCGCACGGTGTCGTCGCCGGCCCAGGCGGTGAGCACCGCCCGCACCTTGTCCACCATCGGCTGGTTGAGCGAGTTGATCGCCTTGGGGCGGTTGAGCGTGATCAACCCGACGCCCCCTTCGACGCGGGTCAGAACCTCGCCGGATCCCTCCGTCACGCCGGATCCCTCCGTCACGTCGTGGCCTCCTGTTGTTCGCGATCCGTTCGCGGCGTGCGCAGCCGCCGCGACGCTGACCCGGCCCCGACGAGAAATCTAGATCGTTCCGAGGTCGGCGTCGTCCGCGGGTAAGGTTTATCTTTAGGCCGACGACCATATCCGAGGCAGGAGATTTCTCGTCAGACGGTTCTGTCCGGAACCCCGGTCGGGCCGCTGATCGTTGAGTGTGCGTTCGCACAGCTCGAAGCCACAGCCAGAGAGAGGATCCGACGGTGCGGGAGACAAGCAACCCGGTATTTCGTTCACTGCCCAAGCAGAGCGGCGGATATGCGCGGTTCGGCACGGGCACGCCACAAGTGCAGCAGGGCTACTACCAGGCCGATCCATACCGGGCCCCCTACCAGGAGGTCAAAGCCTCCCGACCGGTGACCGTCGACGACGTCGTCACCAAGACCGGCATCACGCTGGCCGTGCTGTCGGCCGCCGCGATCGTCTCCTACTTCCTGGTGTCGGCGAACGCCGCATTGGCGATGCCGCTGACCATGATCGGTGCGCTCGGCGGCCTGGGGCTCGTGCTGGTGGCCACCTTCGGGCGGAAGCAGGACAGCCCGGCGGTCGTGTTGAGCTACGCGGTCCTGGAGGGGCTGTTCCTCGGCGCCGTCTCGTTCGTGTTCGCGAACTACCAGGTGTCCTCGGCCAACGCCGGCGCCCTGATCGGCGAGGCCGTGCTGGGCACCTTCGGGGTGTTCTTCGGCATGCTCGTCGTGTACAAGACCGGGGCCATCCGGGTCACCCCCAAGTTCACCCGCTACCTGATCGCCGCGATGTTCGGCGTGCTGGCCCTGATGCTGGGCAACTTCGTGCTGGCGATGTTCGGTGTCGGCGGCGGTGCCGGCATGGGCCTGCGCAGCGGCGGTCCGCTGGCCATCCTGTTCTCGATCGTCTGCATCGGGATCGCGGCCTTCAGCTTCCTCATCGACTTCGACGCCGCAGACCAGATGGTCCGCGCCGGCGCCCCGGAGAAGGCGGCATGGGGCATCGCGCTGGGCCTGACGGTGACCCTGGTCTGGCTGTACATCGAGATCTTGCGTCTGCTCAGTTACCTGCAGAACGACTAGCACGCTCGACGCGACAGGGCCGGCACCTGCGTGCCGGCCCTGTTCTGGCGCGCCGGCACCTTGTCGCGTGGGCCTTCAGGCGAGCCGCTCGATGATCATCGCCATGCCCTGGCCGCCGCCCACGCACATGGTCTCCAGACCGAACGTCTTGTCGTGGGTCTGCAGGTTGTTGAGCAGCGTGGTGGCAATGCGCGCGCCGGTCATGCCGAACGGGTGGCCCAGCGCGATCGCCCCGCCGGATACGTTCAGCTTGTCCTCGTCCATGCCCAGCGCACGGGCCGAAGCCAGCACCTGGACCGCGAACGCCTCGTTGATCTCGTACAGGTCGATGTCGCCGATCGTCATGCCGGCGCGGTGCAGCGCCTGTTTGCAGGCCTCGATCGGGCCCAGGCCCATGATCTCCGGCGATAGCCCGCTGACCCCGGTGGACACGATGCGCGCCAGCGGCGTCAGGCCGAGTTCCTCGGCCTTGGTGTCGCTGGTGATGATCAGGGCGGCCGCGCCGTCGTTCAACGGGCACGCGTTGCCCGCCGTGACCGTGCCGTTGGGCCGGAACACCGGTTTGAGCTCGCTGACCTTCTCGTAGGTGGTGCCGGCGCGGGGGCCGTCGTCGGCGCTCACCGTGGTGCCGTCCGGCAGGGTCACCGGGGCGATCTCGCGCTCGAAGAAGCCGCTTTTGATCGCCTCCTCGGCCCGGTTCTGGCTGCGCACCCCCCAGCGATCCTGCTCCTCGCGACTGATCCCGGTCATGATCGCGACGTTCTCGGCGGTCTGACCCATCGCGATGTAGATGTCGGGCAGGTTGCCGTCAGCGCGGGGATCGTGCCATTCCTCGGCGCCCGCCGCGGCCGCCGCCGAGCGCTTCTGCGCCGCGTCGAAAAGCGGGTTCTTGGTGTTCGGCCACGAGTCGGAGTTGCCCTTGTCGAAGCGGGAGACCGTTTCCACGCCCGCGGAGATGAACGCGTCGCCCTCTCCGGCTTTGATCGCGTGGAACGCCATCCTGGTGCTCTGCAGCGACGACGAGCAGTACCGGGTGACCGTGGTGCCCGGCAAGAAGTCGTAGCCCAGCTCGACGGCGACGACGCGCGCCATGTTGAATCCGGACTCGCCACCGGGCAGGCCACAGCCCAGGATCAGGTCGTCGATCTGGTGCGGGTCGAGCGCGGGAACCTTGTCGAGCGCGGCGCGCACCATCTGGGCGGCCAGGTCGTCGGGCCGCATGCTGACCAGCGATCCCTTCACCGCGCGGCCGATCGGCGAGCGAACAGCGGAGACGATGACAGCTTCAGGCATGACGATGTCCTTCAAATCCGATCGGGCGCGTTCGCTTCAGGAGCCGGCGGTACACCCCTCGCCGAAGGGCCCCGACGAGGCCGACTCAAATCTAGTCGCTGCCCACCGGCTGGCGTGACGACGGGGCGGCTGACCCCGCCGCCGGGCGTCGCCACAGCCGCGACACCACCGGGAGTCCCGACTGCGCCGGTGATGGCGGTGACGGCGGGAGCGCGGGTCCGGGGTCCCCGTCCCCGGCGCCCAGCGCATCGCAGAGCGCGTGCAGTAGCGCATCGGCCGCCAGCGCATACGCGGCCGGTGAGGGGTGGTAGCCGTCGGCGGAGAACATCGCCTCCGGGGTGGCCCGGAACTGCGGCGCCAGCAGGTTCGCCAGGGGCACCGGGACCCCGCCGGCGGCCCGCACCGACGCGGCCTGGGCGCGGGCCAGTTGGGAGGTGCGTGCGTGGGCCAGCGAGCGCAGTGGCTGCGGGATCGCGGTGATCACGCCGAGGTCCGGGCAGGTGCCGACCACCACCGCCGCACCGTGGCTGCGTAACCTGCGGACCGCCCGGGCCAGCCGTTGCGCCGACGGGCCGACGCCGTTGAGGGCGGTCACGTCGTTGGCGCCCACCATCATCACCGCCGCGTCCGGTGGGGGTCCGGCGACGAACATCGCGTCGACCTGACCGCACACCCCCTTCGACGTAGCACCGACGATGGCCTTCGTGCTCAGCCGGATGCGACCGCCGGTCCGCTCGGCGAGCCCGCGGGCGATGAGCACGCCCGGCACTTCCTCGGCGCTCATGCAGCCGTACCCGCTGGCGGTCGAGTCGCCGAAGATCATCAGGTGCAGGTCGGCGTGGGTCCCGCGGTCCCACCGCTCGACCGGACCGCCGCCGGGTGCATAGACGCCGTCGGCCCGCGGCGGGATGTCCCAGGATTTCGGGATCACCGTGCGCGCGTGCGTCGCCTGGCCGAGCAGCAGGTTGCGCGCGCCCAGGTACGCCGTACCCGTCGAAGCCAACGCCCCCGCCGTGGCCAGGGCGATCGTCGAACGACGCGGCACCCGGATGGTCACGACGATCAGTTTAAACCGGCTCCGGGGTTTGCACAGGCGGCTTCCGAACGAACCGGTCACGTTGTGAGTCAGAACCGGTATCGAATCCGGCCGTTCAAACGTCGTCTGCGCCAACGCGTGTCAAGCTATCGTCGACGGGTTGGCCGAACGGCTCGGCGGGTTTCGGTGCACCAGACTCCCCCGGCGCATGCCGTATCGGACTACGAAGGCGTAGAAAGCGTTGAGCATGACCGCATTTCGTGACGAATACAGCTCGACCCGACCTGCCGTCCGCACCCATGACGTCCTCAAGGCGCGCGAGTTTGCCGCCCGCCGATTCTGCAACAGCGACGGTGCGCCGGTCGAGGTCCTCGAATCGGGGCCCAGTATCGCCGCCCGGGTCGCCGGCCTGGCGTCGCGGCTGACGATCCGGCCCATGCTGGCCCTCGGCAGCCATGTCCCCACCGTGCCCTGGCCCTGGGGCCTCATCGACGTCGCGGCGGGGGCGCTGCTCCCGGTGTCGGCCACCGTCCGCGCGACGGTGAACCTGCGCAACGCCTCGGCGCAGCTGGTGCGTGCGCCGGGGGTGCTGCCCGCGGACGGTACCCGCCGGGTCGTCGTCTACCTGCACGGCGGCGCATTCCTGACCTGCGGCGCGAATTCGCACGGCAGGCTCGTCGAGGCGCTGTCGGGGTTCGCCGACTCGCCCGTCCTGGTGGTCAACTACCGTCTGCTGCCCAGGCATTCGATCGGAATGGCCCTCGACGACTGCCACGACGGGTACCGGTGGCTCCGTGCGCGCGGGTTCCAGCCCGACCAGATCGTACTGGCCGGCGACTCGGCGGGCGGCTACCTGGCGCTCGCGTTGGCGCAACGGCTGCAACGCGAAGGGGATGAGGAGGTGCCGGCCGCGCTGGTGGCGATCTCGCCGCTGCTGCAGCTGACCAAGGAATGCAAGCAGGCCCACCCCAACATCAGGATGGACGCGATGTTTCCCCCGAAGGCGTTCGATGCCCTGGATGTTCTCGTCACCGGTTCGGCCGCCAAGAACACGGTCGACGGAAAACCCGAGGAGATCTATGAGCCGCTGGAGCACATCACCCCCGGGTTGCCGCGCACCCTGATCCACGTCTCGGGGTCCGAGGTGTTGCTGCACGACGCGCAGCTGGCGGCCAACCGCCTGGCGGCGGCCGGAGTGCCGGCCGAACTGCGGGTGTGGCCCGGTCAGGTCCACGACTTCCAGCTGGCTGCGCCAATGGTGCCGGAAGCGGTCCGGTCGCTTCGCCAGATCGGCGAGTACATCCGCGAGGCCACCGGCTAGATGAGGCCACCAGGGCGTGCTGGGGGTTTCCCTCCGATGTCCCGCGCCGGTATCGGTGGGGCCGGGAGACGCTTCGTGGGCCGCCGCGCTGCTCGGGTAGTGTGGGGCGGCCACCGGTTCGCCCAATCCGCAGCGGAAGGTTGCCCATGACCGATCAACCGCCATCCGGCGACGCTTACCCGCCGCCTCCACCCGGGTCTGCCGGTGGGCCGGAGCCGGAACCCGGTATCTCCGAGGCCCCGACGGCCCCTCCGCCGCCGCCCG
>CAYVQQ010000114.1:0-9828 GCA_964453085.1 uncultured Mycobacterium sp.
GCCGAGGTCGGGCAGACCGAGGTCGAGGAGCACGAGGTCGACCGGGTTCGCGGTGAGCTTGCGGAGCGCTTCGGTGCCCAGGGCGGCCTCGATCACCTCGTGGCCGGCGTCGGCCAGGTAGGCGCGCAGCATCGTCCGGATCGGTCGCTCGTCGTCGACGACCAGGACCAGCTGCCCCACGACTCCCCCCACGTTGGATGCTGTCGCAGGCCAGCCTATCCCTCGCCGCCCTGGTCCTCGGACGCCGACGGCCCCGGCTCGGGTGCCGGCGCGGCCGCCGCCTCCTGGCGCCCACCCCGCGAGCGGCCGCCGCGCGAACGCGACCCACGGCGTCCGTTCGCGTCGCGATCACCGCCGTCGGCCGGGGCCTGGGAGGCCACCGGCGCCTCGTGGGTGTGGTAGCCGCGGCCCTTGCAGGTCTCGCACTGCACGGTGAAGGCCTCGGCCAGGCCCGTGCCGATGCGCTTGCGGGTCATCTGCACCAACCCGAGCGAGGTGACCTCGGCCACCTGGTGGCGGGTGCGGTCACGGCCCAGGCATTCGACCAGCCGGCGCAGCAGCAGCTCGCGGTTCGCGGGCAGCACCATGTCGATGAAGTCGATCACGATGATGCCGCCGATGTCGCGCAGGCGGAGCTGGCGGACGATCTCCTCGGCCGCCTCCAGGTTGTTGCTGGTGACGGTCGCCTCGAGGTTGCCCTGGGTCCCGGTGAACTTGCCGGTGTTGACGTCGATCACCGTCATCGCCTCGGTGCGGTCGATCACCAGCGTGCCTCCCGAGGGCAGCCACACCTTCCGGTCCATGGCCTTGGCCAGCTGTTCGTCGATGCGATGCACCGCGAACACGTCCGGGCCCTCGGGGCTGGCCGGCTCGTACTTGGTGAGCTTCGACGTCAGGTCGGGCGCAACGGACTCGACGTACTCGTTGATCGTCTTCCACGCCTCGTCGCCGGAGACGATGAGGCCGGAGAAGTCCTCGTTGAACAAGTCACGGATGACCTTGACCAGTACGTCGGGCTCTTCGTAGAGAGCGACCGCGGCGCCGGCGGCCTTCTGCTTGGTCTCGGCCGCCATTGCCTCGATCTGCCTCCAGCGTTCCTGAAGGCGTGCGACGTCCTTGCGGATCTCGTCCTCTTTGACGCCCTCGGACGCGGTACGGATGATCACCCCGGCATCCGTCGGCACCACCTCGCGCAGGATTTCCTTGAGCCGCTGGCGCTCCGTGTCGGGCAGCTTGCGGCTGATGCCCGTCGACGACGCGCCCGGCACGTAAACCAGGAACCGCCCCGCCAGCGACACCTGCGTCGTGAGGCGAGCACCCTTGTGCCCGACCGGATCCTTGCTGACCTGGACCACGACGTAGTCGCCGGGTTTGAGGGCCTGTTCGATCTTGCGGTCGGAGCCGCCGAGTCCGGCTGCCTCCCAGTTGACCTCTCCGGCGTAGAGCACCCCGTTACGGCCGCGACCGATGTCGACGAAGGCCGCCTCCATCGACGGCAGCACGTTCTGCACGATTCCGAGGTAGATATTGCCCACCAGCGACGCGGACGCCGGCGACGTCACGAAATGCTCCACGACGATGCCGTCTTCGAGCACGGCGATCTGGGTGTACCGCGCGCCCGGGTGCGGCGGTTCGGTGCGGATCCGGTCGCGCACCACCATGACCCGCTCGACGGCCTCGCGACGCGCCAGAAACTCGGCCTCGGTCAGTACCGGGGGCCGGCGCCGTCCCGCATCGCGTCCGTCGCGTCGTCGTTGCCGCTTGGCTTCCAGCCGGGTCGAGCCATCGATACCCCTGATCTCGGCACCCGCCGCACCGTTCCCCGAACCGTCGGTGCCGCCGTTCCTGCTACCACGAGGCGGACGCTCGTGCACCACCGTGTTCGGTGGGTCGTCGGGCGCCGCAGACCCGTCGTCGCTCGAACCCGACTTGCGGCGTCGGCGCCGGCGACGCGTCCCGCCCGGCGCCGAGACGTTCTCCTCGTCGCCGGAATCGGTGTCCTCGGCGTCGGCGTTGTCCTCCGAGTCCGAGGCTGCGCCGCCCTCCCCCTCGTCAGCGGAATCGCCCTGACCGTCGGGTCCGCCCTGCTCGCCGCGGCCGCGGCCGCGGCCGCGGCGGCCACGGCGACGCCGGCGACCGGCCGGCCGATCGGTCTGGTCGTCGTCTTCGTCGCTGTCGTCGGAGTCATCCGAATCGTCGTCGTAACCGGCGTCGCCGGCGACGGCCTCCACCGGTTGCGGTGCGACGAACAGCGGCATGTAGTGCGGCCGGTCAACAGCGTTCGGCGCTGCGGCGGCGGCTTCGGCTTCCGCGCCGGTGGCCTCCGGCGCCTGCGAAAACAGCGGTTCGCCGGGAAATTCCGCGACCCCCATCGAGGGCTGGGCAAACAGCAGGTCACGCACCCGCAACGCGTCTTCGCGGTCTACTCCGGACTGCACGTTGCGCAATTGTCCGTCCAGGGTGACGAGCGCCTCCAGGACCTCCTTGTTGGTGCTGCCCAGCGCCCGGGCCAGCTGATGCACCCTCAGGCGGTTCGGCAGGTCCTCCGGCGGCTCGCGGGATGTGTCTGAAGTTGGGACATCGTTTACCACGTATTCTCCTCAAACCCCCGGGCGCGTCGTTGCGACGCGGCCACGCGAGGGCTGCGTTATGCGCCCGGGTCACTTCTCCCGGACTTGTCTATGGCTTCGCCCCGAGCGGCTGGTGGCGAACCTACTCGGCGCCTGCTGAATGACGACCGGACATGCAGCGCCAGATCACGTCCGGGCGATTGTCGCGCTTGTCCAAGTCTTCATCCAGGTGTATGACGCCGATCCGGCGACATTCACCTGCGGCCAGTATCCCACATCCCGGCGCGGACCCGGTGCCGCCCGAGCGTTCGGACCGCTACGCGTCGGGAAACCACAGCGCGATCTCGCGTTTGGCCGAATCGGCCGAATCCGAGCCGTGCACCAGGTTGAACTGCGTTTCCAGCCCGAAATCACCGCGGATCGTGCCCGGCGCGGCCTTGTCCACCGGGTCGGTTCCGCCGGCGAGCTGGCGAAACGCGGCGACCGCCCTGGGTCCCTCCACGATCGCGGCCACCACCGGCCCGGAGGTGATGAATTCCAGCAGGGAGCCGAAGAACGGTTTGTCTTCGTGTTCGGCATAATGCCGGGCGGCCAGTTCCTCGTCGACAGAGCGGAGTTCGAGCGCCGCGATCGTGAGGCCCTTGCGCTCGATGCGGCTGACGATCTCGCCCACCAAGCCCCGTTCGACGCCATCCGGCTTGATCAGTACGAGGGTCCGTTCGGTCACGTTCCAGAGCCTACAGATAGGGCAGACGATCACTGCGGCGGCGGTCGTCGCGACAACCCCTGGGCCTGTCGCCGCCGCACCTCGGAGCGCAGGTAGGCGATCAGCGCCCACACCCCGGCAAACACCACCCCGATGAACCCGAGCCCCGGGTAGACGAGGACACCGCCGAGCACCACCAGCTGCACGCCGAGATTCGCCCAGAACGCCCAGGGCCGGCGCTGAAACCCTGCGAGCAGAACCAACAGCCCCGCCAACCCGACCAGGTATCCCACCGACAACGCGGTGAACCCGCTTCCGACCATGCCGACGACCGGTATCGCCAGCAGCACCACGATCGCCTCCAGGATCAGCGTTGCGGCCATCACCGCGCTGAAACCCTTCCACGGGTCGGGCTGTGGGCTTTGGTGGGCCTGCCCGGTCATTCGGGATCACGCCCGAACAGGGTCCGCGCTGCCCCGGCCGTGACCACCGAGCCGGTGACGACGATCCCCGTGCCGGAGAACGCCTCGCTTTCGCCACGCGCCTCCCCCCGCAAGGATGCGTCGTCAACCAGCGCGGTCGCGACGTCGATGGCGTCGCGCAGGTTCTCGGCCGTCGCCACCCGATCGGGCCCGAACGCCTGGCGCGCCGCCAACGCCAGTGACTCGACGTCGAGAGCGCGCGGTGATCCGTTATGGGTCACGACGACGGAATCGAACGCCGGTTCCAGCGCGGCGAGGATGCCGTCCACGTCCTTGTCGGCGAGCACGCTGAGCACACCGACAAGGAAGCGAAAGTCGAATTCGCCGGTGAGCGTCCGCGCCAGCGCGGCGGCACCCGCCGGATTGTGCGCGGCGTCGACGAACACCGTGGGCGCGCTGCGCATGCGTTCGAGCCGGCCCGGGCTGGCGACGGCGGCGAAACCTGCCCGGACGGCGTCGACATCGAGCTGACGCTGCGCGCCGGCGCCGAAGAATGCCTCGACGGCCGCGAGTGCCACCGCGGCGTTGTGCGCCTGATGCTCTCCGTGCAGCGGCAGGTAGACGTCGGAATACACCCCGCCCAGTCCCTGCAGCTGCAGCATCTGCCCGCCGACGGCGACCCGGCGGCCCAGCACCGCGAACTCGGAATCCTCGCGGGCCACGGCGGCGTCGGCCCGCACGGTCTGGGCCAGCAGCACGTCCATCGCTTCGGGGGGCTGACGGGCGATGATCGCGACGGTGTCGGGCGCCCCCTCGGGCGCCCGGGTGATGATCCCGGCCTTCTCCCCGGCGATCGCGGCGAGGTCATCACCGAGATATTCGACGTGGTCGATGCCGGTCGGGGTGATCACGGCCACCGGCGCGTTGATCACGTTCGTGGCGTCCCAACGGCCACCCATGCCCACCTCGATCACCGCGACCTCGATCGGCGCATCCGCGAAGGCGGCGAACGCCATGGCGGTGAGCACTTCGAACTTGCTCATGGCCGGTCCGCCGGCGGCCTGGGACTGCGCATCGATCATCTGGACGTACGGCTCGATCTCGCGGTAGGTCGCCACGTACTGCGCCGGGGTGACCGGCTTTCCGTCGATCGCGATGCGTTCGACCACCGATTGCAGATGCGGACTGGTGGTGCGGCCGGTGCGCCGGTGCAGCGCGGTCAGCAGGGCGTCGATCATGCGCGCCACCGAGGTTTTGCCGTTGGTGCCCGCGATGTGGATCGCCGGATAGCTTTTCTGCGGCGAACCCAGCAGGTCCAGCAGCGCGCTGATCCGGGTCAGGCTCGGTTCGATCTTCGTCTCGGGCCAGCGCTGGTCCAGCAAGTGCTCCACCTGCCACAGCGACGCGATCTCGTCGGGGGTGGGCGCCGCGTCGTCGGACGCCCCCCGCTCGGGCTGATCGGTCATTGCAGCCCGGCCAGCCGAGCGGTGATCCGATCGACTTCCTCGCCGGCGACCCGCTGGCGGTCACGGATCTTGTTGACGACGTCCTGCGGGGCCTTGGCCAGGAATTCGGCGTTGTCCAGTTTCGCGGCGGTCGAGGCGAACTCCTTTTGCGCCGCGGCCAAATCCTTTTCGAGTCGCCGGCGCTCGGCGGCCACATCGATGGTGCCCGAGGTGTCGAGTTCGACGACGACGATGCGGTCCATGGCGGGCCCGAGTCGGACCTCCAACGACACCGAGCGACTGAAGCCCGGGCCCGGCGCGCTGAGCCAGGCCAGCGAGGTCACCGCGGCCACCTGGGTGCCCAGATCCGCGTCCTCGACGCCGGCCAGCCGGGCCGGCACCTTCTGGCGGTCGGCCAGACCCTGGTCACTGCGGAACCGGCGGACCTCGGTGACCAGCCGTTGCATGTCGCTGATCCGTTGCGCGGCAACTGGATCCAAGGTCAGGCCGGACGGCTGGGGCCACTCGGCCACGACCAGCGACTCCCGATCGGACCCACCACTGGTCAACGCCTGCCACAACGCCTCGGTGAGGAACGGGATCATCGGATGCAGCAAGCGCAACAAGGTGTCCAGCGCGGCGGCCAGCACCGCCGTGGTATGCGCGAGTCCCTCGGCAAGCTGAGTCTTGGCCAACTCGACGTACCAGTCGCAGAACTCGTCCCACGCGAAGTGGAACAGCGCCTCGCAGGCCCGGCTGAACTCGTAGTCGTCGAAAGCCGAATCGACCTCGGCGCGAACCTGTTCCAGCCGGCCAAGAATCCACCGGTCCGCGTCGGTCAACTCGTCCTGCTGCGGCAACGGCACCACCCGCGCACCGTTGAGCAGCGCGTAGCGGGTGGCATTGAACAACTTGGTGCAGAAGTTCCGCGACGCGCGGACATGGTCTTCGCCGATGGACAGGTCACTGCCGGGGGCGGCGCCCCGGGCCAGCGTGAACCGCAACGCGTCCGCCCCGTATTTGTCCACCCAGTCCAGCGGGTCGATGACGTTGCCCTTGGACTTGCTCATCTTGCGGCCGGATTCGTCACGGATCAAACCGTGCAGGAAGACGTCGGTGAACGGCACCTGCGGGCCGCGGCGTCCGTCGAGGGTGAGGACGTCGTCACCGCCGACGAAGGTCCCGAACATCATCATCCGGGCCACCCAGAAGAACAAGATGTCGTAGCCGGTCACCAGAACACTTGTCGGATAGAACTTTTCCAGCTCCGGCGTTCGTTCCGGCCAACCCAACGTGGAGAACGGCCACAGTGCCGACGAAAACCAGGTGTCCAGCACGTCGGGATCCTGCTCCCAACCCTCCGGGGGTGTCTCGTCCGAACCCACGCACACCTGCTCGCCGTCTGGTCCGTACCAGATCGGGATGCGGTGGCCCCACCACAGCTGCCGCGAGATGCACCAGTCGTGCATGTCGTCCACCCAGGCAAACCAGCGCGGCTCCAGGCTGGCCGGGTGAATCACGGTGTCGCCGTTGCGGACCGCGTCGCCGGCGGCCTTGGCCAGCGATTCGACCCGGACCCACCACTGCAGCGACAGCCGCGGCTCGATCGGCTCTCCGCTGCGTTCGGAATGCCCGACGCTGTGCAGATAAGGTCGCTTCTCCTCGACAACCCGACCTTGGGCGGCCAGGGCCTCCCGCACCGCGACGCGCGCCTCGAAGCGGTCCATGCCGTCGAATTGCGTTCCCGTGCCGGTGATCCGGCCCCTGGTGTCCAGGATCGAGATCATCGGCAGTTCGTGCCGCAGCCCGATCTCGAAGTCGTTTGGGTCGTGCGCGGGCGTGACTTTGACTGCGCCGGTCCCGAATTCGGGGTCCACATGCTCGTCGGCGACGATGGGCAACTGCCGGTCCACGAACGGGTGCGACAGGTAGGTGCCGACCAGGTGGCGGTAGCGCTCGTCATCGGGATGCACCGCGATGGCGGTGTCACCGAGCATCGTCTCGACCCGGGTGGTGGCCACCACGATGTGGGGCTGCGAGTCGTCGGACGAACCGTACCGGAACGACACCAACTCGCCCTCGACGTCGAGATAGTTGACCTCGAGATCCGAAATCGCCGTCTGCAGCACAGGCGACCAGTTGACCAGCCGTTCGGCGCGGTAGATCAGCCCGGCATCGTAGAGCCGCTTGAAGATGGTGCGCACCGCCCGCGACAGACCCTCGTCCATGGTGAACCGGTCACGGCTCCAGTCCACGCCGTCGCCGAGCCGGCGCATCTGGACGCCGATCGCACCGCCAGACTCGCGCTTCCATTCCCAGACCTTCTCGACGAACAACTCGCGCCCGAAGTCTTCCTTGGTCTTGCCGTTCACTGCGAGTTGCTTTTCTACGACGCTCTGGGTCGCGATGCCCGCGTGGTCGGCGCCCGGCTGCCACAGCACCTCGTATCCCTGCATGCGCTTGCGGCGGGTCAGCGCGTCCATCATGGTGTGTTCCAGCGCGTGGCCCATGTGCAGGCTGCCCGTCACGTTCGGCGGTGGCAGCACGATCGAGTACCCGGGTTTGGGGCTGGTCGGGTCCGCCGTGAAGTAGCCGGCATCCACCCACTTCTGATAGATCACGCCCTCCGCCGCACCGGGGTCCCAGGACTTGGGCAGGTCGGCGGCGGAGCTGGGGCTGGCGGTCACCCGACAATTCTAGGAAGCGTCACGCGCCGGCCTGTAGGCGCCCGAAGAGGGGCGCGCCCGGCCCGCCGGCAGGGCTGTGAGCTGTTGCGGTCGGATTGGCCGGAATGCTCGAAAGAGGCCTACGCGGACGGGATCGCCGGGGCGGTCGACCCGTACTGGAACTGGCAGCGGTCTCGCACCTGCAACGGGGAACTACGCCAGTCGGTCGGTGCGCAGCGACACGCCGGCGGCCGGGAAGCGTTCCAGCAGCGCCTCACCCATCGCGGCGGCGGGTGTCAGGACGCCACGCAGTTCGGAGAGCTTGTCGCGGTCGGTCGCCAGGGCCAGGCCGCACTCTCCCAGCAACACCGAGGTCGCCTGGTATCCAGGGTCGCCGCGCTGTTCCACGCGTGCCACATACCGGGCGCCGGTGCTGGTCGCGGTGTAGGTCTCGATCCGGTAATGACCGCGCTCCCGCGCGGCGGCGCTGGGGCCGGTCCCCGGCTTGGGCGCGACACGCTCCACCAGCCGGCGCGGCAGCAGCCGGAAATAGCGGCTGCCCAACCCGAACGTGGCGCCGACCGTCGCGGTCACGACGGCCGACGCCAGCGGGGCGATGACCGGCGACGATCCTGCGCTCATGCTCTCGCTGTAGCGGAACCGACGACCGTATCGCCAGCCCAGCAGGGCGTTGCTGCGGCGAACGATCCGCGTGTTGTAGGGCGCCATGACGAAGCCGCCCGTCCAGAGGCCGGCCAGTTCCGGCGCGATCTGGCGGCCACGCCGCCACGGCAGGTCCGGCTGGGGCCCGAGCTCGGGTTCGGCCTGACGGTCGGGGGTCAGGGTGTAGGGGTCCGCGAGCCGGCGGCGGGCGTCGGGATCGGCGGAGGCGGTGTGCAGCACCTCCATCATCGACGCGATGGTGCCGCCCGACAGTCCCCCGGAGATCGACCGCACGACCAGATCGGTGTCGGTGAGCTCACCCGCACCCGCGTCGCCAACCGCGCGGTACAGCGCGTACACGCTCAGGTCGGAGGGGACGGAATCGAACCCGCAGGAATGCACGATGCGGGCACCGGTGTCGGCGGCCTGCGCGTGGTACCGGTCGATGCTGCTGCGGACGAACATCGCCTCGCCGGTGAGGTCGGCGTAGTCGGTGCCCGCCGCGGCGCAGGCGGCCACGAGCGGCAGACCGTAGCGGGTGTAGGGCCCGACCGTGGTGACGACCACCTGCGTGCGCGCGGCCATCTCGTCGAGCGTCGACGGTGACGAGGCATCCGCCACCAGCAGCTGCCAGGACTGCGCGGACTCCCCGAGGGTGTCGCGCACGGCGCGCAGGCGCTCGATCGACCTGCCGGCGAGTGCGATGCGGGCCTGACCGCCCGCGCGTGCCAGGTATTCGGCGGTCAGCCTCCCGACGAAGCCGGTCGCCCCGTAGACGACGACGTCGAATTCGCGCGGCGTTGCGGTCACGAAGCCCGACGCTACCCGACCGATGGCCGCTTCGGCGGCCATCGGTCCTCGGGTCGCAGATCGCCGTCGTCGTCAGCCCCGCCGCCCGCAGACCGGCCAGGCGCCGATGCCCTGCGAGTGCAGCACATTCTCAGCGACGCGGATCTGCTCCTCGCGGCTCGCGCTGGCCGCAGAGCCACTGCCGCCGTTGGCACGCCAGGTGCTGGGCGTGAACTGCAGGCCTCCGGAATAGCCGTTGCCCGTGTTGATCGACCAGTTGCCCCCCGATTCGCATTGCGCGATGGCGTCCCAGTCCACGCTGTAAGCCCGGTGCGGCGGGGGCGAAGCCTCGGGACCCGGTGGCGGGGCGTCCGCAGCCGGCGGAGCGTCCGGCGGCGAGGGAGCGTCCGGCGGCGGGGGAGCGTCCGGCGGCGGGGGCAGGTCCGGGTCGAAGTCGGCAGGCGCCGGGGGTGGCGGGGCGTCCGCAGCCGGCGGAGCGTCCGGCGGCGAGGGAACGTTCGGGTCGAAACCCATTGGAGCGGGGGGAGGTCCGTTCTGCTCCAGGCC
>CAYVQQ010000115.1:0-3666 GCA_964453085.1 uncultured Mycobacterium sp.
GATCTCGGCCACGGCGCTCACCCTATCGCGCAGCCACGAGATCGCCGTCGGGACGAGGTACCGCTGTACGGCTTGAGTGCTGCGGTCGGCCGTACGAAGACGACGGTCAACCTTCCCGACGAACTCGTGCGTGAGGCACCGGCGCTCGCGCGTCGGGGAACACACCACGCTGCGGGAACTGATCGAGACCGGGTCTGCGCGCCGTGATCAAACAAGGACCCGGTGACACCGACATCGTCGTGTGTGCGCATCGACGCGACGCCGAGTTCCACGGTGCGGCGGCCGATCGGATCAAGGCGCTCGCTGAGGGAAGGGCGGCCTGGGCGGTGCCGTGGCCGTGTCTACATGAGTTCTTCGCCATCTGCACGCACCCGCAGAGCTACCGTCCACCGAGCACCCCGGCGCAGGCGATAGCGCAGATCGACGCGTGGCTGGCCTCGCCGTCACTGAACGTGCTGGGTGAGCCGGCCGGTTACTGGGACCGGGTACACGACGCACGGATCACCGCATTGTCCGTGGCACACGGGGTACGCAAATTGTGGTCGGCCGACTGTGATTTCGGGCGATTCGGTTCGGCCGTTTCCGTGCGCAACCCCGTTGCTCGGCTGAGCAGGGCCGTCGGGTCACCGGGGCTTGCGCTTCTTCGCCTGGGCCAACCAGTTGAGTAACGGCTGTGCCTGAGCTCACTGCTGAGATTCGCCGGCGTGAACGGCCGGGTCTGCTCAGCAAAACGTGCCAGTTTGGCCGTTTGCAGTCAGATGTGCGGTGACTGTTCGAGCTGTCGCCGTCCGCGACGACCAGCAGCAGCCTGCAACGAAACTACAACTCGGCCGGCGCTGTCCACGCGGGCCCGGTTGTTTGTGGTCGGAGTTGAACTCGGGAACCACGCGGACTCCCAACGACGAACGACGGGGCACAGCCTGTTCGTGTCGTCGGAATGCGCCGGAACTTTGGTGATCCTTCGGCGTAAACGTGCGGGCTCATGAGTTTGCTCGTGCCAGCATTCGCGGGCATGTAACCAAAAACCCAAAACGAAGCTCACTGCCGCCGAGCGTACGCGAGCGTGATCGCTGCGCGTTCGTCCGCAACCGGGGCCGGCACGTGGCGTTGGGGTGTACCTCAACGCCGCAGGCGGGCTCAAACGTCCAGCCGCCACTTCCGTTGCGGGCGCTACGTGGTTGCGTCCGTTAGCGCTTCCGCGGACGTATTTGAGGTTTGGAGGGGGTCGGGCACGAGGCAGGTAGATGCTGCACGACCGCGGCCGGCGACACCGCCACAGGTCACCGCTAGTGTCAGATGACTCCTGGTGACGCCAGTAAGGACTGAATAAGGAAATAAGGAGTTGTCAGTGAACAAGCACGGTCGCCCGACCCGGGCCGGGGAGGTTCGCCGCCAAGCCGGGGCGGTGGCCACCGCGGTCAAGACCGAAGATGGGCTGCGCTGGCAGGTGCGCCGCGACCGCGACGGGCTGGTGCGGATCACCACATGCCTTGCCCACACCGACCATTGGCACCGGCCGTGACGCTGTTTTACCCCGATTGCAGCAACAACAACTGGTCATCGACCCAAGATGCCATCGACTTCCTCACGCAGCTCAGGCCAGAAGGTTTCAGCGGGATGTGCCACAAGGTATCCGAGGGCAACTACTACGAGGACCCGTACTGGCCGCCGGTCAAGGCTTGGTGCGACCGGCACCATCTGCCGCTGATCGGCTACCACTACGTCACCACCGACGACCCGGGAGCCCAAGCCCGCACCTGGGTAGCCAGCCACGGCGGGTCGGTCGCGATGCTGGACTGGGAAGCCGGCGGCGGCGACCTGGCCAACCTGACCGCCGTCGTCGACGCGTTCAACACCGCCGGCGTCACCGTGCAGCTGGGCTACTATCCGCACTGGTACTGGCAACAACAGGGCGGGGGCGTCCTGGCAGGGCTGGCCACCTACCTGGTCTCCTCGGGCTATCCCGACGGCGGCGGCTATGCCTCCACCATCTACGCCGACTCCGGCGGCAACACCGGCGCAGGCTGGGCACCCTACGGCGGTGCCACCCCGGCCGCCTGGCAATTCACCAACCAAGCCCGTATCGCCGGACACGCCGTCGACTGCAACGCCTACCAAGGCGACAATATCCGCGTCTTGTTCGGCACCACCCTCACCCGCACGCCAACACCCGACCGGGCCGCAACGCTGTAGCGGCCGGCCACCACGCCATCAGGATCCGCCGGTTCCTGCACAGGGGTAGGTCAACGACTTGCAGCAAAACCACGGCGGCCCGGACTGCACCACCTGGGCAACCTTGTTGACCGTCTTGTTGAGCGCGTCGAACATGGTCAGGTCGCCGGGGTGCACAGACGGTGACATTCCACAGACGGTGACATTCAATGCCCCGGCCTCGGATACGGGCGACCGAGCCGTCGAAGCTTTCGAGCCTCGACTGCCACTCGTCCGCCGTCTCCATCGGGGCGTCGGCGTCGAAGGAGAACGTGATGACCCAAGTCGCCGGTGTTCGTCACGGCGCGGCCGGATAGCTGGTGATGTAGTCGCCCCTACGGGTTCGAGAATCGCGCACAGCCGTTCAAGTCGTCAACGACCATCCACCCTTGCGACCGCTTTCGTCGGTAGCTGCAGAACCGGTAGCGCAGCCCGGTACCGCTGGTCAGCCACTCCCCCGTGGTGCCGATCCAGGTTTCGTCCAGTGCCGGAGCGAGCACATCGGCATCGTCAGGCCGCAGGTCGACGTCGACCTCGGTGACCTCGCACCGGCTCGCCGACGGCAGCGCCAGCGCGTAGATCTCCGCACCGCCGATCACCCACACCTGCGGATCGCTCAGCGCCTCGTCGAGGCTGCCGACAGTATCGGCCCCGTCGGCCACGTAATCGGGCCGGCGGGTCACCACCACGTTGCGCCGGTCCGGCAGCGGCCGGACGCCGGCCGGCAGCGACTCCCAGGTCCGCCGCCCCATCACCACGGTCCGTCCCGTGGTCAGCTGCTTGAATCGGGTCAGGTCTTCGGGGAGCCGCCACGGAATCCCGCCGCCACGCCCGATCACTCCCGACGTCGACTGCGCCCAGATCAGACTCACCGTCATACCGCGACTGGGGCTTTGATCGCCGGGTGCGGATCGTAGTTCTTCACGACGATGTCGTCGTAGGTGTAGTCGAAGATCGAATCCCGCTGGGCGAGAACAAGTTCCGGGTACGGACGCGGTTCGCGGGCCAGCTGGAGCCGCACCTGCTCAACGTGGTTTTCATAGATGTGGCAGTCCCCGCCGGTCCACACGAACTCACCGACCGACAGCCCGGCCTGGGCCGCCATCATGTGGGTGAGCAACGCGTAGCTGGCGATGTTGAAGGGCACCCCGAGGAACAGGTCGGCACTGCGCTGGTAGAGCTGGCAGCTCAGCCGACCGCCGGCCACGTAGAACTGGAAGAACGCGTGACACGGCGGAAGTGCCATCCGGGGGATGTCTCCGACGTTCCAGGCCGACACGACGATCCGCCGGGAGTCCGGGTCGGTGCGCAGCAGGTCCAGCGCGGCGCTGATCTGGTCGACGCACTCCCCGGACGGGGTGGGCCAGGATCGCCATTGCACACCGTAGATCGGTCCGAGTATATAAACAACAGCTGAGAGCCTGTAGTTATGAGCAAAGCAAGTATATAGCCCAC
>CAYVQQ010000115.1:3676-9792 GCA_964453085.1 uncultured Mycobacterium sp.
ACACCGTAGATCGGTCCGAGCTCGCCTGTGCCGTCGGCCCATTCGTCCCAGATGGTCACCCCATGCTCTTGCAGCCAGCCGACGTTGGAGTCGCCACGCAGGAACCACAGCAACTCGTAGGCAACCGATTTGAAGTGCACCTTCTTGGTGGTCAGCAGCGGGAAGCCGGCCGCCAGGTCGTAGCGCAACTGCTGGCCGAACAGGCTGCGGGTACCGGTGCCGGTGCGGTCGGACTTGGCCGCGCCCCGCTCGAGCACCAGGCGCAGCAGGTCCTCGTAGGGGGTCGGTATCGGCACCCGACGAATTTACCGCGAGACGGGAGCAGAACCGAAGCCCTGCCGGGCGGACAGCGCGCGGGGTCCTGCTCGTCCGACAACTTCGGCACGCCTCGCATCCAGCCCGGCTACGTCAGAAGGTGTTCACCGCCCGTCGCCCGGGTGAGCCCGGAAGTCCGCGGCGTTGCCGAGCACCTGTCCGCCGTCGACGACCATCACCTCGCCGGTGATCCAGTTCGCGGCGTCGGAAACCAGAAACGAGACCGCATTGGCCACGTCGACCGGTTCGCCGATGCGCCCCAGAGCCGTCGTCGACGCCAGCGGGTCCTCGTTGCCTTTCCACAACGCCTCGGCCAACCGGGTGCGCACCACCCCGGGACAGACCGCGTTGACCCGGACGCGTGGCGAAAGCTCCAGTGCCAGTTGCTTGGTGACGTGGATCAGCGCCGCCTTGGTGGCGTTGTACATGCCCATGGCCGGCGACTGGTGCAGGCCGCCGATCGAGGCGACGTTGACGACCGCGCCGCCCTGCTCACCCATCCAGGCCTTCACGGCCAGCGACGTCCACAGCAGCGGGGCCCACAGGTTGACGTCGAAGATCTTGGCGAAGCGCGCGTGATCCTGGTCGATCAGCGGGCCGAACGCCGGGTTGGTCCCCGCGTTGTTGATCAGGATGTCGACGCTGCCGAACCGCTCCATGCCGAGGTTCACGCAGCGCCGCGCGGCGTCCTCGTCGACCGCGTGGGCGCCGACACCCAGCGCCCGCTCCCCCACCTGCGCCGCGGCCTCGTCGGCCGCCTCCTGCGTGCGGGCGGTCAGCATGACGTTGGCGCCCCCTTCGGCCAGTTGTCGGGCGATGGCCAGCCCGATGCCCCGGGACGCCCCGGTGATGATCGCCGTGCGGCCGGTCAGATCCAGGAAGTTCATGCCCATGTCAGCGAAACTAACCCGACACGCGGCGGTGTCGGTGCCCGGGGCGGTGGGCGCCGTGCTCCTCGGGCTCGTACCAGCCCGGTGCATGTCAGCGGCGTTCTGCCCGGCCGGTGTCGATCCGGACGGCCTGACGCTCAGCGCAGCACCAGTGCCGGGTTGCCGCGACGGCGGTACACCGAGCCGAACCTGGCGTCGATGCGCAGCCAGTTCGGCATGACGCGGACTCGGACGATCTCGTCGGCGCAAATGGCGTCCGCCCGCTGTGGCAGGAATCCCATTGCGGTCAAAGTGAACACGCAACGCATGGGCACGCCTACCTCCTCGTCGGCCGAACTGACCCGGATGACCTCCTGGTCGAGCAGCGAGACGAGTGGCCCGTGGGGGCCGCTGTGCTCTTTGGCGAGTCGTGCGCCGCGCTCGGCCAAATCCAGCATCACCCGGGCCGGCACGTCGTCGACGTGGGTGAAGCCGGATTCGGGGGGCAGCGCACCCCGCCACGCCGAGTCCATCGAGAAGCCCGGATCCACATACCCCGAGGCGTCCATTGCTGACAAACCGCGGGCCAGCCCGTCCGCGGCGACCGACAGATCGGCGGGCCGCACCGCGCCCGCCACCACCCGACAGGCCAGAACGTCGAAACCCGTTGCCACCCAAGCGCCCACCAGCCCACCGGCCCGAGCGCGCAGCCGGATCACCATGGCGTCATCGAGCCGCATCGCGCGCTCGACGAACGTGGCCAGGTCTGCACGTCGGTCGACGCCGCCCTGCGGCCCCAGCCACAGTCCGCGCTCGGCCTCCCCTCCCGTTACCGCAGCCACCGTTGCAGGTACTCCCGTTGCAGGGGTGAGAGCCGTACCAGCCGCTGTTCCTCGATGTGCACCGCGGCCAGCTGCGACTCGGCGACGACGGCGGGCCTGGACTCGGGTTCGGCGTTGACCGAACGCACCTCGTAGCCCAGCGTGAAGTCGACCGTCCGCAGCTGCTTGGTCCAGACGGTCACCTGCAGGGGCGAGTCGACGAGACGCAGCTGAGCCTTGTAGGTGACCCGGACGTCCGCGATCAGCAACCCGACGGTGGCGATGTCGAGGGCGAACGGCTCCGTGAGGAACGGCACCCGCGCTTCTTCGAGGATCGTGACCATGGTGGCGTGGTTGATGTGCTGGTACATGTCGATGTCCGACCAGCGCACCGGCACGGGAGCGACGAAGCCGATGCTCAACTCGAGGAACTCCGTCCGCTGGTGTGGGTCATGCGTCGGATCTGACGCGCGGCCACCGACAGCGTCGCGAGATCCTTGGCTCCGCTCTGCTTGATCTCGGTGAGCGTCCGGCTGGCCCGTTCCACCCGCGAGGCGCTGAGGCGCTCCCACTCCGCGATCTTCTCCTCGCCGGTTTCGTCGGGCTCCCCGACGGCGAGCACATCGAAGCACAACGAACGCAGCGACGCGTAGATGTCGTCGCGAATAGCCAAGCGCGCCAACGAATGCCAACGGTCGTCGCGGGGCAGCTCGGAAACCGCCGTCAGCAGGGCGTCGGTGCCCAGACGGTCCATCAGCGCAAAGTAGGTGTCGGCGACCTCGGCGGCGTCGATCTCGTTGATGTCGGCGATGTCGATGATGTCGAGCAGGCTGAATCGGTACAGGCCGGCGGCGACGAGGTAGGCCAGGCCCTCGGGCGTGCCCTGCGCGGAGAACTCGGCGGCCTCCTTTTCCACGATCGCCTTGTCGTCACCGCGCAGCCACTCCGACATCCGCGGGGTCAACTCCTCGACCTTGGCGGCGAAGCGGTTGATCTCGGCGCCGACAGCCAGCGGCTGCGGACGGTAGTTGAGCAGCCAGCGTCCGGCCCGGTCGATCAGACGCCTGGTGTCCAACGTGAGCCGGTCCGACAGGGTGACCGGGATGTCCGCCGCCCGGATCTGCCGCCAGAGGTCGCGCACCCCGAAGATGGCGTCGGTGGCGACGAAGGTTCGCACCACGTCGACGGACTGGACGCCGACGTCTTCGGCGATCCGGAACGCGTAACTGATGCCCCCCGTGTCGACGACGTCGTTGATCAACATGGTGGTGACGATCTCGCGACGCAGCTGGTGCATGCGGATCTCGGGGGCGAACCGTTCACGCAGCGGCGTCGGGAAATACGACGGCAACCGGGATGCGAACACGTCCTGCTCTGGCAATTCGGTGCCCAGCACATCCTCCTTGAGGCTGAGCTTGACGTGCGCCATCAGCGTACACAGCTCGGGTGAGGTGAGCCCGACGCCCGCCTCCAGGCGGCGGCGGATCTCCTTCTCCGACGGCAGTGCCTCCAGTTCACGGTTGAGACCGCGCTGCTCGACCAGATACTTGATCTGTCTTTCGTGCACCGGGAGCAGGTTGGCCGCGTTGAAGCGGCTGGTGCCGATCAGGTCGTTTTGGTCCATGTTGTCGTTGAGCACCAGCCGCGCCACCTCGTCGGTCATCGACTCCAGCAGCTCTTTGCGCTCGTCGGCGTCGACCTTGCCTGCGGTGACCAGCGAGTCGATCAGGATCTTGATGTTGACCTCGTGGTCGGAGCAGTCCACGCCGGCGGAGTTGTCCATCGCGTCGGTGTTGATACGACCGCCCGACAGATCGAACTCGACGCGACCCAGCGCCGTCACACCGAGGTTGCCGCCTTCGCCGATCACCTTGGCGCGCACCTGGTTTCCGTTGACGCGGACCTGGTCGTTGGCGCGGTCCCCCACGTCGGAGTCGGATTCGGACTCGGCCTTGATGTAGGTGCCGATGCCGCCGTTGAACAGCAGGTCCACCGGCGCCAGCAGGATCGCCTTGATCAGGCTGGGCGGGGCCATCTCCTCGACGTCGCCGTCGATGCCCAGGGCGGCGCGAACCTGCTCGCTGACCGGGATCGACTTCTGCTCGCGGGAGTACACGCCGCCGCCCTCGCTGATCAGCGACTTGTCGTAGTCGTCCCAGCTGGAACGCGCCTGCGCGAACAGCCGCCGGCGCTCCTCCCAGGACGTCTCCGGATCGGGGTCCGGGTCGAGGAACACGTGACGGTGGTCGAACGCGGCGATCAGCTTGATGTGTTTGCTCAGCAGCATCCCGTTGCCGAACACGTCACCGCTCATGTCACCGATACCGACGACGGTGAAGTCCTCGGACTGGGTGTCGATCCCCATCTCCCGGAAGTGCCGTTTCACGGCCTCCCATGTGCCCTTGGCGGTGATGCCCATGGCCTTGTGGTCGTAGCCGACCGAACCGCCGGAGGCGAACGCGTCGCCCAGCCAGAACCCGTAGGACTTGGCCACGTCGTTGGCGATGTCGGAGAAAGTCGCGGTGCCCTTGTCCGCGGCCACCACCAGGTAGGCGTCGTCGCCGTCGCGCCGCACCACCTCGGGCGGCGGATTGACCTTGCCGGTGGCGTGGTCGACGTTGTCGGTGATCTCCAACAGCCCGGAGATGAACAGCCGGTAGCAGGCGACGCCTTCGGCGCGAACGGCGTCGCGGTCGGCGGCGGGGTCGCCGGTGGGCAGCGGCGGATCCTTGACGACGAACCCGCCCTTGGCCCCGACCGGAACGATGACGGCGTTCTTCACCGCCTGCGCCTTGACCAGACCCAGGATTTCGGTGCGGAAGTCGTCACGGCGGTCCGACCAGCGCAGCCCGCCACGGGCCACCGGACCGAACCTCAGATGCACGCCCTCGACACGGGGGGAATAGACGAAGATCTCGTACTTGGGGCGCGGCAGCGGCAGCTCGTCGATCAACTGCGCGTCGAGTTTGACCGCCAACACGTTCTGCGCGCGGGCCGACCCTTCCTTCGTCACGAAGTAGTTGGTGCGCAGTGTGGCCTGGACCAGCGACGCGAAGGCGCGCAGGATGCGGTCGGTGTCCAGGCTGCGCAGCGCGTCGATGTCCGCGGCGACCGCGTTGGCCGCCGCTTGTGCGTCGTTGCTCCCGAGCGAACCCGCGGTTTTGGGATTGAACAGCGCTTCGAACAGCGCGACGAGCGAGCAGGCCGTCGATGGGTGGTCGTTGAGCACCGCCTCGATGTGGGACTGGCTGTAGGGAAAGCCCGCCTGTCGCAGGTATTTGGCGTAGGCGCGGAGCAACACGACCTGCTGCCAGGTCAGGCCTGCGCGCATCACCAGCTCGTTGAAGCGGTCGATCTCGACGCGGCCTCGCCAGATCGCGGTGACCGCGTCGGCGAATCGTCGTGCGGTCGCGTCGCGATCTTCGGCCGACGACGCATGCGGCATGGTCGGGTGCGGTGAGATCTTGAACTGGTAGATCCACACCGGCAGGCCGTCGGCGCGGGTGACGGTGAAGGGCCGTTCCTCCAGAACGTCGACGCCCATACTCTGCAGCATCGGCAGCAGCTGACTCAGCGATGCGGTGTGCCCGCCCAGAAACCAGGTGAGCTGCGCGAGCCCTTCTTCGCCTCGGTCGGAGAACACCAGCTTGACCGAGTCGTCGGTCAGCTCGTCGATGATGCCGATGTGGTCGACGGCGTCCGCGGGCGCCACCGCCTGCTTGTAAGCTTCGGGGAACGCGGCCGCGTAATACTCGACATCCGCCGGCGCGATCGTGCTGCCCGCGGCGCCGAACAGCCGGTCGGACCAGGTTTGGGCGGCTTCGCTCAGCAGCGCCTGAATGCGGACCCGGTTGTCTTCGGAGATGTCGACCGAGCCGGACGCGACGCCACCCGCCTCCTTGGAGGGCAGACGGACCATGAAATGCATCAGCGCCCAAGGGGATTCGCTGACACGCGCGGAGAATTCGAGCCTCGTGCCACCGAATTCGCGGACCAGGATGTCCTCGATCTGGCGCCGCACCGGTGTGGTGTAGCGGTCGCGCGCCACATAGACCAGGCAGGAGACATAGTACTGGAGGCGGTCGGCGCGCAGGAACAACAACGCGCGCCG
>CAYVQQ010000116.1:0-4085 GCA_964453085.1 uncultured Mycobacterium sp.
GGTGTTGCACCGCGGCCACCGGCCGGTCCGAGGTCAGCGACACCAGCACCACCCCGACCGCGACGGCGGCCATGACCGCCAGCGCGGTGCCGGTCAGCAGGAACGGCCCACGCCGACGGCGCGTGGCCTCCTCGCTGTCGTCAAGCGCCGCGCTGTAGGCAAGCACCTCCGTGCCGCGGTCGGCGTTGGCGCTGATGTCCAGGTAGGTCGGGGCCAGCCCGCGTGGGGGGATCTCACCGGTGCCGGGGTCCAGGGCATAGGCCAAAGCGGACGTCGACGAGGCGAACAGCGGCGCGTTCGCCGACGCCAGCGCCGCGCCACGGGCGAGCGCCATCTCCGGCTCCTCGGGTGCGGTGACGGCGAGCGGCGTCACCGCCTCGAGGGCGGGCTTGATGGATACGATGTCCGTCCCGCAGCCGATGAGGAACACCCCGTCGGCCCACGATCCGCGCGCGTCCAGTGCGACGACCATCGTCGCCAGCTCCGCCGCCAGGGCCTCCCGGGGAGCCTCCGGCCGGGTGTTGACCAACGCCCGCCGGTGCAGGTCGACAATCGAACCGTCGGAAACGTCGACGACGGCCAACGTCGCGTGCCCGGGTTCGACGAACAGCATCGCGATGTGCTCGTAGCCGATCGCATGACCCACGGTCTGAGCCAGCGCGGCGGCGGCCAGCAGCGGCGAGACCAGCATCACGCCGCCCACCTCGCGGGCGGCAAGCTCCTCACGTAGCGCGCCGACCTGGGCGGGGTCGCTCCAGGTGACCCCGATCGACGCCAACCGATAGCCGCCCTCGGCCGCACCCTCCCGGGTGCCGTCGATCGCGGCGATCACCTGCTCGACCGCACCGGGCAGCGCCGGGTCGCCGACGTCGAACGCCTCCTCTTCGATCGTCACGCCGTCGGCGTCGACCCCTTCGATCAGCAGCAACCGGACGATCGTGGGAGCCATCGACACCCCGAGCACGATTTCCACCTGCGCCTCCAGGTCCTCCGAGCCTCGCTGCGGGCGCGTCCGGACGCACACCCAAATCGTTGCTCCCACGTTACCCGCGTGTTGCCCGGGGCGCCCGTGAGCTGCTGGTGGTATGCGGCGACGCGGTGACGCGATCAGTAACCGGGAGCCAGGAATGGGTTCTGCCCAGCGCCCGGGTTCGGCCCGCTCCCCGGGTACTGGGGCGGCTGGTACTGCGGTGGCTGGTACTGGGGCGGCTGGTACTGGGGCGGCTGGTACTGCGGTGGCTGGTACTGGGGCGGCTGGTACTGGGATGGCTGGTGCTGCGGGACCTGGTTCGCCGGCACCGGCACCGGGATCGGCACCGGCAGCAGCGGGACATGGATCCACTCCGTCGTCATCGGCACCGTCGTCGTGGCCGGCGTCTCCGACGTGGGCGGTGTCGTCGTGGGCGTCTCGGACGGGCTGGGCGGCGGCGGTGTCGTCGTGGGCGTCTCGGACGGGCTGGGCGACGGCGTCTTCGTCGCGGCCGGCGGGTGGGTCCGTCGCGGCGGCGGGGATGGCGTGGTGAGCACCGGGGCCGGGGGCGGCGTGGTCACCACGACCGGAGGCGACGGCGCGGGCGGGGGCGGCGAGGATGGCGGCGGCGCGGGCGGGATGGCGCTGGGCGCCGGCGGCGGCGACGGCGGCGGGGGGACGGCCGTCGGCACCACCGCGCTGGGCGGCGGCACGGGCCGGGGTGCCACGGTGGGCGCCGGCGGGCCCTGACGGTTCTCGATGCCGGTCAACGTGTACGCCACGCCGCCGATCGCGGTCATGGCCACCAGCGCGCCGACCCCGATGATCAACTGGGACAGCCGGACCCGTCGCCACAGCCGCGGTGTGGGCTCATCGATCACGTTGAGGCGCATCGACCAGCCCGCGGGGCCGTCCTCGTCGTAGGCCTCCGGTGTGTACGGCACCCGGACGTCGCCGGGATATTCGGTTTGCGACCAGGCCAATTCGCGGTCGGTCATAGCCTCATCGTCGATCACCAGCACGTCGCCGCACCCCAGGTCGACGACTTCGCAGGCGTCCGCCGCGGCGGCCAGCATACCGACGGACGTTCGTGTGCGGAAGTCAAGTTCACCGCCGCTGGACGCCAGCATCAACGCACCGTAGGCGGCCGCGAAAGCGGGCTGCGACGGCGCCACAACCGGCCTGCGGGAGTGTACCGAAAGGCGTTCCGCGACAATCGGAATACTTGCTCCACCGCCGACGGTCACCACCGCCGAAAGGTCCGCCCAGCTCCTGTGGTTACGCACCAGCATGTCGTCGAGCGCGTAGATGAATCCCGTCAGACGGTCCTGGATCAGGTCGCCCAGCTCTTCGCGCGTCAGCCGCATCGTGCACCGGCGTCCCCCGAGGTCGGCGGCGATCTCTGTCACCGACTCGGTGGCCAGCCTCTCCTTGGCCGCGCGGCACTGTTCCTTGAGCAGGCCCAGCTGCCCCACCGTGGCGGTGCTGCCCGGGTCCACGCCGCTGCCGTGCCCGAGCTCCTCGAAGACGCGCAGCAACAGCGCCTGGTCGATCTCGTCGCCGGAAAACTCCGGAAATCGCATCGTCGGGCTGACCGGCTCGACGTCAGTGCCGAGGTTCATCAGCGTGGCGGAGGTGCCACTGCCGCCGAAGTCGAGCAGTCCGACCACGCCGGTTGCCGCCAAACACAGTTCGGCGTTCGCCGCGGTCAGCGCCGCGACGGCGTCGGAGACCACGCGCGGCGCCATGCCGCTTCGCACGAAACCCACATGGGTCCGAAGCCCGTTGCGCAACGCCTGCACGGTCGCCGGCTTCCAGTACGCCGGAACGGCGACCGAGATGTCCGACGACGACACATCCGCGCCGGCGGCGAGCACCATCGCGTCCAGCGCTTCGACCATCAGCAGATCCGGATCGTGCACCGATCCGTCGCCGGACACCAGCGCCACCGAGTCACCGATGCGCTCGACGAAGCCGCTCATCAGCACGCCGTCCTCGCTCAGCGGCGGAGTTTCAAGGGGCATCCCGATTTTCGGTGCGCAATGCGGGTACAGCGTCAGCACGGCACGCCGCGAAACCGGCGGGCTTGCGTTACACGCGGCGACCAGGTTCGTGGTCCCGATCGACAACCCAAGTGGGTCGTACATAGAGCGAATACCTTCGTCTACAGGGGTCGGTGGCCAGTGTTAACCATAGCTGCAGACACGCCGAAACCCGATGGACTGCAATACCATTGGTATCCCGGCGATGCGATTGCGTCACCGAAGCGGTACCGCATACCCCTTGACAAGTCCGCTGAGCGCCTCGCCGGATCCGCCGGCGAGCACCGCGGGACCCAGTCCCGGTAGTCGCGGGGTGGCGACGAGCGCACCTACGAGACGACAGTCGTCATCGGACGGCTTGGCCTTCAAGCTCACCCCGGCCTTACCTGTGGACTGACGTTACTTGCCGATCGCGATCACCGCGCCAGGTCGCAGCCAGCGGATGATTTGCACCAACGTCGCGTCGTCGATCGCCACGCAGCCCTCGGTGGGGTGACCGTCGGTGGTGTGGAAGAAGAACGCCGCCCCGCCGCCGGGCGTCTTGTTCTTGTTTACGCCCATCACAACGGCATGCTTGTACTGCGGGATGTTCAGGTTCTCACTCTCGGCGGTGCTGAACGGGCACTGCGACTTCTGGCAGACCTGCATCGAGTTGAAGGTGGGGCTGTGGTCGTCGCCGCTCCACCAGTAGTTGGGCCCGACGACTTGCGTGTACGGCAGCCCCCCACCCGGATTCGGTGCGGTGCCGAAGGCCGAGTCCAGGGTGTACACACCCATCGGGGTGGCCGGCACCCCGCTTCGGGCCTGCGGCGCCAGGCCCGCCGAACCGACGTGGGCCGGAATCCCGGTCCTGAGCGGCTGCCATCCGGCGGTGGTGCGCTGATAGATGTCCATCTGTGCCGCCGAGCCGCCGGTGCCCACCACCGACACCACCTGGGTGGCGTTACCGACCGCATTCGCGAACCACGGGGTACCGGCCGCGCCACTGATCGGGGCGAGCCAGAACCACCCGCACACCGCGCACAGCAAAGCCAACAGGCGCATGGTTCCCATCGTCGAGCCGCACAAACTTC
>CAYVQQ010000116.1:4185-9787 GCA_964453085.1 uncultured Mycobacterium sp.
GCGCACAGCAAAGCCAACAGGCGCATGGTTCCCATCGTCGAGCCGCACAAACTTCAGGGTCAAGTAAAGCTTCAGCCCCGGTTGTGTCACGGTGACGTGATCCGGGCGCCGCGAGTCCGTCCGGCCCCGCACGACGGGTCATACTGGCGTCATGGCGGTGTTTGTCCGGAAGTTGTTCGGCATCGGCAAGCTGCCTGACGACCTACACGCCCGGGCCGAGGCGGAAGGCCTGCTCTATCTTGCCGACTACGTCGCGGTGACCCGTCGGTTCAGCGGCACCATTCCCGGCATGCGGTTACCGCACGGCGTCGCCAGCTACTCGGGGTCGCTGGTGTTCACCGCGGAGCGGGTGCTGGCGACGCTGTCGATGCTGCCCAGGCTGGCCGGCCCGACCGTCGACGTGCGCTGGGACGCGCCGCAGGTCGGCCCTGCCAGAGTGGAGATCTCCACGACCGGGCTGCAGATCGATCTCGACGTCGGCGCGGTCGACGATAGGTTCCGCGGCAACCTGTCGCTGCACTACAAGGCCGCCATCCCGGCCGACGTTCTCAGCGGGCTGCCGCGGCGGTCGCTGGCGTTCGACATGCCGGCCGAATACATCTTCCGGTCCGTCGGCGTCACCTACAGCCCGTGAGCGATCAGTCGTTCAGCGCGCCCGAGCGGCGGGCCGTCTACCGGGTGATCTCCGAGCGGCGGGATATGCGCCGCTTCACCCCCGGCGGCGTGGTGCCAGAAGCCGTGCTGGTTCGATTGCTGCAGGCCGCCCATGCCGCGCCCAGCGTCGGGTTGATGCAGCCCTGGCGCTTCGTCCGCATCACCGATGACCCCCTGCGGCGCCGCATCCACGCCCTCGTCGAGGAGGAGCGTCCGCTCACCGCCGCCGCCCTCGGCGAGCGGGGCGAGGAATTCCTCGCGCTGAAGGTCGAAGGCATCCTCGACTGCGCCGAGCTGTTCGTCGTGGCGCTGTGCGAAGACCGGAAGCGACACGTGTTCGGCCGCAGGACCCTGCCGCAGATGGACCTCGCGTCGGTAGCCTGCGCCATCCAGAACCTGTGGCTGGCCGCCCGCGCCGAAGGCCTCGGCATGGGATGGGTGTCCCTGTTCGATCCGCAACGGTTGGCCGATCTGCTGGCGATGCCCGTCGGCGCCGAGCCGGTGGCGATCCTGTGCCTGGGCCCGGTGCCCGAGTTCCCGGATCGGCCCGCACTGGAACTGGACGGCTGGGCGTTCGCGCGGCCGCTGTCGGAGTTCGTCAGTGAGAACCGCTGGGATCGGCTGCCATGACCTGCTCGTCGTCGCGCGGATCACTGTTCCCCCGTCGCTACCCGCGCGGACAACCGGGCTCGCCGCCTCAGCGGCCGGGCGCGCGCCGGAGATGGCGATACTGCATTCATCGTCCTGACGTCGCGGACGCCAGACGATGAGTGGGTCGACCACGTTCGCGACGCGGCCCCCCGGCCGGGACTATCCACCTCGGCGGCGCGCGCCACCGACCTCGGCGACGATGAACACCCGGCGGAACGGAAAGATGGTGATGCCGTCGGCCCGGGCCGGGTAGGCGTCGTCCAGCAGCGGTATCAGTTCCCGGCGAAAGCGCTCCCAGTCCTCGTCGCCGAGTCGTTCGCGCACCGGGACCAGCGCGGTGCCGGTGATCCATTCCAGCACCGGATGCTCACCGGTGAGCTGGTGCAGGTACGTAGCCTCCCAGACGTCGACCCTGCAGCCGGCGTCAAGCAGTAGGTTGGCGTAGCACGTCGGCGTCTGGACCACGGCCCCGACACGAAACGGTATGTCGCGCAGCACCTTCGCGTACGGCTCGCGGCGCGCCAGGGTTCGCACCACCGCATGCGACGGCGCCTCGAAGTTGCCGGGCACCTGGACGCCGATCCAGGACCCCGGCGCCAGCTCCGTGGACCAGCGGACCAACAGATCGGCGTGCTCCGGCACCCAGTGCAGGGCGGCGTTGCTGATCACCACGTCAGTGTCGGGTCGGGGTTTCCAGTCGCGCAGATCGCCGACGGTGGCATCGATGCCGCGTTCGCGTGCGGCGGCGACCATCTCCGCCGAGCTGTCGATCGCCTCGATCGCCGCGGTCGGCCAGCGTTTGGCCAGGTAGGCCGTCAGGTTACCCGGTCCGCACCCGAGATCGACCACACGGCGTGCTCGCTGCGGCCCGATCCGGGTAAGCAGGTCGTAGAACGGGCGACTGCGGTGGTCGGCGAAGGCTAGGTAGACGTCGGGATCCCACATGTCGGTTCTCCTGATCCTCACCCGTCGGCTCCAGATGATCGGCTCTGGGGCAAACCGTTTCATGATATGGCGTTCCGGTGTGTACCCGGTGCGGCGGATACCATCGCGCTTGTGACGTCCGACATGGATCCGGCCGATCCGCCTCTCCCGGTCCCGGATGTTCCGGGCACCTTCGAGGGCGCTGATGTGCCGGCCAGTGCCGACGGGCTGCCGTCGCTGTCGGCGCTGTCGCCGCGTGAGCGCCTGGCCGTCAAGGCGTCCGCCCTCGGCGATATCGCCTTGCGCACCGGGGTCGCATCGCTGCTGGCCGCCACCGTAGCTCCGGTGGTGGTCGCCGCCGCTGCCCGCAGGGCAGCGCCCCGCGACGAACGCGCCAACCTGCGCTTCTATGCCGATCTCGCCGCCGAACAGGACCCGGAGAGGTCCTTCCCGGCGCCCACCGAGGTACCCCGCGTCCGGTCGCACCCGGCACACCCGGTCGCCGAGTGGATCACCGGCGGCACGGTCGACGACATCGCCTTCCCCAGCAGCTTCACCGCGATCAATCCGGCACTGCGCTCGCAGTGGAATGCGTTGAGCGCCAACAACATCGTGCGCGCGCAGCACTGGCGCCACCACGACGGGCCACGTCCCACCTTGTGCGTGATTCACGGCTTCATGGGTTCGTCGTACCTGGCCAACGGGCGGTTCTTTTCGCTGCCGTGGTACTACCGGTCCGGCTACGACGTGCTGATGTACACGCTGCCATTTCACGGCAAGCGGGGCGGGCGGCCTTCGCCGTTCACCGGATTCGGCTATTTTTCCAGGGGCCTCGGCGGTTTCGCCGAGGCGATGGCTCAGGCCGTGCACGACTTCCGCTCCATCCTGGACTATCTACGCCACACCGGCGTCGACCGCATCGCACTGACCGGCATATCGCTGGGCGGTTACACGTCCGCACTGGTGGCCTCGGTCGACGACCGGCTCGACGCCGTCATCCCCAACTGCCCGGTCGTCACCCCGGCCACAATGTTCGAAACCTGGTTTCCGGCCAACAAACTCGTCGGTCTGGGGCTGCGCCGGTCCGGCATCGACGGCGACGAGCTCGCGGCAGGACTCGCCTACCACTGCCCGCTGAACTACCGGCCGCTGGCGCCCAAGGACCGTCGCATGCTCATCACCGGCCTCGGCGACCGGATGGCGCCGCCGGACCAGGCCGTGATGTTGTGGGAACACTGGGACCGCTGCGCGCTGCACTGGTTCCCCGGCGGTCACGTCCTGCACGTGAACCAGCTGGACTATCTGCGCCGGATGACGCAATTTCTGAGACCCTTGATGTTTTAGCTGTTCAGGGCGTCGTTTTCCACTTCGGGCCGGCGGGGGCAGCGGCGTTGCGCGATGCCGACGACGCGGCGGTCGTGGCCGCGATCGGCGCCGCCACGCGCGCCGAACCGATGGACCACATAGGCCCTACACGGTGCAAGCGCTCAACGCCCTGGCCATCACGTCCGCCGATCGCATGCCGGCCGCCGAAGAACGCCGGCCGAGGAAAAATCCGGACAATGCCACTTGCTACACCGAATATCGGACAGCCCCCATGTGCGCCAAGCGACCTCAGGCGATGTCATGTGCACTGGGTACGAGGCGCTATATCGGCATCCGGTAGCCGAAGTATTCGTGGTCCTCGTTGTATCCGCCCTGGCCTTTTCCGATGTGGTCGAAGCTTTCGACGAACTCGATGGATTCGATCCATTTGACTTGTTTGAATCCCAACTCGACCTCGTTGCGCAGCCGCAATGGTGCGCCGTGGGTTTCAGTGAGCGGTGCACCGTTCATCTCGTAGGCCAGAAGTGTCATCGGGGAGCGCATGTGTTCGATCTTGTGGCAGTCGTAGTAGTGGCCGGCGCCCGGTTCGGAGCCGTCGGCCAGCGAGTAGAACACGACCCAGCGTGCCGAGGGCAGCGGACAGACGATGTCGAGTATGTCCGACATCCGCACGCCGCCCCATTTCGCGATACCCGACCATCCTTGGATGCAGTAGTGCTGGGTGATCTGCTCGTGTTTGTCCATCGCCAACAGTTCCGCGTAGCTGAAGTCACGCGGGTTTTCCACCAATCCGCCGACGTGCAGTCGGTAGCCGGCCCAATTTTCGGCCTGGAGCTTTCGGTATGTGTCCGAGGTCGGCAGTGCCGTTGGGCCAAAAGTATTGGGATATGTCGTTCTCGGAATAGCTGGCGTGCGGCTGGAACCGTTCCATGAGTCCCTTGATCCAGCCCACCGAGCGTCGGCCCACTGCCTGTACCGCCCGCGGGTAGCGCAGCGTGACCGGTGAGGCCATAAGCCACAGGACCACGATGACGACCATGGCGACGAGATAGATCGCCAGCGCCCAGTAGGAGTCGGTGTCGGTGCCGAAGACGATGTGGTTCAGGTTTCCGATAAGACCGGTAGTGAACACCATGATCGTGTGAACCGCGATGAAGAACACCATCCACACCAGCACCAGAAAATGTATCGACCGCGCGACCTGCCTGTTGGCCGGCCCTGAGCCCAAGCCGAACCTGGCCGCGATCGCCGGCGCTTGGAGCACACCGGTGGCGAAAGCCAACGGCGCGAAAACGAACACGGTCAGGAAGTACGCAATCAGCTGCAGCCCGTTGTAGCTGGTGAATCCGTGGTTGGCGGGGAAGTCCAGCGATGCGTACTGCACCATCGTCGACAAGGCGTTGGGCAGCACATCCCAGGACTGCGGGACGATGCGACGCCATTGCCCGGTGGTCAACAAGAGCACGTAGAACACCAGACCGTTGAGCAGCCACAGCGTGTCGAAAGTGATGTGCCACCAGCGCGCCAGGCCGATGGAATGCCGAATACCGGGTATTCCCAGCCATTTCGGCAAAGACACGGAGTCGTCTTTGGCCGTCCACACGCGGGCCGGATCGGCCGGATTGAGCCGATCGGCCGGGATCGGGCCGCGCAACCGTAGCCACGCAGTTCCCGGCGTGCTGCCCGAATTCAGGTACAACCGCGGATGGTCGGCCAGAATCTGCAGACCCGACCTGATGATGAACATCATGAACACGACGTTGAACAAGTGTTGCCAACGCAGCCACCCCGGCAATCCCGGCTTGATGTCACCACGTGCGGGCGCGGTCCCCGGATAACGCTCGATGAACGCCTGCATCCAGTCGTGTTGCCGTAGGTGCTGGGCGATGTCAACGGCGACGACCAAGCCGGCCACCGCCAGTGGGATCAGCCACAACGAACTGATCCACCGCCGACCGATCCGGATCGTCGGAACACTGGCGGGCTCATCGGCGATGCCTCCTGCCCACTCCTCGAAGCGGATCCGCTCACCGAAAATGTCCGCCAG
>CAYVQQ010000117.1:0-9736 GCA_964453085.1 uncultured Mycobacterium sp.
GGTCAGGAAATCATGCCGGGCTTCCGGGTGACGGCGCGTCCCGGCCGACGTCGTGTTGCCGAAGCGTTTCGGCGCACCGGCTTTTGGATTGCGTGAAGGCAGTCTGGTCGGGACCGCACCGCAGGTCGTGGACCGGATCAAAGAGCCGGAGGAGCCGGGTTTTTCGGGCAGATCGTGCTGTACAGCCAGGATCGCGGCAGCGCCCCGACTCCGGAACTGCTGACACCGCTGGTGATCGGCGCGCTCTGACCGGGCCGGCCATCGGGACGCCGCGAAAACACTGCTCAAAAGCAGCATCAACCACACCGGAGCCGAGCGCATCAAACGATCCTTCCCGTTGCTTGACGGTTGTCGGAGGGCGGGTGTTTACTCGCGATCATCGAACATACTTTCGACTATAGGGAACGGGTATGACATCGGCCATCGCCTCCGATCGGCGTCGGGAAAACCGCGCCGAGCAGCTCGAATCACTTCGCCGTCGGATGGCTGTGTTGTCTGGGAAGACGTCCGGGACGGCCGCCGTCGAGGACCCGTTGCCCGGGCCGGAATCCCGGCTGGCGCTTCCGCCGTGGCTGGCGGATTCACTGCCGGTGGCGTTGCCGCGGGGGACGGTGGCGATGCTGTCGGGGGCGCGGTCGCTGCTGCTGGGCGTGGTGGCCGCGGTCACGTCGGCCGGAGGCAACGCGGCCATCGTCGGCCAGCCCGACATCGGGTTGCTGGCCGCCATGGAGATGGGCGCGGACCTGAGCCGGATCGCGGTGATACCCGATGCCGGAACCGATCCGGTGGAGGTGGCCGCGGTGCTCGTCGACGGCATGGACCTGGTGGTGCTCGGCCTGGGCGGGCGGCGGGTGCCGCAGACGCGGGCGCGGGCGGTGGTGGCGCGCGCCCGCAACAAGGGCTGTACCCTGCTGGTCACCGACGGCGAGTGGCAAGGGGCCCCGACCCGGCTCGCGGCCCGGGTCTGCGGTTACGAGCTGACGGCCGGGGGGCGGCCAGGCTTCGGACGCATCGGCAGGGTGCGACTGCAGGTCGGCGGTGTGTGCGCGGGCCGGCCGGTCGGCCGGGCGCGGACGGGATGATTCCGGTGGCTTCTCCCCGGGTGCTGGCGATCTGGTGCATGGACTGGCCCGCGGTCGCGGCGGCGGTGGCGGCGGACCTGTCCGCGACGGCCCCAGTCGCGGTAACCCTGGCCAACCGGGTGATCGCCTGCTCGGCGGCCGCTCGCGCGGCGGGGGTGCGCAGGGGGCTGCGCCGCCGGGAGGCGGTGGCCCGCTGCCCGCAATTGCACGTGGCGACCGCCGACGCCGACCGCGACGCCCGACTCTTCGAAGCGGTGATCGCGGCGGTGGAGGATCTGGTGCCCCGCGCCGAGGTGCTGCGTCCCGGGCTCCTGGTGCTGCCGGTGCACGGGGCCGTCCGCTATTTCGGGTCCGAACAACAGGCCGCCGAGCGGCTGATCGACGCGGTGGCCGTGAGTTCGGTGGCCGGCGTCGAGTGTCAGGCCGGGATCGCCGATCAGCTGTCCACCGCGGTCTTCGCCGCGCGTGCGGGCCGGATCATCCAGCCCGGGGGCGATGCGAAATTCCTGTCGACGCTGTCGATCCGTCACCTCGCCGCCGAGCCGAGCCTGGCCGGACCGGGCCGGGCGGAGCTGGCGGACTTGTTGTGGCGGATGGGGATTCGCAGCATCGGGCAATTCGCCGCGCTACCCCGCCCCGACGTGGCCTCCCGGTTCGGCGCCGAGGGCGTCACGGCGCACCGGTTCGCCTGCGGCGAGCCCGAGCGGGGACCGTCCGGTCGGGAGCCGCCGCCGGAGTTCGAGGCCGTACTGGACTGCGATCCGCCGATCGACCGGGTCGATGCCGCGGCGTTCGCCGGCCGATCGCTGGCGGGCGCGCTGCATCAGCGGCTGATGGCCGCCGGGGTGGGATGCACCCGGCTGGCCATCCATGCCGTCACCGCGAGCGGCGAGGAGCTCATCCGGGTCTGGCGGTGTGCCGAGCCGTTGATCGAGGACGCCACCGCCGACCGGGTGCGCTGGCAGCTCGACGGGTGGCTGAGCACCCGGAATGTCCGGACCCGCCCGACGGCCCCGGTGACGCTGCTGCGGCTGAGGGCCGTGGAGGTGGTGTCCGCCGAGGCGCTGCAATTGCCGCTGTGGGGCGGCCCGGGCGAGGAGGACCGACTGCGGGCCCGCCGGGCGTTGGTGCGGGTGCAGGGCCTGCTGGGTCCGGAGGCGGTGCAGGTGCCGGTGCTGTCCGGTGGTCGTGGGCCGGCCGAACGCATCACGTTGGTCCCGCTGGGCGACGAACCGGTGCCGCGAGCCGACCCCGGCCCGCCGTGGCCTGGCCGGCTGCCCGAGCCGTCGCCATCGGTGTTGCTCGATGAGCCGGTGGAACTGCTTGATGGCCAAGGCAATTCGGTTCGGGTGACCGGTCGGGGGCTGTTCTCCGCCGACCCCGCGCGAATGATCGCCCATGGCGTCGATGAGCGGCTGTGCTGGTGGTCGGGCCCGTGGCCGGTCGACGAACGGTGGTGGGACCCCGACCGGGGCCCCGCCGGGGCGGGGAACCGCACTGCCCGCGCGCAGGTGCTGCTGGAAGGCGAGCGGGCGCTACTGCTGTGTTACCGCCGCCGGCGCTGGTACCTCGAGGGGAGCTACGAATGACGTTGGGCGTCAACGTAGTCGACGCGACGCAACGTGTCTGGTGTCAGGTCCTTCAGAGAGGGATAGCCGTCGACGGCCATAATCAGGTCCGCCTCGGCCATCAGCGAGCGCAGCACGTGCACAACACCGTCGACGCCGCCGAACGCCAGTGCGTAGGCGTAGGGCCGGCCGATTCCCACCGCGGCGGCCCCCAGCGCGACGGCCTTGATGATGTCGTCGCCGCCGCGGACCCCCGAGTCGAACAGCACCGGCAGCCCGTCGGCGGCCTCGACCACCTCGGGCAGGGTGTCCAGAGTGGGCAGCCCACCGTTGGCCTGGCGGCCGCCGTGGTTGGAACAGTAGATGCCGTCGACGCCGATGTCCTTGGCGCGCCGCACGTCGTCGGGATGGCAGACGCCCTTGACCATCAGCGGCAGGTCGGTCTCCGAGCGCAGCCACTCCAGATCGTCCCAGCGGAACGGTCCCCCGAACACCGGCAACTTCCGCACCGCCGCCTCATTGGCATCCTCGCCCGGTTCCAGGGCGGCGCGGAACACCGGGTCGCTGGTGTAGTTGGCCAGGCACCCGCTGGGCACCTGGGGGTAGTTCCCGCCGGCCAGGTCGCGCGGGCGCCACCCGGTGACCCAGGTGTCCAGGGTGACGGCGATGCCCTTGAAGCCGCATGCTTCGGCGCGATGCACCAGGCTGGCCGCCATCTCCCGGTCCGGCGGGGTGTACAACTGGAAGAATGCTGGCGTGTCACCGAGCGCGGCGGCTACGTCCTCCATCGGGTCGGCCGTCAGTGTCCCGACGAAGAACGGGATGCCGGTGCGAACCGACGCCCGCGCACAGGCCAAGTCGCCGTGGCCATCCTGGGCGCACACCCCGATCACCCCGATCGGCGCCATGAACACCGGGGCCGGGAACTTCACCCCGAACAGCTCGATCGACAGGTCGCGCTCGGCGGGGGCGATGCCCATGCGCGGGTACAGGCCCCAGCGTTTGAACGCCTCGCAGTTGCTGCGCTGGGTGTGTTCGTCACCGGCGCCACCGGCCACGTAGTCCCGCACCTTCGGTGTCATAGCGGCGGCGGCTTTCGCCTCCAGCTCGTCGAATCTGATCGGGTACTGCGGCTGATGACCATGCAGCGACTGGTTGTACAACTCTGTCTGGTAGTCGGCGAAGGCCATGTCCGGGGCAGTACCCCACGGCCGAGTCCCCAAACCGCGGTTTGCCGCCACGGTCCGGGAACGGTCCGGCGGCCGTGAGCTGCCGGGGCAGAGCGTGTGATCTCCAACGGGTTCGTCGCTGCGACGCGCCAGGGTGCGCCGCAGCGGTTTACCCGCCCTGCAACCGGCGCGCGAACGTCCCCACCCGTTCGATGAACCGGTCGAAGAACGCCGCCGGGTCGACCTCAACGCCGATGAGCGCATTGGGTTCTCTGCGCCCCGACCAGTCGGTCACCGTCATGCCGCGGGTGTGCGCGCCGGTGAGCTCGACGTCCACCGTCGCCGGGCGTGTGGTGACGAGTTCGGGCTCCAGCGCCGCCGCGGCGGCCAGCGGGTCGTGCAGATGGGCCGCGAACCCGTGTCCGTTGTCGCGGTAGGCCTCCAGGTAGAACCGCATCGCGTCCTCGACCAGCCGGATCAACGGGTTGGACGCCGTCGACCGGGTGCCGCGTTCGTCGCTCGCGCTCATCGGTGTGGTTGTCGACCCCGCGGCGGCCGCCAGCCTGACGAGGTGGTCGGGGGTCATCGCGACGGTGCGGGTCAAGTCCAGCCCGCACAGGACCGGCAGCGCCGCCCGCGGGCCGCCCCACGCCGCGAGCACCGCGGCGGCGGCCTCGGGGTCCACGCTGATGTTCCATTCCGCGACCGGGGTGATGTTGCCGCGGTGGTCGTAGGAGCCGCCCATGACCACCAGTCGGCGCAGCAGCGTCGGCAGCGCGGGTTCGGCGCGCAGCGCCAGCGCCAGGTTCGTCAACGGGCCGGTCACCACGCCGATCAACTCACCGGGGAAGGCGTGGGCCGCACGCACCCATGCTGTCGCGGAGTCGTGGTCGGTGAGCTCCAGGCCGCTCGGCGGCAGGTCGGCGTACCCCAGTCCCCGGGGTCCGTGCACCTTCGAGGGTGGGCGCATCGGTCCGGTCAGGGTGCCGTCGGATCCCCTGGAGACCGGCACCTCGCTGATCCGGCACAGCTTGAGCAGGCCCAGATTGTTCTCGCAAACCTGCTCCACCCCAACGTTTCCGCCAGTCGAGGCGATGCCGACCAGGTGGGCGCCGGGGCTGCCCAACAGGTACAGCAGCGCCAGCGCGTCGTCGACCCCGGTGTCGACGTCGACGAATACCGGGGTCACCGTCGCAAGAATACCGGGACGCTCACACTCACCGGGGCGACCGCCCGGCGGCCGAACCTCGCCTGCAGCTGCCGGGCTGCGGCCAAACGGAAACCCGTCCTACCAGTACACCCCGGGGACCAGCCGCACCAGCCGCTTCAGCGCCCGGGGGGCGCGCAGGCCCCCGGTGCCGGGGCGCTCGGGCGGCCGGGGCGCGGCGGGGGAGATCGGCAACCCGCGCGCCGCCGCCGAATCGGGGTAGCCCAGATAGAGCTGGTGCAAGATCCACCGCGACAGCCGGGGTGCGAAGTAGTGGCCGGCCTCCGCCACAGTGCCCAGCGGGGGATCGATGCGTGTCGGCTTCTCCACCAGACCGCGCACCACCATCGCGGCCGCGTGCTCCGGGCTGATCGGCGGCACCGGGTTGAGCCGCTGCGACGGCACGATCATCGGGGTGTCGACCAGCGGCATGTGGATGTTGGTGAACGTGATGTGGTCCGACAGTGTCTCGGAGGCGACGACGTCGGCAAACGTGTCCAGCGCCGCCTTCGTCGGAAGGTACGAGCTGTACCTGGGGTTACGGGCCTGCACACCGGCGCTGGAGACGTTGACGACGTGGCCGAACCGGCGTTCGCGCCAGTGTGGCAGCAGCGCCAGCACCATCCGCACGGCACCGAAGTAGTTGACCGCCATCACTCGTTCATAGTCGTGCAGCCGGTCGGTGGAATTGACCACCGACCGGCGGATCGAGCGGCCGGCGTTGTTCACCAGGTAGTCCACGTGGTCGAAGCGGCCGAGGATGTCCCTGACGGTGTGTTCCACTGACGCGGAATCAGTGACGTCGCAGGGGAAGGCGTGCGCGTCGCCGCCGTCGGCGCGGATCTCGGCGACCAGCTCGTTGAGCGCTTGGCCGTTGCGGGCCAGCGCGAACACCGTCGCCCCGCGCCGGGCGACGGCGACGGCCGACGCCCGCCCGATGCCGCTGGAGGCTCCGGTGATGATGACGTGGCGGCCGTGCAGCGGTCCTTGTGCGGAGTCGCGGCGGGCGCGGTCGGGATCGAGGTGTGCGGCCCAGTACCGCCACAGGGTGGGTGCGTAGGCGGCGAACTCTGGCACTTCGATCCCGGTGCCCCGCAAGGCTTCCCGGGTCCGCTCGCTGACGAAGGTGGGCTCGACCATGTCGAAGATCTCGGTCGGAATCCCCAGCTGGGTGGCCGCCACGTCGCGCAGCACCCGCACGCGTCCGCGCGCCTTCAGCAGCGGCGCGGCCAGCAAGCCGGGCAGCGACCCGCGCGCCGGCGGCAGCCCGGCAGCCTCGGCCACGCCCCGGTAGATATCTTGCAGGCCAATCGTTTTCGGGGCCGTCAAATGGAACGTCTGACCGTCGCGACCTTCGGCGTGCAGAAGCGCGACCAGCGCATCGGCGACGTAATCGACCGGGACGACGTTGATGCGTCCGGTGTCGGGCAGCAGTATGGGGGTCAGCGACGGCAGCACCGCCAGCTTGGCCAACACGCCGAAAAAGTAGTAGGGCCCCTCGACTCTGTCCATTTCGCCGGTGCGCGAGTCCCCGACCACCACCGCCGGGCGGTAGATGCGGTGGCGCAGCCCCGGCGCCGAGCGCACCAGCGACTCGGCTTCGAACCTGGTCTGGTGGTAGGCGGTCGGCAGCCGCTGGCCCGCGTCGAAGTCATCCTCGGTGTATTCGCCTCGGAAGTCGCCGGCCACCGCGATCGATGACACGTGATGGAGCGTGGCGTCCAGCCGCAGCGCCAAGGCGATCACCGCGCGGGTGCCCTCGACGTTGGTGGCGCGTTGTGCGGCCTCCCCGGCGGTGATGTCGCTGGTCGCCGCGCAGTGCACGACGTGGTCGATCTCGCCGAGACCGTCGACGGTCTGCTCGGTCAGGGCCAGATCGGGGAGTTCGCCGACGAGCGGCCGGACCCGTTCGCCCCACGCGGCGGCCAGGCGTTCGAAGCGGCCGAGGGACTGACGGCGGACCAGCACCCACACTTGGGCGTCGGGTCGGTGGTCAAGGAGCCGAGCGACGATGCGGCGACCGACGAATCCGGTACCGCCGGTAACGACATACCGCATGCAGCCATCGTGCGGGTCGCCGCCGCACACGTCAACCACGTGCGGGAATCGGCCCGATGGTCAGTTGGCGAAGTTGCGGGCGCCGTCCCAGTCCACCAGTGTCCAGCCCGCGACCGGGTTGCCGGTGAGCACCACGCGGCCGGTGTTGGGCAGGGGGTGGCCGGTCAGCAGGCCGTTCTTGCCGTTCTTGGCGTTCATCAGCGTCCACACCATGATCGCCGTTCCCTGGGTGACGACGACGGGTTTGGCGTGGCCGTCGTCGTAGATCTTGCGTACGGCGGTGGCGAACCGGGAATTGAACTCGTTGCCGCTGGTGGACCCCGGGACTCTGTTCTGCCGGTCCCCGGCGAGCCAGTCCGCCGGCGCGAGCAGGTACGTCGAGGCGGCCATCGTCTCGGGTTTGCCGTTGTACCAGCCGGCGTCGATGGGCCGCAGCCCGGCGAGGACCTCGACCTGCTTGCCCATCTCACCGGCCAACGGCGCGGCGGTCTGCTGCGCGTCAGCGGTTTCGGAGGCGTAGACGGCGTCGAAGTCATGATGCCCGTGTGCCAACTGCTGGGCCTGCCCCTTCCCGTCGGGGCTCAGGCCGGGGCCCGGGATCGAGGTGTCGATGACGCCGTCGGCTTCGGCCTGCGACTGCGCGTTGCGGATGAACGTCAGGGTCACGCTGCGGGCGTGCGGTGATCCGCCACCGCAGGCGCCGACGACGCCCACCGCGGCCAGCACCGCCACCGCCTTCGATGCGTTTCCCATGCGCCTGGCCATGGCCCTAGCCTGCCCTGGCGGCGGCCCCGGTGGGAAGCGTTTGCGATGGTTGATGGGGAAAGGGCTTCTGATCCTCCCGAGAAGGAGACTCCCTCATGGCGATCGACCCCGGTGCCGTCGGCGCGGTGAGCGAACCCATGGAGTTCGCCTGGACCGACCGGGACACGATGCTTTACGCGCTCGGCGTCGGCGCCGGCGTCGATGACCTGTCGTTCACCACGGAGAACAGCCACGACATCGCCCAGCAGGTGCTTCCCACCTACGCGGTCATCTGCTCCCCGGCGTTCGCGGCGGCGGGCAAGATCGGGACGTTCAACCCCGCCCTGCTGCTGCATGGTTCGCAGGGCATCCGGCTGCACGCGCCCCTGCCGCCCGCGGGCAAGCTGTCGGTGATCTCCGAGGTCGTCGACATCCAGGACAAGGGTGAGGGCAGGAACGCCATCGTCGTGCTGCGCGGCCGCGGCACCGACCCCGCATCGGGGAAGCCGATCGCCGAGACGCTGACCACCCTGGTCATCCGCCGGTCGGGCGGGTTCGGCGGGCGGCCCGGGCAACGGCCGGCCGCCCCGGAGATCCCCGACCGCGAACCCGACGCGCGCATCGCGTTGCCCACCCGCGAGGACCAGGCACTGATCTACCGGCTCTCCGGGGACCGCAACCCGCTGCACAGCGATCCGTGGTTCGCCAGGGAACTGGCCGGGTTCCCCAAGCCGATCCTGCACGGGCTGTGCAGCTACGGGGTGGCCGGCCGCGCGCTGGTCGCCGAACTCGGCAAGGGCGTCGCCGCCAACGTCACCGCGATCGATGCGCGGTTCACCGCGCCGGTGTTCCCCGGTGAGACGCTGACCACGCTGATCTGGCGCACCGAACCGGGCAAGGCGGTCTTCCGCACCGAGGTCTCGGCGCCAGACGGTTCGGACGTCCGGGTCGCGCTGGACGACGGAGCGGTGGAGTACGTGGCGGGTTAGGTCCCCGCACCGGCACCTGTCCTACAACCCGGACTGGGCGGGCGGGTGGCCGCCAACCGCGGAAGGGAGGCAGCCGTGAGGCTGCCGAACAACCCCGAGGCGGGGTGCACGTCGCGTGACCACCACCAAAGACCACTCACATGCAACGGTGGAGGATGCTCAGCGCAGCGAGCGAAGTCGCGCGCACCGTGTACCTCACGGCTGGACATGGATGCCGCATTCGGTCTTGTTGAATCCCGGCCAGCGCCCGCTGCGCTTGTCGGCGCCCGGGGCCGGCTTGGTGGTCATGGGGGCACAGCCGATCGAGGTGTAACCCTCGTCCATCAGGGGGTTGACCAGTACGTTGTTTTCGGTGATGTAGTCGGCCAGGTCCTGGTCGGACCATGCGGCGATCGGGTTGACTTTGACCAGGTTGAATTTTTCGTCGAAGCTGATCAGCGGCGCGTTGGCGCGAGTCGGTGCATCGGCGCGGCGAAGCGCGGTCACCCATGCGGAGAAGTCGGGCAGCGTTTTGGTCAGCGGGACGACTTTGCGCAGCCGGCAACACTCGGTGGGGTCGGTGTGGCACAGGCTGGTCCCCAGCGCCAGCACCGAGGGCTCTGGGTGCAAGGTCATCAACTGAATGTCGTAGCTGGTTTCGACGGCGTCGCGCATCCCGAGGGTTTCGGGGAACTCGTTGCCGGTGTCGATGTAGAGCACGTGGACGCCGGGACGAATTTTTGCCGCCAGGTCCACCAGGGCGGCGCTGAGCGCGGCGGCGTCGCCCTCCGGCAACAGCAACCCCGCTTCGCCGATCACGTTGGGGATCTCGCCGCTATCAGAGCCGATGACCGGGATCCCGCAGGCCATCGCCTCCACCAACACGCGGCCGAACTGCTCCACCCAGTTGGGCTGGCTCAGCGAAGGCAGGACGAGTGCG